>CAZSBO010000083.1:0-17679 GCA_964605265.1 uncultured Prosthecobacter sp.
GAGGAACCGATGGCCGCGGCGATCGGCGTTGGCCTGCCGGTCCAGGAGGCGGCGGGTAACATGATCGTCGACATCGGCGGCGGCACCACCGAGGTGGCCATCATCTCGCTCAGCGGCATCGTCTACAGCCGCAGCGTCCGCGTCGCCGGCGACGAACTCGACGAGGCGATCATCAATTACATGAAGCGCGCCTACAATCTGATGATTGGCGAGCGCACGGCGGAGGAGATCAAGCTGCGCATCGGCTCGGCCTTCCCGCTCGGCAAGGAGACGACGATGGAGGTCAAGGGCCGCGACATGGTCGCCGGTCTGCCGAAGACGATCACCATCACCAGCCAGGAAGTCCGCGAGGCGATGCTGGAACCGCTCAACGCCATCATCGACGCCGTGCGCACCACCCTCGAGCGCTGCCCGCCGGAACTCTCCGCCGACCTGGTCGACCGCGGCATCATGCTGGCCGGCGGCGGCGCTTTGCTGCGCGGTCTCGACAAGCTGCTGCAGGAGGAGACCGCGCTGCCGGTCCACGTCGCCGAGGATCCACTCAGCGCCGTCGGCGAGGGCACCGGGCGCGTGCTCAGCGAGCTGGAGTTCCTGCGCAAGGTGAGCACGACGGAAGTCTGAGGCGCGGCCGGCGCCGACGCAGCGCTTCCATGCCCCGCGCGGCCCGCCGTCCATCCGGCAACCTGCCATGAACAAACTGAACTTACTGGCGCTGTTCCTGTTTCTCGCGGGCGTCCTGGCGATGTTCACGCTGGACACGGCCGTGACACGCCGCGTTCAGGACCGGGTCATGGCGGTGCTGTCGCCCTTCATCCACGCCAGCGGCGCGGTCGAGGACGGCCTCTCCGAGATCGCCACCCCCACCGGTGATCCGCGCGAGCTCAAGCGCGAGAATGAGCGGCTGCTGCTTGAGGTCGAGCGCCTGCGCATCGTCTCGCAAAAGTATGCCCAGTTGCAGGAGGAGTCGAACAAACTGCGTGGCCTGATCGGCTTCAAGCAGAGCAGCCCCTTCAAGATGACGGCCGCGCGCGTCGTCAAGCGCGTCTCCAGCACCTGGTGGAACACGATGATCATTGACAAGGGATCGCTCGACGGCCTTGCCACCGACAGCCCCGTGATCAGCGCCTCGGGCCTGATCGGCAAGACCGGCAAGCTCGCCCCGCACCTGGCCGAGGTCATCCTGCTCACCGATGAGACCTGCCGCGTCTCGGCGCGCGTCGACGGCACCCTTGAGCAGGGCATCGTCGCCGGCGAACGCGGCGGCTTCGACCTGCGCCCCGACCTGCGCCTGCAGTTCCTCAGCAAGAACGCCCTCATCACCCCCGGTGCCAACGTCTTCTCCACCGGCGAGGGCGGCGTCTTCCCCCCCGGCCTGCTGATCGGCCGGGTCAAGCGCTTCGAAAACCGCGAGCTGTTTGGCGTCGCCGTCGTCGAGCCGGCTGCGGACTTCTCGACGCTGGAGCATGTCTTCGTGGTGGAAATGCAGCCCGAAACCGAGCCGTAGGAAGGTCATGCTTTTCTATCCCGTCACCCTCCTGCTGCTGCTCGTCACCTTCGTGGTGCAGGAGTTCATTCCGGGCATCCCGATGGCGCACTACGCCACCCTGTTCCTGCCGCCGGTCTTCTTCTTCGCCGCCTCGGTCGCCGTGCCCTTCCCGGTGATGATCCTGCTGGCCTTCGTCGCCGGCACCCTCTGGGACGCGCGCCACATGCCGGCCGGTGCCGCCAGCCAGGCCGCGCAATCGCTGATGACCGGCACCGACGAACTCTCCGCCACCGGCTTCGGCCTCGGCATTTCCTTCTTTTTGTTCGGCGTGCTCGGCATGTTCCTGCAGGGTGTGCGACCGCTGTTCAAGCGCGGCCGGCTTGAACTGCCGGTGGTGATGGTCGGCTTCACCACTTCCCTCTGGCTGCTCGCCGAATACCTCGTGCTCACCCTCGGCCGCGGCAGCTTTTACTTCCCGCCCGTCATCTGGACCAAAATCGTCACCGCGGCCCTGCTCGCCATGCTCGCCGCCCCCCTGCTCTTCCTGCTCCTGTACATGCTCGCCGGCCTGTCCCGTTACGAGATCAAGTACGAGGGCCTCAGACTCTCCTTCGATGGTCGTTAAATACCGCTTCCGGCTGCACCTGCTCACCCTCGCCATGCTGTGCGGGTTCGGGCTGCTTGTGTACCGGCTCTGGTCGCTGCAGATCGACCGCCATGCGGAATTCGTCGTCAAGGTGCCGGAGGCGCGCCTGCAACGCGCCCGCATCCCCGGCGTGCGCGGTGAGATCAAGGATCGCAACGGCCTCGTGCTCGCCAGCAACAAGGCCAGCTTCGAGGTGCAGGTCAACCTGCGCGAGGTCTACGACGAATACGTGCGCCAGTGCCGCATCAAGAAGATGGAGGTGCCGACGGTGGCCTTCGAGTTCCTTGACCGCGGCCTGCCGCGCCGCCGCCTGGAGCCGGACATCGTGACGATGTTCCAGGAACTCATCATCACCCGCCTCAACGAGATGGGGTTGGCCACTCCCTACAACTCCGACTCCCTGCGCGTCCACTACCGCAGCTTCGGCGGCGCCATTCCCTGGGTGTACCGCGACAATCTCAGCTTTGCCGAGTTCAGCCAGTTCGCCGAACACAACCTCGGTCTGCCGGGCGTCACCGTCGCCGCCCGCGGCACCCGCATCTACCCCTATGGCGCCCTCGCCTGCCACCTGCTCGGCTACGTGCGCATGCCCGACGACCAGCGCGTCTCGGTCGAGGAACGCAAGGGCTGGGACTACTACATGCCCGATGAATTCGGCGGTGCCGGTGTCGAGAAAAGCTTCGACAGCCACCTGCGTGGCAAGCCGGGCGTGCGCACCATGCAGCTCAACGAGCGCGGCCGGCCGGTCGGCGAAGTCAGCTATGAGGAGCCGCGCAAGGGTGATGACGTCTACCTGACCCTCGACGCCCGCATCCAGTTCATCGCCGAGCGCGCCCTGCTCGACGGCAAGATCGGCCGCGGCTCGGTGGTCGTGATCCAGCCGCAGAGCGGCGAGGTGCTGGCCATGGCCTCGGTGCCCAACTACGACCCGAACCGCTTCATCCCGAGCATCAAGCAGTCCGACTGGGATGAGCTGCTCGGCAACCGCACGGTGCCCCTGCTCAACCGCTCGATCCGCAGCTTCGTGCCCGGCTCGACCTACAAGGTGCCCATCGCCCTCGCCGGCTGCATCGCCGGCATTCAGAACCATCGCTACAACTGCGCCGGCAGCGTCACCTACGGCAGCAAGGCCATGCAATGCTGGATCAAGCGCCAAAGCGGCGGCTCCCACGGCTCACTCGAGCTGAGCGACGCCCTCATGCGCTCCTGCAACTGCTACTTCTACCAGTACGGCAACACTGCCGGGGTCGACAGCATCACCCGTGTGGGCGCCATGCTCGGCCTCGGCCAGCGCACCGGCATCGAGCTTGAGGAGGACGATCCCGGCATCCTGCCGAATCCCGACTGGCTGCGCCAGGCCAGCCCGAACGAGCGCTGGAGCAACGGCCACACCGCCAACGTTTCGATCGGCCAGGGCAGCGTGCTCGCCTCGCCCCTGCAGATGGCCAGCGTCACCGCCGCCCTCGCCGCCGGCAAAGCCTACAAGCCGCACCTGCTCAAGAAGGTCATGGACGGCGACCAGCTCGTTCTGGAAAAGCAGCCGGAACTGCGCACCGACCTGCTGGAGCACTTCGCCGAAAAGGATCTCGAAACCGTGCGCAACGGCATGTGGAAGGTGGTCAACGCCCAGGGCGGCACCGCCCGCGGCGCGCGCATCTCCGGCGTCGAGGTCGCCGGCAAAACCGGCACCGCCCAAAACTGGCGCCGCACGGAGAAAAACGTCCGCGTCGAGGACAACCACACCCTTTTCATCAGCTTCGCCCCCTACGTGAACGCCAAGTTCGCCGTCTGCATCCTCGTCCAGGGCGGCAAGTCCGGCGGCGGTTGTGCGGCGCCCGTGGCCCACCGCGTGCTCGAGCAGGCGCTCGCCCTCGACAACGGTTACGAAATCAAACCCGAACCGATCCCGGAGGTCAAGGGTGACTTCAACAAGATCGAGGTCGTCAGCTACGAAGATTCCCCCATCCTGCTCGCCGGCCTCGGCCAGGAGGAGGATGGCGACGTCGGTACCGAGCCCGAACGCGAGGCAACCGACACCGCGCCGCGCAGCCGTGCCGCTGCCAGCGCCCCGAGCATTCGTCGCGAGGCCGACCGCGCCGGCAGTGCCGGCGTGCGCAACAGTCGCACCGTGCCGAAGGCCGTGCCGGTGCGCCGCGCGCCGATGTTTCAAAACGGCCAGGGCCAGAGCCCGCCGCCGCCCGCCGCCGAACCCGCCCCGGCCCCAGGCGGTTTCTTCCGCCGACTCTTCCGTCAGTAACCCCCTTTCACCCTAACCACCCCACTCTTATGCCACTTGGAATCGTGCAGCGAATCAAGGAATTCATCACCGGAAAAAAAGACATCCGCCAGGGCACCCGCCTGGTCATCAACTGCGAAAAACTCGAGAACCGGGTCGCCCTGCTCGACAACGGCGTGCTCGAGGAGTACACCATCGAGCGCACTGGCACGAGCACCATCGTCGGCTCGATCTACAAGGGCCGCGTCAAGAACATCGAGCAGGGCCTGAAGGCCATGTTCATCGACATCGGTCTCGACAAGAACGCCTTCCTGCACTTCTGGGACGCCATCCCGGAAGCCCTCTCCAATCAGGGCATGGAGGAAGTCACCCGCGGCGGCAACAAGAAGAAGGGCAAGCGCATTGAGGCCAAGGACATTCCCTCGCTCTACCCGGTCGGCTCCGAAATCATGGTGCAGGTCACCAAGGGCCCCATCGGCAACAAGGGCCCGCGCGTCACCACCAACATTTCGCTGGCCGGCCGCCTGCTCGTGCTCATGCCCCAGAACGACCAGTTCGGCATCTCGCGCAAGGTCGAGGACCCGAAGGAGCGGGCCCGCCTGCGCCGCATCGTTGAAAAGGTCAACCTGCCCGAAGGCATGGGCCTGATCATGCGCACGGAAGCCTCCGGCAAGCGCGACCGCCACATCATCCGCGACCTCAGCCTGCTCATCGAGCAGTGGAACGACATCGTCGCCATCCGCGACGGCAAAAAGGCGCCGGTCTGCTGCTTCCAGGAACCCGAACTCATCGAGCGCACGGTGCGCGACTTCCTCACCGACGAGATCGATGAAGTCGCCTGCGACGACCCGGCGACCGTGGAACGCATGCAGCAGATGGCCGCGCAGATCTCGCGCCGCGCCAAGAACCGCATCACCCTCTACCAGGGTCAGACCGCGCTGTTTGAGCACTACGGCATCCAGAAGCAGATCGACAACGCCTTCTACCGCCAGGTCTGGCTGCCCTGCGGCGGTTACATCGTCATCGACCAGACCGAGGCCCTCGTATCGATCGACGTCAACACCGGTCGCAACAAGGGTTCGAAGGATGTCGACAAGCTCATCCTCGAAACCAACCTGGAAGCGGGCCAGGAGGTCGCCCGCCAGTTGCGCCTGCGCAACATGGGCGGCCTGATCGTGGTCGACTTCATCGACATGAAGCACCGCAAGGACCAGCAGGCCGTGTACAAGTCCATGCTCGACCACCTGAAGCGCGACAAGGCCAAGACCCAGGTGCTGCCGATCAGCCAGTTCGGCCTCATGGAGATGACCCGCCAGCGCCTGCACGAGTCGCTCAGCAGCGCCCTCTACGAACCCTGCCCCTACTGCAAGGGCCACGGCCAGGTGAAGACCACCACGACCATGAGCGTCGAACTGCAGCGCCGCCTGTCGGCCATCCTCGGCACCGGTCGCGAGGAGCATAAGAGCCTCATCGTCGTCGTCCATCCCGACGTCATGCAGCGCCTGAAAACCGAGGACGGCGAGCTGCTCGTCGATCTGGAACGCAAGTACCTGGCGCGCCTGACCTTCCGCAGCGATCCCACCCTGCACCGCGAGGAGATGAAGATCACCAGCTCGGTCAGCGGCGAGGAAATTCGTCCGTGAGTGGCAAAATTGCCGCTTGTTTGAACACGCCCCGGTTGTCATTCTGTCCCACATCCCATGAGCCAAGACTCCAGCGGTAAAAACAAGATCCTCCTGCTCATCGCCGCCGCCGGCCTGGTCGCCGCGCTGTTCTTCGGCTGGCAGTACGCCGGCCGCGAACCCGCCGTGCCGCCGGTCGCGCCGAAAACCGCCGAACGACCGGCGACTCGTACCGAGCCCAACCTGCTCAACACCCCGCAGCCGACCGCGCCCGCCGCCAAAAAGGCCGAGGACCCCGGGCAGCGCCTGATGACGGCCGAGGAAGGCGACGTGCTGATCGACGAGATCCTGCGCTCGGACAAGGACATTCCGGACATGGCGCGCGACCTGCATGAGCTGATCAAGAAGACCAACGGCGAAGCCCAGGTCAACGCCAGCCAGCATCTGGTCAACCTGACCAGCGACGAGGACTACGGCCTCATCGCCGGTTTTCTGGTGGATCCCAAGACCAATCCGGACGTGCTCGACGTGCTTTTCTCCGACCTCATGAACCGCAATCGCGAGCTGCAGATGCCGCTGTTCATGAACCTTCTGAAAAATCCCCAGCATCCGCAGAGCCAGGAGGTCCGCGACGTGCTGACCATCCTCGCCGGCGAGGATTTCGGCAACGACTGGGCCGCCTGGGACAAGTGGGCGATGGAGGAACTGCAGGCCCAGCAGTGAACCCATCCGTTCCCTCGCAGGGTGTGTCGTTCGCCGACTTCATGGCGCGCGCCCTGCACGACCCGGAGAACGGCTACTACGCCCGGCGCATCCGCACCGTCGGTGCGCGTGGCGACTTTGCCACCGCCGCCACCCTCTTCCCGGCCTTTGGCAGCGCCGTGGCGAGCTGGCTGGCGACCGAGGCGCGCGCCCATCCCGGCCTTCGCCACGTCATCGAGGTCGGAGCCGGCGACGGCTCGCTGATGGCGGGCGTGCGCCGTGCCGCCGGCCTCTGGCGCCGCCTGCGCTGGCGCTGGCACATCGTCGAGTCCTCGCCCGTGCTGCGCGACGTCCAGCGCGCTCGCCTGGGTTCATGGGTGATTTGGCACGACTGCCTCAAAGAGGCCCTGGCCGCGACTCAGGGCGAGGCGCTGATCTACCACAACGAGCTGCTCGACGCCTTCCCCGCCCACCTGCTCGAACGCCGCCACGGAGCTTGGCAGGAAGTGCAGGTGCGGCCGGATGGCGGCGAAAACCTCGTCGAACTGGCCTGGCCGGACAGCGAGCGCGCCGATTTCAGTGCCTTCGGACCCTGGCAGGCAGCGGAGGGGCAGAGGGTTGAACTGCACCGCAGCGTGCGCGACTGGCTGCGCGGCTGGGCGCCGCACTGGCGACGCGGCTCCATGCTGACCGTCGATTACGGCGCCGCCTTTCCGGAACTGTACCGGCGTCGCCCGCGTGGCACGCTGCGCGCCTACCTGCTGCATCAAAGGCTCGAAGGCGCGGCGGTGTATGCCAATCCCGGGCGACAAGACATCACTGCAGACATCAACTTCACCGACCTGCAGCGCTGGGCCGGCAGCCTGGGCTGGTGCGAAACAGAATTCAGCACGCTGGGCGAATTCCTCGCCCAGCGTCTGCCACCGAAACAGCAACCTGCCGCCCTGCTCGATCCGGAGGACGCCGGCGGGGCCTTTCGTTGCGTCGTGCATCGCGCCGGCCCGCCCCGAGCCTGATGCAGCTCAGGGACCGGTCACCCGCCCGAGGATGACCTCGCGCGTCTTGCGCTCGATGCCGAACACCTGACCCGGCACTGCCGGATCCCAAGCGAAGGCCTGGCCGGGCGCACTCACCGGCAGCGCCCCGAGCCAGACCGGTGCGTCGCCCTGCTCCGACAGTTCTATCAGGCAGAGTTCTCGGGCATCGTGGCCGCTGAAGTAGAGGAAGCCTCCCGGACCGAAGCCGCCGCCGGAGGCGCTGTTGGCGCCAAAACGAACCACCGCCTCGCGCGGGAAGCGCCATTCGGCGAGCCGCTTCCAATCCTTGTCGAACTGCACGAGTCGCGTGTTCGCCGGATCGCCGGTTTGGGCGTACTCGGCAAAGCAGGCATACCAAAAGACACCGCGCCGGTCGAACCAGGTGAGCGATCCCGGCTCATGCGACAGATCGATCGTCTGCCGGTGCTGCAAACCGTCCGTCTCCCAAACTTCCACCGAACTCTGCGCCGGCTGCTCCGGATAATTGGAGTGCGCGCAAAACAACAGTCCATCGAGCACGAGGCCGGCATTCAGATGCTTGAGCCGACCGCCCTTCGCCTCCTGCCAGCCGGCGACACGCTCGCCGGTGTTCCTGCGGTACTTGCCGATGGCACGGTTGCTGATGGCATAAAAGTGCCCGGCATCCACCGCCACGCCCTGGTGTGCCTCAGGCGCTGGATAACGGCGCATTTCCTCGTGGCCCAGCTTCAGACCCCGCTTCAATTGCCCCTGCTCGGCGAGCATGCGTTGCACCCGCTCCTGCTCCTTGGTCAAAGCCGCCGGCGGCACCGGCATCGGCTGCAGGTTTTCGCTCACGAGCGCTTCGTCAGCCGCCAGCGCCCGCCAGCGCAGGTTCCGAAACCAGACGTCGGCGCCGTGGTCCTGGAGCGACAGATGCGCCCCCCGCGCCGACAGCTCGCCGCCGCGGATGCGCAGCAGTCGCACCGCCTCCGCCCAGCGCGGATCGGCGTAGTCAAAGTCGATGACCTTCTCGCCATTCAACCAGTGCTGGATGACCGTGCCCTTGCAGACGATGCGCGCCTCATTCCACTCGCCGTACGCACGCACGACATCGCGGGTCGGTGCCTGGCAGAAAAACAGCGAGGCCGCCGCCTGGCGCGGATTTTCGCCATAGGGACTGTGGGCGTTGTCGAGCAATTGGTATTCGTACTGCCCGGGCCGGTAATAGACCCCGCTGTTGCAGCCCTTTGCCACCTTCCAGTCGAAGCGCAGTTCGAAATCATCGGGCACCTTGGCGCGGCGATACACCAGCGAGCCGCCGCGACCCGTTCTGGCGATGACGCCGTCGACCACGCCCCAGTTGCCGTCATGGCTCCAGCCCTCCAGGCTGCGGCCGTCGAAGAGCGATTCAAAACCGGGTTCCACCGCCGGTGCGGCGACGGCAAGACCGAGAAGCAGGGCGAGGGTTTTCATGCGCGGAGGAACTCTTGGTGGGCCTGGCGACGAAACCCCTGCACGCGCAGCGAGCCATCGGCCAGGACCTCGAGCAGGGCGTAGCTGCTGTTTTCCGGCCCCGAACCCTCGACCATGGCCGCGAGCGTGACATAGGGGATGCCGGCGATCTGCTGGCAGGCGTTCTTGTGGGAATGACCTTGGAAAACGGCGAGCACCTTGCCGGACTTTTCCAGTCGGGCACGCACCGCCGCCGCGTTGCGCACGGCATGGGCCTTGTCTTCATCGAGGCGCTGGTGGGCGAACACCACGACAGGACCGGCGGCTCGGCCGAGTTCCGCCTCCAGCCAGGCCAGCTCATCGGCCGGCAGATTGGCGTCCTGCCAGTGGAAGTTGCCGCGCTGGTAGGGCGTGCCATCCTCGCGGAAGCAGGCATCGAGGATGAGAAAGGTGACACCGGCCTGCTCAAAGGCCGCGTGACCACCAGCGGCGCCGGTGTGCGCGGCGAACTCGGCCTTGCTGAGGGTGCCGACACAGTGGTTGCCGAGCACGTAGTGGCGCGGCATCGCCAAGCGCGCGTAGTGCGACTCCATGGTGCGCAGCCACTCGGTCTCGCGCTCGACACTGTCGGCCTGGTCAATGAAGTCGCCGAGCTCGACGACAAAGGCCGGTCGTTCGCGGTTCATCACCCCGACCGCCTCATCGAGCTTGGCCAGAGCCTCGCGGTAGAAGCGTGTCTGGGTTGCCGGCTTGTCGGCGTAATGCAGGTCGGTCATCAAGCCGGCGCGCAGCAACGGTTTGGCAGAGGGATCCGCTGCCAGCATCCGGCCGGCACCGAAACCGGCGAGGCAGAGGCTGGATTGCTGGAGAAAGAGACGGCGCGAGGACATCCCATTGAAACGTCGCTCAACGCGCCTGACATGCAGGCAAGCGACTCAGGCGCCGGTCAGCTCACCGATTCGGCGCATGGAACCGGCGAAGCAGTCGTGCACGTAGGCCATGGCCTTTTGCACCTTGGCCTGCGCCGCCGCGTAATCGGCATCGATGGCGAACAGCGCCTCCGCCATCTTCTCGACCGGCGTTTCATCCATTTCCAGCAGCCATTCGGGCAGCCCGATGTCCTGGAACATCCAGCACTTCGGGCTGTGGAACTCCGAGTAGGTGTGCAGGATCGGCGTGCCGTTGGCGAGGGCGATGATCGGCGAGTGCGGCTCGTGGCAGACGATCGTGTGAGCGCGCGCGAAAATCGAGGCCGCCTCGTCGGCATTCCAGAAGTACTCGAGGTTGACGACATGCGCGCGAATCTCCGGCGGCAGCGGCTCGTGCAGCAGGCGACGGTTGTGTCCCATCTCCTTGAGCACCTCGGGCGCAATCAGCACCTTGTGACCGGTCTTCTTCACCCAGCGGGTGATCAGTTCGCGATACTTGGCGGCGCGGCGCTCGTCGTCGGCCACCTGCTCCGGTGTCGGATGCAGCGGGTTCAGCTTCGGCGTGCGACTGTCGTCCTGACCCGGCAGCTTGGCGGTGTTGGTGCGCAACTGGATCGTGATGAACTTGCGTTCCTCCAGCCCCAGCTTGTGCATCGTCGCCAGGCCGCGTTCCTCGTCGCGGACGTCGATGCCAAAGCAGCCGTCGGGACCAAATTCCAGCACCGGCGTGCGCAGGCCGGCACCCTGGAGGATCTTCAGGGTCTTCGTCTCGCGGGTATAGATGAAGGAGGCGCCATTGAGCAGGGCGATGCGCTCCTCGGAGCCCGATCCCTCGACCATGCTCGGGAAATAGGACTGGCCAAACAGGCCGTAGGGGCGGCCGTGATCGCGGCAGAACTGCATGAAGCTGATGTCCTGGCCCATGCCCGAGTTGCGCACAAACAGGTCGCAGCCGCGGATGGCCTGGCGCAGCGCCTCGTCGCGCTCGGATTTGCCGGTCAGGCTGCCCTGGAGGATGTCGACCTTGGGGAAGCGGCGGCGCAGCATGGCGGTGACACGCTCATCGAGCTTGGCCGCCCAGAGCACGACCTTCAGCTCCGGCAGATGCTGCTCAAGCAAACGCAGCGTGCCCGGCGTGTGACCGATGTCGCCAATGTTGACGATGTCCCAGGCGGACTGCAGAACAAGGGTCTTCGGCCGGCCTCCGGCGGCGAAGGCGGAGCCACCGAGGGCGGCGGTGACGGCGGCAAGGAAATGGCGGCGGGAAGTCATGGCTTTCAAGAGTCGCTTGCAGGCGGGATTTGGACAGTTTTTTGTGCCGCCTCAGCCTGGCGCTGCCGCCAGGTGTCGGTCAGCAGCCCGGCATACCCCCAATCCTCCTCCGCCACCTCCTGGATGACGATGTGGATGTGCTCGGGACGTTTGCCGAGGTGGCGGACCAAGGAGTCGGTGAAATCGGCGACAACGGCGGCTTTCTGCGCGCGCGTGGCACCGCGGGTGATCTGCAGGTTGACGACAGGCATGGTGGGTCAGGCGCGCGGATGAGCGGCTTCGTAGGCTTGTTTCATCCGCTGGATGGAGACGTGGGTGTAGATCTGGGTCGTGCTCAGGCTGGCATGACCGAGCAGTTCCTGAACGCTGCGCAGGTCGGCACCGTTGTCGAGCAGGTGGGTGGCGAAACTGTGGCGCAGCTTGTGCGGGGTAACATGGATCGGCAGACCGGCCTTGTTCCGGTATTTCTCGACAATGTCGGCGATCGCCTGGGTGGTGATGCGCCGGCGCAGCTTGCTGAGGAACAGCGGACCCTCGTGCACGCCGGCCTTGAGCCGGTAGCGCTGCACCGCCGCGGAAGCCGGACCGCCCACGGGCAGCAGCCGCTCCTTGCCGCCCTTGCCAAAAACCCGCACCGTATCGCTGTAGCTGTCGAGGTCGGCAACGTCGAGCGCGGCGAGTTCCGACAGGCGCATGCCGGTGCTGTAAAAGAGTTCCATGATGGCCGCGTCGCGCTCCGGTGCCCAGGCCGGCGCCTGCTTGTCGGGAGCGATCTTGAGCGGCAGTTCCAGCATCTCAATGACCTGGGCGAGGGTGAGCACCACGGGCAGTTTTTTTTCTGCCTTGGGCAACTGCACGTCGAGCAGCGGGTTCTGCGCCCAGCCCTGGCGGCGCGCCAGCCATTTGAAAAAGGAACGCAGGGCGGCGAAATGCAGTCGGATCGTGCCCCGGGCCAGGCCGCGCTTCATCTGCTCGAAGAGGTAGCGGCGGAAGTCTTCCGCATCCAGGGCCTGCCAGCCGCTGAAGCCGGCGTGCCGGCGACGGAACTCGGCGAGGGCATGGCGGTAGTTCTCCAGCGTGCGCACCGAGCAACGGCGCTCGGACTCAAGGAAGCCGAGGAAGGCCGCGGCAAGCGGATCATCGGCAGCGGGAGCATCGGTCGTCATGCGACCGCAGGCTAGAGCGGAACAGGGCGACCGGCAAGCGCTTCAGGCCGAGGCACGCTGGCGTTCCAACTCCGCAAGCAGGAGCCTGTAGCGCGCCTCGACGCTGGGTTCCGCGAGCAGGCGCAGCGAACAGGCGCTGCGGCGCACGAAGCGATGGGCGAGAAAATCGCAGACGATTTCGGCCGAGTCGACCGTCGCCAACTGACGGCGGATTTCGTCCAGGTGCTCGCGCGCGGCCGCGTCCTCGCCACAGGGCAGCAAGTCGAGCGCCTGACGGCGCAGGCTTTCGACCTCGGCGCTGGATTCAATGCGGCTGGGCAACGGCTCGATGCGCGCCTGCAGGAAGGGCTCCTGCTGTTCCCAGCCGAGCAGGCGGATGCGCTGCAGACCGACGAGCAGCACATGCGAGGTGCCATCGGGCTGGGTCTTGCACACGCGCACCAGGCCGGCGGTGCTGACGGGGAAAACCTCGCTGCGCGCCGCTTCCCGTCCCTGGCGGGTGCCGATGCAGAACATGCGGTCGGTGGCCAGGGCATGGGCAAGCATGCGCCGGTAGCGTTCCTCGAAGATGAACAGGGGCAACTGGCAGCCGGGGAACAGGCAGCAGTCGGACAGCACCATGACGGGCAGTGTGTCTGGCAGGGGCGGCGGCGTGGTGGCAGGAGAATCCATTCGGTCGTTGGCAAAGGAGGTACGCGCCGCGAGTCAGGCCGGCGCCAGCATTCTTCGACGCCGGTTCATTCTCCAACGATGCTGACCACGATCTGGCGCTGATGCGGGTCGCGGCGGTGCTCGAACAGGTAGATTCCCTGCCAGGTGCCCAGCGCCAGCCGGCCCTCGACCACCGGGATGACCTCGCTGGTGCGCGTCAGCGCCATGCGCAGGTGGCTGGGCATGTCGTCCGGCCCTTCCAGCGTGTGCACAAACCAGGGCGTGCTCTCAGGCACGAGCCGCTCGAAGAACTCATGCAGGTCGGTGCGCGCGGACGGATCGGCGTTCTCGTAGATGAGCAGGCTGCAGCTCGTGTGGCGCACGAACACCGTGGCGATGCCAGTGCGGATGCCGGAGGCGCGCACGATGCGCTCACAGGCCTCGGTGATTTCGATCGTGCCCTTGCCACGGGTCGGCACGGTGAAGCTGTCGGCGTGGGCGGCCATGAGGTCAGTCGATCTCCGGTCGCGGATCGCGTGACAGCAGCGCTCGCAGGGCCTCGCGTGCCGGTTTGCCCTCGTAGAGCAGGGCGTGCACCTCGTCGAGCAGCGGCGTGCGCACCCCGGCGGCGCGGGCGGCCTCATGCAGGCTCGCCGTGTTGGGCACGCCCTCGGTGACCATGCGCGTGCCGGCCAGCAGCGACTCCAGCGAAGCGCCCTCGCCAAGCGCCCGGCCGAGACGCTGGTTGCGGCTGTGGGCCGAGTAACAGGTGCCCACGAGGTCGCCGACCCCGGCCAGGCCATAAAACGATTCGGTGCGCCCGCCCATGGCGACGCCAAGGCGCACCATCTCGGCCAGCGCCCGCGTCACCAGGGCCGCGATGGCGTTGTCGCCCAGCCGCAAACCGAGCGCGACACCGGCGGCGATGGCATAGGGATTCTTCATCGCCCCCGCCCATTCGATGCCGGTGACGTCGTCGCTCGTGTAGGTGCGGAACCACGGCAGGGTGAAACAGGACTGCACCGCCCGCGCCACGGCCTCGTCGCGACAGGCCACCACCGCCGCCGTCGCCAGACGCTGCGACGCTTCCTCGGCATGGTTGGGACCGGTGAGCACCGCCACCGGCAGTGCCGGCAGGGCTTCGGAAAGCAGCGCGCTCATGCGTCGACCACTGCCGCGCTCGATGCCCTTGGCGCAGGAAACCACCGCGCGCGCGTCGGTCCCCACCCCAGCTCCCGCAACCCGGCGGGCGGTTTCGCGCACCGCGCCCGAGGGCACGGCAAAAACCAGCAGTTCCGCGGGAGTCAGAGCGTCCAGATCGGCGGTGGCAGCGACTGACTCGGGCAGTTCCAGGCCAGGCAGGTAGCGGGCATTGCGCCGGGTGGCGACAATCTCCGCCATCAAGGCCGGATCGCGTCCCCAGAACTGCACGGCCAAGCCACGTTCGGCGAGCAGCCCGGCGAGGGCGGTTCCCCAGCTACCGGCTCCGAGGACGATGGCGCTTTTCAGTTCGGGCATGCCCATGCTTTGCACCGGGGTTGGCGCACACGCAAGGTCTTCAAGCACCACGGCTCATCCGCTGGCTGGCCCGCTCAAGGGTGCGTCGCTCCTGCTCGGTCAGGCTCTCCAATCCGTGGGCGCTGATCTTGTCCAGGATGGCATCGACCTCGTCGCCCGCGAGATCCGTCTCGGGCGGCGCTGGCGACGGCTCAACAGACACCCGCGGCGACTGGCGCTGTGGGCGACGGGTCACCCACTCCCGGCGTCGGGCACGCGGGGCGGTCCTGGCAAAGAGGACGCCCTCCTGGCCGGTGCTGCGCGCCCCATACCAGCCGGCGAGGGCGCCGCCGACATGCGCCCAGTAGGCCACCGCGCTGCCGCCCGACAGCCAGGCCGGCAGCGCTCCGAAGCACTCCAGCAGGCCCAGCGCGACATTCGACAGCAGGAGAAAGCGGGCCAGGCCGCGCAGGCTCACGCGCAGCGGCACGATGAAGAACAGCAGCAGGGTCAGCTCCTCGCGCGGTGCCGCCAGCGCACAGGCCAGCAGATGCCCCATGCAGCAGGCCGAAGCGCCGATCAGGGGCGAGGCAGTGTCGTCGAGCACCAGGCTGCCGACCGCCATCTGCAGCACCGCCCCGGCGAGGCCGGACATGAAGTGGATGAGCAGGAAGTTGCTGCTGCCGTACAACTCCTGGACGCGGCGACCGGCAAACCACAGGAAGATCAGGTTCACCAGAATGTGCCCCGGGCTGCCATGCACAAACATGTAGGTGGCCAGCGTCCAGACCTGGCCGCGCGTCAATGCGTCGAGACTGACCCCGCCCATGGGCATGAGCGCCCGCCCGGAAAGCGGATCCTCGACCCAGCCAATGCGGAACAGCCATTGCAGCACAAAAACCGCGACATTGGCGGCAAACACCCACTGAAAGGCATTCCAGCGCGGCAGCCATGCCGGCGCGGAGCCCTGCGGCTCGGCGCGCATGTAGTCTCGGTGGTCCAGGGGCATGGGGAAACATACGGGGCGACCGCGCCCGTGCGAGGCAATATTTTTGCCGCACCTTTCCACTTGGCAAAGCGCCACCCCCATGTCTCTTTGCAGGCGCCAACCCAGACGTTGCCATGAAAACCACCCTTCCGCTTCTCGCCGTTCTTGTCTTTGCCGGCCTGACCGGTTCAACCCCAGCCCAGGAAAACAAACCCGTGAGTGACACCCCCACCGTGACCGTCGTGATGGAGACCAGCAAGGGAACCATCGAACTCGAACTCGACCGCGCCAAAGCCCCCGGCACCGTCGCCAACTTCGTCAACTACGTGAAGAAGGGCCACTACGACGGCGTCATCTTCCACCGCGTCATCCCCGACTTCATGATCCAGGGTGGCGGCTTCACCGCCGAGATGGACCAGAAGGCGACCGACACGCCGATCGAAAACGAGGCCAAAAACGGCCTGAAAAACGTCCGCGGCTCGATCGCCATGGCGCGCACCTCGAACCCGCACAGCGCCTCGGCCCAGTTCTTCATCAACCTCAAGGACAACGGCTTCCTCGACTACCCGGGCCAGGACGGCTGGGGCTACTGCGTCTTCGGCAAGGTCAGCGCCGGCCTCGACGTGATCGACGCCATCGCCAAGGTGCCGACCGGTTCCAAGAACGGCCACCAGAACGTGCCCACCGAGGCCGTGCTCATCAAGAGCGCCAAGATCAAGGAATAAGCCCCTTCCCCACCCAGCCGGTCCCTTCTCAGGGGCCGGCTTTTTAGTGCCCTCATTCGCCGAGCAGAGCCACCGCCACCGAATCCACCAGCGGCTTGCCGGCACGCGTCAGGCAGATCCGCCCGCCCACGACCTGCAACAGCCCCTCCTCCTCCAGGGTGCGCAGCAGGCGCTCCTGCTCCGGTCGCACCAGTTCCCGCGGCAGGCCGCGCGCCGTGCGCAGTTCCAGACCAAAACGCTCGATCCGCCGCGCCGCCGCATCCAGTTCCTCCGCCGGTTCCGCCGGATCACCCCCGGCCTGAAGACGCGCCAGATACTCCGTGGTGTCGGCGACGTTTTTCCAGCGTCGATCCGCCACGGTGGAAAAGGCCCCCGGGCCAAAGCCCAAGTAGTCCGCGCCCAGCCAGTAGCTGTCGTTGTGGCGGGAGCGATGCCCGGGCCGGGCATAGTTGGAGATCTCGTAGTGCTCGTAGCCCGCCACCTCCAGCCGGTCGAGCGCCAGATAAAAATGCTCGGCATCCTTGGCCTCATCCTCGTGGTACTGACCGCGACGCAGGCGCTGGAAAAACTCGGTGTCCTCCTCGTAGTTGAGGTTGTAGGCCGAGATGTGATCGGGCTGCAGGGCCAGGGCCCGCTCCAGCGTGGCCTTCCAGGTTTCAGCCGACTGCCCCGGGATGGAGAACATCAGGTCCATGTTCAGGCTGGGGAAACCCGCCGCGCGCAGCACCTGCCAGGTCTCCTCCGCCTCCGCCGGCGCGTGATCGCGACCCAGGGTGCGCAGGGTCGCCTCATCCCAGGCCTGGATGCCGAGGCTGATGCGCGTCACCCCGAGCCGACGCAGCATCGCCGCCTTCGAGGCGGTGACCGTGCGCGGGTTCGCCTCGACGCTGAATTCCTCCAGACCGCTGAGGTCGAGCCGCTCGCGCAGGCCGGTCAGCAGCCGCTCCAGATGCCCCTCGCTCAGCGCCGTCGGCGTGCCACCGCCGAAGTACAGCGTGCGCGGCCGTAGTTCCCGCACCGCCGCCTGTCGCTCGGTCTCCCGCAGCAGCGCCTCGACAAACTCCGCCATCGGCGTCGCGCCCGGCGTGTGCTTGTAAAAGCTGCAGTACGGGCACACCCGATGGCAAAACGGGATGTGGTAATAAAGATGACCGATCACTCCACCCACAAGCACCCGAAAACGCCCCTCGTCACGCGGAAGTTCGGGGGCTCCCCGGAGCGCGCGCATGGCGCAGCCTGCTCGCTCAGGGTCCACAGCGCGTGGCCACCACCCGAGAGCGAGTGACCTCCGGCACACTCGCGCTCCAAC
>CAZSBO010000084.1:0-17560 GCA_964605265.1 uncultured Prosthecobacter sp.
CTGATCGGAGGTCGGCGGCTTCAGGGGGCGGTCTTGGGCCAGGCGAGACGCAGGTCGTAGCGGTAGACGCGTTCGGGTGGCAGGGTGGGTGCGGTGGCGTTGTCGATCTTGTCGTAGACGTTGGCCGGCGGCGTCAGCACGGCATCCTTGCCGTGGATGAAATCCTGGTCCTCGACGATGACGCGATAGGCCTTGTTGAGGGCGAGGGCGCGTGCCGGCGAGGGTGTGATCAGGTCGTACACATCACGTGCCTTGGCGAACTTTTCCGGGTCAAGCGTGCCGTCGGGTTTGAACCAGCGCGCGGCCATCTCGTCGTTGTTGCGGAATTCGCTGCCGCCGGCAACGCGCTCGAAGTAGGTCTCGATCTCGCCGCGCGTCTCCCCCATGCTGGGCGCATCGGGCATGCCGCGCAGCTGGATGTATCCCCAGCCTTCGGCGCCATCGACCTTGCGCGGGAAGCCGAAGGTTTTGTCGATCGTCGAGCCGACGGCGTTGTGGCAGCCCATGCAGGAAAAGTTCTCCTCGTAGGTTAGCGCGCGCAGGCGGCCGCGGCGATTTTCGATGAAGCCCTGCACGGCCCAGCCATTGCCGTTGTCGAGGCCGTGGTGACCGATGTCCACGTAGCCGGGCAGGTTGCCCTGCTCCTTCTCGTGTCCCTCGGTCTGGTACTTGCGCGCATACATCATCTTGGAATAGGCCTTCACCTTGCGCATGTAGCGCAGTTCCTTGAGGCGGGTGGAGACCCCGATGGTGCCGTCGGTACCGACACCGACGTAGCGGACGCTGTGCAGGAATTCGGTACCCTCGGGATAGAGATGGGTTTCAAAGTACAGCCCCTCCGCGGCGCCTGTCCAGGCCTGGGGATCGATGATGCGACGGGCGCTGCCCAAGCGGCCATCGCCGTCGAGGTCGCGGCCAATGGCGGCTTCGTCGACCGGCAGGCAGCCGATCTCGCGCAGGCCCTTGATGCGGGCTTCAAGGATGGCGAGGTTCGCCTTGTAGACCTCGCGGGAAGGCCGGCCCTCGGCATCGCTGCGGTAGGGCGCGGGCAGGCGGATCAGGATGTCGTCGGTCGAGCCGTTGGTCGGCCAGAAGGTGCTGGGCAGGGGTTTGTAGTTGAAGGCGACCCACTGGCTGCCGTCGCGGGCGAAACCCTGCTCGTCGAAGGCGGCGGCGCCGAGTTGGAGGTTTTGCAGATCGGGCACGTAGCCCTGGAAGCCGGCCTCGCGCAGACGACCGGGCAGTTCCGAGTAGTTGTCGCCGGCGATGTAGGCGAGGATCTCGGCATCGCTGATGCGGGCGGCGCGCGCGGAACGGTCCTCGAAGAGGTTGCGCCAGTGGTTGGTCATGCCGACGTCGCTGAAGCTGTAGGCCTGCTGCAGGTCGGCGTCGTTCATGACGTTTTCGCGCCCCTCAATGGCGTCCTGATGGCAGACGTAGCAGGGGTTCGAGCGCGCTTCGGTGCGGGTGTAGCACTGCGAGGGAACCACGGCTTCGGGATTGTACAGGATCGCCGCGGGATGCTCTTTGGGGGCGGGTGGCAGCACGGCATCGGAGGCTCGCAGGGTTTTCAGCAGGGTCTCGTGGGGCGGCGGTGCTTCGGCTGCAACCCGGCAGGCGGCCACTAGCAGCGCCGCTGGAAGGGCGGTGCAGCGGAAGAAGCGGAGGGCGGTCAGATTCATGAGGGGCCGGAGGTGGGGAAGGGCGGCCCCGAGCGGGGCCGCCCTTCCGTGAGGCGGAGATCGTCAGCCGATGTCCGTGGCAGTTACTGGTTCGAGATGAAGCGGAAGCGGCCGCGGTTGAGCGCCTTGACAAATTCCGTGTTGGGCACGCCGGAGAGGTCGAAAGACCAGACCGCGTCACCGAGGCCGTTGGGCACGTTGGCAAGGTCCGTGCTGTTCGGATGCATGACGTTGATGACGAACTCGGTCGGAATGCGAGGGTTGAAGATCATGCCGGTCGCTTCGCAGCCCTGCACGCCCAGGCTGAGGAAGTGGTCGCAGGACTCGGCGACACCGTCATTGTCGGTGTCGCGGGCGAACCAGACATCGCCGCCGATGGAACCGCTGTTGGGCGAATCTTCGATGATGTAGATGTTGCCGGCGGCGTCGAGGGCGAGGTTGTCCGGCGAGTCAATTTCACCGGTGGTGGCGTCGGAACCGACATTCTTCGGGGTGCTGCGCGAGACCAGGGTGCGGACATAGGCCTTGCCATTGACCTTGCTGTTGCCAGCGCTGAGGATCTCGATCGAGATCACCCGGTTTTCCGAGGTGATGGCGACGTAGAGCACTTCATTACCGTTGGCGAGCCGGCTGACCGTCGCGTCCTCCGGGCGTCCGAAGGGCGTGCCACCGGCGGCATCGGCCGCTGCGCGGCCGCCCAAGCTGGCGCTGCTGACCGGGCCGTCCTGGAAGGGATCGGGAATTCCGGCCAGAGGCACGCCGTTGATGTCGGTGATCGGGATCCAGGTGGCAAGACCGTGACGGGTGGCGGCCTGGTTGGCCGTGCTGTTCCAGTTTTGCGAGGCGACACCGCCGCTGCCGGCAAAGGCATCGACACTGAGCACGAAGGTTTGGCCGACCGTGTAGTCGCCGGTCTTCTTCATGACGAACTTGTAGATCGAGCCCGAGTTGTTCTCGTCGATGAAGTAGATCGTGTTGCGGTAGCGATTGCTGAAGTTGATGCCCTCGTGGGAGACGTTGGGAATGCTTTCCAGGACGCGGTATTGGATCTCGTCGGCAGGCGCCATCGGATTGAGGATCTCGACCAAGCGGCCGAGTCCCGCCCATTCCTCGCCGAGGAAAAGCGTGCCGTTCGGGGTCCAGCGGCAGGGGTCAAAGGCACCGAAGTCGTTGCTCCAGTTGCCGACCGCGCCCTGTTGGTCGCCGGCCAGGAGAATCTCCGCCTTATTGGCGGCGATGTCATAGCGCGTGACCCCGGCGCCGATGGGCGTCTCATGCGGGATGAACAGGTGGGCGCCGGCCGGGTGCCAGGCGGTCATGTCGAACATGGACGCGCTGGTGCCCATGCCGGGCACGCGGATGATGGACTGGCCCGGGCTGAGCACGGAGTCTTCGACCTCGCGCAGGCTGACCCAGTTGTTCTGGCGGATGCCTTCCGGCGCCGTCCAGGGAGCACTGAGTTCGGGCAGCGAGTTGGGGGCGACGATGGGGGCGGACTGGGTCAGCGGAGTGAACCAGATGTCGGTTCCGGCATGGACTGCGGGAGCGGCAAGCAGGGCCGCGGCGATGGCGGTCTTGAGGCAGGGATGGTGTTTCATGGGAGGCGAGTTGGGTGGTGCTGGCGCCGTGTGGCGCACGTGACCTTTTAACCCGCTGCCTCAGGGGCTTGCGTCTAACTTATTCTGACATGTTTGCCATGTGACGGAAGCGCTGCAAAACAAGCCATGTCATGGCGCGCGCCGTGCTTGGCGGCCGTGCCAATCCGGCAGTGGATGAACTCTGGCAAAGATGGTTAGGTCATCCTATTCGGCGGTGTCGCGCGCCAGCGTCAGCAGGCGGAGCACCTCCGCGGCGAGGGCGAAGCCGAAGGCGCCAGTGACATGGGTGGCGGCGCCAAAGCCGGCGGCACAGTCGAGGCGCAGGCCGGCGTCGCCGGAGCGCTCGGTTGAGCAGGAGCCGTCGGCCTGCGGATAGACGGCTCTTTCGCTGGAGAACACGCAGGGCACAGCCCAGTGCATGGGGCGGCCGTCGGGGCTTTTCGGGAAACCGTGCTCCGCGCGCAGGGTGCGCCGCACCTGCTGGAGCAGGGGATCGGCGCCGGCCTCGCCGAGATCGGCGGTGCGAATCCGTGTGGGATCGCGTCGACCGCCGGCGGAGCCGGAGACCACGACAGGCAGTCCGAGGGTTCGGCAGCGGGCGATGATGAGTGCCTTGGCGGCGGTGGCATCGACGGCGTCGACCACGATATCAAGGTCGGGAGTCAGCAGTCGCCCGGCGTTGCCAGCGAGCAGGAACTCGGTCACGGCATGAACGCGGCATTCCGGGTTGATGGCGAGTGCGCGCTCGGCGAGCACGGCGACCTTGGGGCGGCCGATGGTGTCGGCAAGTGCGGGCAGCTGGCGGTTGGTGTTGGTGATGCAGATGTCGTCGAGGTCAATGAGGGTCAGCGCGCCGACACCGCTGCGCGCGAGGGCTTCGACCGTCCAGGAGCCGACGCCGCCGGTGCCGACGACGGCGACATGGGCGGCCTGCAGGCGCGGCAGGGCCTCGCGGCCGTAGAGGCGGGCGATGCCGCCGAAGCGCTGGAGCCAGGATTCCGTCATCCAACTTCCATAGCCGCAAATCGTGCCCGCGCCAGCGCGGCGCGCTTGTCGGCGCTCGGCTTTGTGGTAGCAGGTGAGGCACGCGCATCATGACCGGCCTTCAGCTCACCTTCCTCGGCACCGGCACCTCGGTCGGCATCCCGATGATCGGCTGCGACTGCGAGACCTGCCGCAGTGTCGATTCGCGCGACCAGCGGTTGCGGTCCTCGGTCTGGCTGCGCACACCGGAGCTGGCCTGGGTGGTTGATACAGGGCCGGACTTCCGCACGCAGTGCCTGCGCGCCGGCATCCGCCACCTTGATGCGGCCCTGTTCACGCATCCGCACATGGATCATGTCACCGGCTTTGACGAGTTGCGGCGCTTCACCATTGCGGCCGACGAGGTTCTGCCGGTGTACGCGCTGCCGTCCTGCCTGGCGGTGCTGCAGCGCATGTTTGACTATGCCTTCAACGGCGAGAACCGCTATCGCGGTTACCTGAAGCCCTTTCCCAAGCCGGTGCACGGTCCGTTTCATCTCGGCCAGACCCTGGTGACGCCGCTGCCGGTGCGCCACGGCAAGGTCGAGACGATCGGCTACCTGTTCAGTCGCGGCGGGCGCAAGCTCTGCGCCTACATCCCGGACGCCAAGGAGCTGCTGCCGGAAACGTGGACCGCGTTGGAGGGGGTGGACACGCTCATCATCGATGCCCTGCGTCATACGGAGCATCCGACACACCTGAACTTCACCGAGGCCCTGGCCGTGCAGGCGCGACTGCGGCCGCGCCAGACCTGGTTCACGCATTTGCAGTGCGAGGTGCTGCATGCGCGCGATGAGCCGCGGCTGCCGCCGGGGGTGAAGCTGGCCCACGACGGGCTGGAACTGGCCTGGCCCGACGCCTGACCTGGCGTGGGACTGCGAGTCCGCTCATTCGTGGCGCAGGGCCTCGACCGGATTCATGCGCGCGGCGCGGCGGGCCGGGTAGATGCCGAAGGCGATGCCGGTGATGACCGAGATCAGGAAGGCGAGGGCGGGCGACCAGACTTTGACCACGGTGGTGACGCCGGCGAAGTGCTCGACCGCGACCGGGATCGACACGCCGAGGACGACGCCGATGACGCCGCCGGCGCCGGAGAGCAGCACGGTTTCAACCAGGAACTGCAGGACGATGTCGGCCTGGCGCGCGCCCATGGCGCGGCGGATGCCGATCTCGCGGGTGCGTTCGGTGACGCTGGCGAGCATGATGTTCATGATGCCGATGCCGCCGACCACGAGCGAAATCGCGGCGATGCTGCCGAGCACGATGCTGAAGATCTGCTTGGTGCGCTCGGCCTGGCGCAGCAGTTCCACTGGCACGATGATGCGCCAATCCTCCTTCTTGTGGTTTTTGGCGAGCAGGTGGCGGATGGCATTGGCGCGGCTCTCCACCTGGCCGACGTCGTGCACGCGGATGACCGCCTCGTGGAACTCGACCTTTTCCGCCTCGAAACTGCCGCTGCGGAAGCGGAAAAAGGTTTCGCCGTACTGATCCATCAGCGTCGTGTAGGGGATCATCAGCTGCGCGCCGCCGGTGTTGGAGCGGCCGCCGTCGGTGCCGACCCGCTGGCCCTCGTCCTCGAGGATGCCGACGATCTTGTAGTAGTAACCTTTCACGCGCACCGACTTGCCGGTGGGGGTGGAGAGCGGAAAGAGCCGGGCCGCCGCGGTTTCGTTGAGCACGCAGACCGGCAGCTTTTCGTTGAGCTCGAGGTCGGTGAAGAAGCGGCCCTGAACGAGGCTGCGGTTGCGCATCTCGGGGTAGATGGGCAGCACGCCCATGATCTGGCCGTCGACACTGCGGTCGAGGTTCCAGATGTTTTCCGAGAGGATGCGGCTGGGCACGACGACGCTGATGCCGGGCACGGTCTGGCGGATCTGCTGGATGTCGCGGGTGGTCAGGCCGTACTCGATGATCATGCTGCGGCTCTCGCCGGCGCTCGAGCCCTGGCCGTCCGGGGGTTTGACGCTTTCCAGGATGATGTTCTGGCTGCCGAGCTTGCGGATCTGCTCCTGGGCTTCATGGCTGGCCCCCTCGCCAATCGCCAGCATGGCCACCACGGAAGCGACCCCGAAAATGACGCCGAGGGCGGTCAGAAAGGAACGCAGCTTGTTGAGCCAGATGCTCTTCAATCCGAGCGACACCGTCCGCCAGAGGTGCTGGGGCGAGGCGAAGAGACGGAGGATGGGATGACTGGCAAACACGGACATGGGAGGAGGAGAAACACGTTCCACGCGTGGGATTTCCTTCACGGGCGGTGCTGAAAGAGGTCGGGCCCGGCCGGCGTGCCTTCCCCATCATGCGCTCCCTGCTTGCCCTCCTGCTGCTGGCCACTCCGGCCGCCGCACAGCCCGTCTTCCGTGCCGGCGTCGCCGCCGTCGACGTCTCGCCCCAGACCTTCCCGCGCATCATCGCCGGCGGTTTTCTGGAGGGCCGGGGCGAGCGGCTGGCCGACCGCCTGTTCGTGCGCGCCTTTGTGCTGGACGACGGCCAGATGCAGATCGCCCTCGCCATCGTCGACACCTGCATGATGGAGCAGTCGCTCATCGACGAGGCCAAGGCGCTCGCCTCGAAGCAGTGTGGCATCCCGGTGGACCGCATGATGGTCAGCGCCACCCACACGCACGCCGCGCCGGCCGCGATGGGCTGCCTGGGCACGAGGAAGGACACCGAGTATGCGAAGTTTCTCACACCGAAGATCGCCGAAGCCATTGTCGCCGCCCACGCCGCCCGCCAGCCGGCGCGCATTGGCTGGGGCTCATTCGACGATTGGCAGCACACCCACAACCGTCGCTGGATTCGCCTGCCGGGCAAAGAAGTGGTGGATCCCTACGGTCAACCCACGGGCAGGGCGAACATGCATCCCGGTTACCTGAGCCGGGATGTGGTCGGCCCCAGCGGCCCGGTGGACCCGCAGCTCAGCGTCATCGCGCTGCAGACGGCCGATGGAAAACCGCTCGGCGTGCTCGCCAACTACTCGCAGCACTACTTCGGTGCGGGACCGGTTTCCGCCGACTACTACGGCCACTTCTGCAAACAGCTCGCCACCAAGCTCGGGCAGTCCGGCGAGGGCAACGGCCCCTTCGTCTGTGCGATGAGCCAGGGCACCAGCGGCGACCAGATGTGGATGGATTACGGCGCGGAGAAAAGGACGGTCGACATCGCAACCTATGCGTCCGAGGTCGCTGACAGCGCAATGAAGGCCCTGCAAAGCGTGAAGTATGTCGATCACGCCCCGCTCGGCATGATCGAGAAGACGTTGGAGCTCAACTACCGCGTCCCCGATGAAAAACGCCTTGCCTGGGCTCGTCCCATCGCCGCGAGGATTGAAAACGAAGTTCCGAAGAACAAGGAGGAAGTCTATGCCCGCGAGGCCCTGATCCTGCACGATCGGCAGAAGACGAGCCTGAAGTTGCAGGCCATCCGCATCGGCGATCTCAGCATCGCCACCCTGCCGAACGAGGTGTATGCGATCACCGGATTGAAGCTGCGGGCGGCGTCGCCATTGGGCACGCACTTCAACATCGAACTGGCGAACGGCGCGGAAGGTTACATCCCGCCGCCGGAACAGCACGGCCTGGGCGGTTACACGACCTGGCCGGCGCGCACCGCGGGTCTGGAAGTGCCGGCCGAGCCGAAGATCGTGGCAACGCTCAGCGCGGCCGTTGCCGAACTCGCCGGCAAGCCGTCGCGCACCCCGCGCACCAACGAGGGCGTCTATGCCAAGGCGGTGCGTGCGTCAGGGCCGTTGGCGCATTTCGGCTGCGACGACTGGGCCGAGCCGGTGCGCAACGCCAGCGGGGCGCCGGCCCGCCTGGTGGGCGGCCATGCCCTGGGCCTGCCCGGCGCGGGTTCCGGCCTGGGGTATGGCGAGAAGAGTGCGCTGCGGGCCTCGGCCTTCTCCGCTGCCGACGGGATCAATCGCGCCTTGCAACTGGCGGGCGGTCGCCTGGAGATGCCGGATCTGAAACTCGGTGAACAGGCTTCGATCGCCTTCGGGTTCTGGCTGGGCCACGTAAGCGGCGCGAGTGAGCGCACGGGCGAGTTGATCCAGGCGCTCGGTGTCAGCTTGAAGGCGCATCAGTTTCCGGATCACACGCTGAGGCTCGAATGGGGAGATCAAGGGACTTCGGCTTCAGCCGAAGGATCCGATTCGGCGAAAGCCGAAGCCACTTTTTTTGCCGACGACTGGCATTTCGCCGTGCTCATTCGCGAGGGTGAAAACGTGCGCGTGCATCTCGATGGCTCGGACAAGCCCGTCTTGGTTGGCAAGGCCGGGAAAGCGGCGGGTGGAGTGTGGTTTGGCCAAGGACTCGAAGGCCGGCTCGATGAGATCACGATCTGGGATCGCGTCATTGAACCATCCCTCATCGCCAAGCTTTGGAGCATCTCCAAAGTGGGCGAGGAGAATGTGCAGCGGGCGGTGGTGCGGGCGGAGCAGAAGAAGCGGGCGCAGGCGCAGACTCCGACCCTGCTAAAAGCGCCTGAAAACTGGTCGGCCTCGCTGCGCTTCAAGAACACGAAGGCGAATCACGTCAGCGCCGTGACCGCCTACCTCATCTCGCGCGGCCCCCAGGGCGATCGCCAGGCGCCGGGCGATCATCTCGGCATTGGCGGAAACTCCAAGGATGTGTCACCGGGCCGGTTGTTTGTCTTCAATGGCAATGCGGCGGGGCAACTCGTGCGCGGCACCACGGTCATCGAGCCGGGCACCTGGAATGACGTCAAGCTGGAGCGCCGTGGTTCGCGCGTGAAGGTGACGCTCAATGGCAAGGTCGAGATTGATGCCGAACTGCCGGTCACCGCGCCCGGTGCGAAGGAAGTGTTTCTTGGCAAACGCTGCGATGACTTTGCGCCGTTGGAAGGCACGTTTGAAAAGGTCGAGATCGCTGGTTTGGCTCAACCCGCCGCACCTGCGCCCGCGCCGAAGGTCGAACTGGCCTCACAACCCCTCTCTCCAGAGGAATCCGCGAAAAAGTGGCATGTGCGCGAGGGTTACCGCATCGAACTCGTCGCCGCGGAGCCGGTGGTGCTGGATCCGGTCGCCTTCGATTGGGATGAGCAGGGCCGCCTGTGGGTCATCGAGATGGCGGACTACCCGCTGGGTATGGACGGCAACGGCAAGGCCGGCGGGCGTCTGGTGCGGCTCATGGACAGCGATGCGGACGGGCGCTATGACCAGCGCGAGGTTATCGCCGACGGACTGAATTTTCCCACCGGGGTGCTCACCTGGCGGGATGGCGCCATCGTGACTGCCGCGCCAGACATCCTTTTCATTTCGCCCGATGGCACGAAGAAGGTGCTCTACACCGGCTTCAGCACCGGCAATCAGCAGCTCCGCGTGAACGGCCTGCGCTGGGGCATGGACGGCTGGGTGTACTGCGCCGCGGGCGCGCATCACGGCGGCTACAACAAGGGCACGCAGATCGAGTGCAAGCTCACCGGCGAGAAGATCGACCTCGGCAGCCGCGATTTCCGCTTCAAACCGGACTCGGGCGAGTTGGATCCACAGACCGGCCCCTCGCAGTTCGGTCGCGCCCGCGACGACTGGGGGCACTGGTTTGGCGTGCAGAACAGCTTTCCGCTCTGGCATTATGTGCTGCAGGATCACGATCTGCGCCGCAATCCCCATGTCATCCCGCCGGATCCAATCCATCAACTCTTCCCGCGCAATCCGCCGGTGTATCCGGCCAGCAGCATGGAGAAGCGCTTCCACAGCTTTGACCAGGCTGGCCGCTTCACCAGTGCCTGCGGCATCGAGGTGTATCGCGACCGGGTGCTCTTCACCGATGGCAAAACACACGCCTTCACCTGCGAGCCCTTTCACAACGTCGTGCAGCATCACCTCCTCGAAGACGAAGGCGTCACTTTTAAAGCCGTGCGCGATCCGGCCGAATCGAAGCTGGACTTCCTCGCCAGCGAAGACCGCTGGTGCCGGCCGGTCATGGTGCGCACCGGCCCCGATGGCGCGCTGTGGGTGGCCGACATGTATCGCTACATGATCGAGCACCCGCAGTGGCTGCCGCAGCAGGGCAGGGATGAGTTGCTGCCGCACTACCGCGAGGGCGACGACAAGGGCCGGATTTGGAAAGTGGTTCGAGCTTCAGCTCGATCTGGGGCGAAGGCTACGGCGGAAGCCAAAACCACTCTGGCCAGCGCGAACGGCTGGCTGCGCGACAGGGCGCAGATGCGGGCGCTGTGGGAGGGGCTGGATGCGCAGGCTCAGGCGGCGCTGGTGGAGCGGGTGGTGGCCGACACCTTGCCTGTGGCTCAGGCTCAGGCGGGCTGGACGCTGCATCTGTCGGGTCGCATGACGCCGGAGTTGTTGCGATCTCTACTGTTGAGTCGGCAGCCCGAGGTGGTGGTGCAGGCCTTGCAAATCGCCGAGACCCAGCCCTGGCAGCAGAACGAGGAGGCTCTGTTGTTGCTGGTGAATGGAAACTTGGGCCGGCACCCGCGCGTGCGCCTGCAACTCGCGCTCTCGGCCGGCCACTGGCAAGGCGACTGGCCTGCAGACTTGTTGGGCGGCATTTTGGATGAGGCGAAACCCGGCAGTCCCTTGGCCGGTGCTGCGCTTAGTTCCTGCCTGCCGCATCTCAGTCGCATCAGCAAGCAGCTCGCCGCTTATGAGGGCCCATCTCCGGCGGGTCTGGCGGGCACTCTGCTCCGATGCGCCTTGGCCACGAAGAACGCGCCGGCCGTTGCCGCCCTGGTGCGACGCATGGAGGCACGGCGCGAGATTGAGGAACTGCTCGCCGTGCTCGACGAAAACCGGCTCTCCCTGGCGGAGTTCAGCACGCAGGTCAGCGATCCCTCTGCGCGGGCGGCGCTGGACCGCATGAGCGCGCGGCTGACGCAGGCGGCTGCGGCGGTGGCCTCGGCGGAGGCGGCGCCACCGGCGTCCGACCTGGCCCTGCTGGCGGCGGATCGCGGCCATCGCGAACCGGTGAAGCGCCTGCTGCCGGCGCTGTGGGCGAAGACGGGCGAGCCGCAACTGCTGCGCTTGATCGCACGTTTGCGTCCCGCGGGCGCGGAGGCCTTTTTGCTGGAGGGGTGGGACGGACGCACGCCGGCCTTGCGCGCGCAGATCCTTGAGACCCTGCTGGCCGATGAGGCCTGGACCCTGGCGTTGCTGAAGCGGCCGGAGGCGAAGGCCTGCGATGCCGCCACGCGGGCGCGGCTGGCGCAGCATCCGAAGAAGGCGGTGGCGCAGGCGGCGGCGCTGGCCTTCCAGGGCAGTGCCACGCGCGCGGCGGTGCTCGATCAATTCCGGCCGGCGCTGCAGCTCGCCGGCGATGCGGCGCGCGGCAAGGTCGTGTTCGCCCAGGCCTGCATGAGCTGTCACAAGCTCGATGGCGTCGGCCTCGAGCTCGGGCCCGACCTGCGTAGTGTCGCCCAGCACGACGCGGAAAAGCTGTTCAACTCCATCCTCGATCCCAGCGCCATCATCGAGCCCGGCTTCATGGCCTACCACTGCACCCTCCACAACGGCGAGCAGGTCTACGGGGTCATCGCCACGGAGACCAGTGCCAGCCTGACCTTCAAGCTGGCTGGCAATCTGACGAAGTCCGTTTTGCGCAGCGAGATAGCCAGTCTGAAAAGCACCGGCGCCTCGCTCATGCCCGACGGTTTGGAGGCGGTGCTGACCCCGCAGTCGCTGGCCGACCTGATTGCCTACCTGCGGCAGCCGCGCTGACCGGATTCGTTTGCGGGAGCCGGCGGCGTTTGCTAGAGGCGGCAACTCATGCGCCTGCTCCTGTTGCTCTGTCTGCTGCTGACCGCCGCCTGCTCCCCCTGGGCCGGTCACGGACCGGTGTCGGCCAAGCTGCGCCGGCAGCTCGAGCGTGAGGCGTTGGGGCGCAACGCATTCGAAGCGGCGCTGAGCGGTCGTTCGGTTGCGGCGGACAAGCGCATCGTCCTGCCCTTCCGAATGGAGGACGACGCCGTGCCGGTCCTTGAGGCAGAGATCAACGGGGTCGCTGATGTGCCGCTCATCCTCGACACCGGCGCCTCGGCGACCCTGCTGCATGCCGCCACCGCCGCCCGCACCGGCGTGCGTCTGCTCGCCGCCGAGGAGGGCAGCGTACCCATGCAGGGGGTCATCGGTGTCGAACAGGCGCGCATTGGCCTGGTGCGCCGCCTGCGCCTCGGTGGCTGGACTGCCGAGGGCTTCCCCTGTCTGGTGCGCCTGCACGAAAATCGCATCGGCCTGACGGGGGCCAGTTTCCGCCACAACCTGCTCGGCTTCGACCTGCTGCGCCGGCACTGCAGCCAGGTCACCCTCGATTTTCCGAAGCGGACGGTCGAATTCGCCTTCGCCGGCCGTTTCCAGCCGCAGCCCGGCCGCCACGTCGCCTGGGCGCCCTTCACGGTGCGTCAGGGCGCGCCCTTCATCACCCTCGGCTCCGGCGACCAGCGCTGGCAGGCGGTGGTCGACACCGGCTCGTTCAACGGGGTCGAAATCAGTCGCGAGGTGGCCGTACAACTGGGCGTGGCCGACCAGGGCCAGCCGGTCGAGGGTCTGATCCTGCTGTCGGTGGGGGGCACGATGACCTCCGACCACGCCGGCCTGCGCACCGTGCATCTGGCCGACCTGAGCCTGTTCGGCGAAACCTGGCGCAACGCCCCGGTCGACATCTCGCCCGGTCCGCCGCGGGTCGGCAGCTACTTTTTGCGCGATTACCGGGTCACCTTCGACTTCCGTGCCGGGCGGATTTGGCTGGAACGCTAGGCCGGGTTTTCGCGGGGCCTGCCGGGCGTTCAAAAATTTTATTTCCAAGGTTGCAAAGCCCGGCCAAACTTTTATTCTGGCCCTCGCTTGTGAAATTTTTCACAAGCGCAGAAACCGACATCTTATGGGTAACTTCTTTCCGCGCTGGACCAATTGGCTGCCTCTGAAGCTCGCCATTGGCGTCGCATTCATTGCTTTCGGAGTCAGTGTGGGCGTGGCCTACTACTTCACACCCAAGTACACGCGGGTGGGCTACGAGCCGACGCAACCGGTGCCGTTTTCGCACGAAATCCATGCCGGCCAGCTCGGTCTGGACTGCCGCTATTGCCATTCCTTCGTTGAGCAATCGGGCCATGCCAACGTGCCGACCAACCAGACCTGCTTCAACTGCCACGGTCCGGGCAAGGGCAACATCAAGGCCGACAGCCCGAAGCTGGAGCTGGTGCGCAAGGCCCAGGAGACCGGCCAGCCGATCCCGTGGGTGAAGGTGCACAAGGCGCCGGACTACGTTTATTTCAACCACAGCGCCCACCTGAATCGCGGCATCTCCTGCCAGTCCTGCCACGGCCAGGTCAATGAGATGGAGGTCGTCAAGCATGCGGAACCGCATTCGATGGGCTGGTGCCTCGACTGCCACCGCAACCCCGAGCAGAACCTGCGCCCGCTCGATCAGGTCACCAATCTGAACTATCAGCCCGGCGACCTCGACCGCGCCGCCTTCTACCAGGGCCTGCTCGGCAAGGGCGTGAAGGCCGACGAAATCGCCGGCACGATCCGCCCGGGTGGCAAGGCCTCCGGCCTCGAAGACATTCTCTCGCTCGCCACCGCCACCTACGGCAAGCAGGTCACCCAGCTCGAAGTGGGCAGCCAGCTGAAGAAGCACTGGCAGGTGCAGCCCCCTGAGTCCTGCACCGCCTGCCACCGCTAACCCCTGCGACCCCTTTCCGCCCTCATGAAACGCATTTGGAACCACCCCGCAGAGCCTCAGACCGGCAAGCGCTACTGGCGCAGCACCGCCGAACTTGAGCGGCGCTCGGAGTTTCTGGACAAGCTTGGCGTCGAATTTCCCGCCGGCGACACCCTCACCGAAGACGAGCGTGAGAACTCGCGCCGCGATTTCCTCAAGCTCATGGGCGCCTCGACGGCGTTGATGGGCTTGGCCGCCTGCCGCCGGCCGCTGACCAACATCCTGCCCTACACCGACCACGTCGAGTGGGTGGTGCCCGGCCGTCCGCTGCTGTATGCGACCGCCATGCCGACCGCGAACGGCGCAATGCCGGTGGTGGCCGTCACCCATGAGGGCCGGCCGACCCACCTGCAGGGCAACCCGCTGCACCCGCTGAGCGGCGGCCTTGATGCCTTCGCCCAGGCTTCGGTCCTCGATCTCTATGACCCGCAGCGCTCGCAGTCGCCGCTCGTCAAGGGCAAGGCGGCGACCTGGGAACAGGCCAACAAGGCGCTTGCCACCCTGGCGGAAGCCGCCAAGAAGGATGCCGGCGCCAGCCTCGCCATTGCCGTCGGCAAGACCACTTCCCCGACCCTGCATCGCCTGCTCGGTGAACTGAAGTCCGCCCTGCCGCAGGCGCGCCTGTTCGGTTACGAAGCGATCGGCAGCGAGGGCCGCGACGCCGCCCAGACCGCGATTCTCGGCGCCGGCACCAAGACCTTTGTTCGCTACAGCAAGGCCCTGCGCGTGCTCGCGCTCGACTGCGATTTCCTCGGCCTCGATCCTGTGGCCGGCGAGGCGATCAAGCACTTCACCAAGCAGCGCGCCAAGGACAAGCCGGGCGGCGAGATGAACCGTCTCTACGCTTTGGAGAACCGCTACACGGTGACCGGCGGCATGGCGGATCATCGCAAGCCGCTCGCTGCCAGCCTGATTCCGGCCGCCGCCGCCGTCATCGCTGAAGCCCTTGGCGACACCTCGGCCAAGGCCGTTGCCGACAGCGCCCCTGCCGCCCTCAAGGAGTGGCTGGCGCCGGCAATCCGCGACCTCATCGACCACAAGGGCAAGGCCCTCGTGCTCGCCGGCTCGCGCTATGGTGCTGAGGTTCACGCCCTTGTCGCTTCCATCAACCAGGCCCTCGGCGCCTTCGGCAGCACGATCGAGCTGCGTCAGTCTGCTGGCGAGGCGACCCTCGGCAGCAGTGCCGACCTGACCGCCGCCCTGGCTTCCGGTTCGGTCAAGACCCTCGTCTCCCTGACGGCCTCCAACCTGCTTTTCGACGCCCCGGCCGCCCTCAGCGCCGCGGTGGAAGACAAGGCGGTGCAGGTCGTTCACCTCGGTCATCTGGCCAACACGACGGCCCGCAAGGCCGCCCTGCACCTGCCGACCGCCCACTACCTGGAGTCCTGGGGCGATGTGCGCGCCGCTGACGGCACCTATTCGGTCGTTCAGCCGATGATCCAGCCGCTCTACGACGGCGCCAGCGCCATCGAAGTCGTGCTCGCCCTGCTCGGCCGCAAGACGCTCGGCCCGGTGACGCCGGCCGCCGACGCTCCGGCGCCGGAAGACGCGGCCTACCAGGCCGTGCGCGACACCTTTGCCCAGGTGGCGAAGCAGCTCGACGAGGAGAAGTGGAATCACACCCTGCGCGACGGTTTCCTCAGGGGCTCGGCCTATCCGAAGGCTGCCGTGGAAGTCAACACCGCCGCTGCCGCCGCCCTGGCCGCCAAGGCCAAGCCTGTTGAGGCGCCGAGCGCCGAGGCGCTGGAAGTCGTGCTGGTGCCCGATGCCGGCGTGCAGGACGGTCGCTACATCAGCAATGCCTGGCTGCAGGAAGCCCCGGACCCGGTCACCAAGCTGAGCTGGGACAACGCCGCCTGGATTGGCTCGGCCACCTTCCGCGCCCTCAAGCTCAAGGAAGGCCAGATCATTCAGATCACGGTTGGCGATGCGCAGGTCAAACTGCCCGCCATCGAAGCCCCCGGCCACGTGTCCCACTCGATCACCCTGCCGCTCGGCTACGGTGAGAAGGGTTTGGGTTTTGTCGCCTCCGACTCGAATGACAAGGGTCGCGGCTTCAATGTCTACCCGCTGCGCAAGGCTTCGGACGAATTTGTCCTGACCGGCGCCAAGGTCGAGGTCACCGGCGAGTTCTACGAGCTGGCCATGACCCAGGAGCACAACAGCATGGAGGGTCGTGCCCTCTATCGCGAGGCAACCCTGGAAACCTTCACCAAGACGCCCGACTTCGTCAACAAGACGGGCATGGACAGCCACATCCCGCAGAACATCTCGTTCTACAAGGGGCAGATCGGCCGCAAGACCGAAACCAATCCCGAGGGCTTCGACTACGAGACGAAGCACCAGTGGGGCATGACGATCGACCTGAGCAAGTGCATCGGCTGCACCGCCTGCGTCATCGCCTGCCAGAGCGAAAACAACATTCCCGTGGTCGGCAAGGACCAGGTGCGCAAGGGCCGTCTCATGCAGTGGATCCGCATGGATCGCTACTTCGCCAGCGCCGCCTGGGGCGAGCAGAACGCCAAGCGCGACGACGTCATGATCGAGCCGACCGTCGAGCAGCTCGAAAACGCCGAGATGGTCCAGCAGCCGGTCGCCTGCCAGCAGTGCGAGTCGGCCCCGTGCGAAACCGTTTGCCCGGTCAATGCCACCGTCCACACCGACGACGGCCTCAACGCCATGGCCTACAACCGCTGCATCGGCACCCGCTACTGCGCGATCAACTGCCCCTACACGGCGCGCCGCTTCAACTGGTTCGACTACAACAAGCGCCCGCTCGACGAGCTCTACCTCGGCCCGCTTTCCTCCAAGGACAAGACCGGCGTGCGCGAGTCCGTGCAGCTGCAGAAGAATCCGAACGTCACCGTGCGCATGCGCGGCGTCATCGAGAAGTGCACCTACTGCGTGCAGCGTCTCGAGGCCGCCAAGATCCTGCAGAAGCAGAAGCAGCGCGACTCCAAGGACTTCCGCGTGCCGACCGACACCATCAAGGTCGCCTGCCAGGCCGCCTGCCCGGCCGAGGCCATCGTCTTCGGCGACCTCGCCGACGACAAGTCCGCGGTCAACAAGGCCAAGGCCTCGCCGCGCAACTACACCCTGCTCAAGTACATCGGCACGCAGCCGCGCACCAGCTACCTGGCGCGGCTCAAAAATCCGAATACCGCCATGCCCGGCCACGAAAATGTCGCCGCTTGGAGTGCGCATCAGATCTAACAGGCCTTTTTCCCTCCCCCCGCTGACATGTCGAAAGCAGCCGCCACCGATCACCCCGCCGCCGCCCCTCACGCCGGTGCCCCGCGCATCCTGGACCGTGAGCCGCTGGTGCTCAACAACCGTTCCTACTCCTGGATCACCAACCGCATCTGCGGCATCGTGGAGAACAAGCAGCCCGCCCTCTGGTGGCTGCTGTTCGTGCCCTCGGTCCTGCTCACCGGTCTGACGGTGTTCTGCTTCGCCTACCTGATTTCCACCGGGGTCGGCGTCTGGGGCCAGAAGCAGCCGGTCGCTTGGGCCTGGGACATCACCAACTTCGTGTTCTGGATCGGCATCGGCCACGCCGGCA
>CAZSBO010000085.1:0-17419 GCA_964605265.1 uncultured Prosthecobacter sp.
ATCCCGGAGCGCTGGCAGCACTGGCGTCCCGCCGCCCCCGGCAGTTGGGTCGAGGACCTGGTCAGCTTTGTCGATCTGCCCGCCACCGTGCTCAGCCTGTGCGGTGTCGAAGTGCCCGCCACCTACCAGGGCCGCCCCTTCCTCGGCGATCACCGGGCACCGACCCGCGAGCACGTCTTCCTGTTCCGAGGCCGCATGGACGAGCGCTACGACACCGCCCGCGCTCTGCGCGACCGCGATTTCCGCTACATTCGCAACTACAGCCCACACCGCCCCTGGGGCCAGCACTACTGCTATGCCTTCCAGGTGCAGCCGGGCATGCGCTCCTGGTTCGCCGCCTTTGAGGCGGGTCGCTGCAACCCCGTGCAGGCCGCCTACTGGCTGCCGAAGCCGGCCGAGGAACTTTACGACCTGAGCAACGACCCGCACGAGATCCACAACCTGGCCGCTGATCCCGCCCAGGCCGACCGCCTCGCCAGCCTGCGCGCGGCCCTGCACCGCGAGATGCTGACGATCCGCGACACCGGTTTCATCCCCGAGGGCCTGTTCGCCCGCCTCGCCGGCGAGCGCACGATCCGCGAGTATGTCCTCAGCGACGCCTATCCGCTGGAACAACTCATCCCCCTCGCCGACCTCGCCTGCTCGCGCGATCCGGCCGCGCTCGGCGCATTGACCACCGCGCTCGCCGACCCGCAGCCGCTGCTGCGCTACTGGGCGGCCACCGGCTGCCGGGTACTGGGCGAGGCGGCGCGACCCGCGCACGCGGCGTTAAAACCCCTGCTCCAGGACGACACCCCCGATGTGAGGGTGGTCGCCGCCGAGGCCCTGGCCATGCTGGGCGACCCCGCCCCGGCGCTGGAGGCCCTGGCCGGTGTGCTGCAATCCGGCAACCTGCACGAGGCCCTGGCGGCGCAGAACGCCGTCGAAGCGCTCTGGCGCGCCGGCCGGATCGAGCGCGCGCAGGCGCAGAAGCTGCTCAATGGTCGCCAACTGCCGGAACCGGGCGACCGCATTCCGGCGCTGCTGCGCGGAGAGATTCGCTGAGCGCGCTCAGTGACCGCCGTTCTTGGCGCCTTCCGAAGCCGTCTCCTGCAGGGCGGGCGTGCCGCCACCGCCGGTGAGCTTGCGGAAGATCTTCTGCGGGAAGGACATGCCCTTTTCCTCGGTCTCGATCTGCGACAGGGCCTGACTCTTGGCCATCTCCCAGGCCGGGGCGAAACCGGGCGCGTTGAGCAGCATGTGCTTCTCGGCGCGCGCCAGGATCTCCAGATCGCGCTGCAGCTTGTTTTCCGGCCGGTCGTTCAGTCGGCTGACCTGGATGCGCAGGTTCTCGTTCTCCTGGGCCAGGCGCGCACGCTCCTTGTTGGTCTCCTGGAGCTGGCGGGCGTCGAGTTCAAGCTTGTCGCTCAGGTGCGACTTGTAGCGACGGAACTCTCCGCGGGTGCGCCAGTGGGCGAAGGCGGACATGAACCAAAACACGCAGCCGAGCCCGAAGCCCATGCCGAAGGTGTACAGCGGATTGGAAAAGATGTCGAACATGCGAAGCGGCTGCCAAGATAATCCCGGAAGCGGGTTTGTCTCGGGAAGTTTGCAAAAAGCCCGGCGGCTCAGGCCGGACCACCGGCGGCGGGCCTGGCCGCGCGCTGGCGGTCGTAGGCCTCGATGATGCGCTGCACAACCGGCAGACGGACGATGTCCTTGGGCAGGAACTGCACAAACCGCACGCCCTCGACCCCGTGCAGCACCTCGACCGCCTCGCGCAGCCCGGAGCGCACGTGCCGGCGCAGGTCGACCTGCGAGGGGTCGCCGGTGATGACCGCGCGCGCGCCCTCGCCAAGGCGGGTGAGGAACATGAGCATCTGCTCGGTGGTCGTGTTCTGCGCCTCGTCGAGGATGATGAAGGCGTTTTTCAGGGTGCGCCCGCGCATGTAGGCGAGCGGGGCGATCTCGATGGCGCCGCGTTCGATCATGCGCTCGGCCTCATCCGGATCGAGCATGTCGTAGAGCGCGTCGTACAACGGCCGCAGGTAGGGAAAAATCTTCTCCTTGAGATCGCCCGGCAGGAAGCCCAGGGCCTCGCCGGCCTCCACCGCCGGCCGCGTCAGCACCAGCCGCTGCACCTGTTTCTCGCGCAGGAAATGCAGGCCCTGGGCCATCGCCAGGTAGGTCTTGCCGGTACCGGCCGGGCCGATGCCGAACACGACCTCGTGATCGCGCATGGCCTGCACGTAGGCGATCTGACCGCGGGTCTTGGCCAGCACCGGCGGCTTCTTCGCCGAACCGGCCAGGCGCAGGGTCATCACCGCCTCGGCCGGCGCCGCCTCGTCGTGGGCGGTCAGCACGCTCTCGGTGACCAGCTTCAGCATCGACGGCGTGATCTCGCCGCCCTGGCGACGCAGGCGCTCCAGCTGGATGAAGACCTCGCGGGCGTTGCGCACTTCGGTCTCGCCGCCTTCCAGCCGCACCCAGGCCTCGCGCGAGGTGACCTGGGCGCCGGTGGCCTCGGCGATGTGGCGCAGGCCGGCCAGGTCATGGCCGAGGAGCTTCTGCAGGAACTGCGGCGTCTCGTAGCTGAGGGTCTCGACGGGCATGGCCGGGCGGTCAGCGGTAGCCGTAGGCCAGAGCCCAGTACAGGCTCTTGCTGCTCTTCGAGCTGACGGAGAAAATGACGGTGTAGGTGCCGGTGCGCGGCGGATTGACGCGCAGGCTGGCGAAGTACCGGCTGGCACTGAAGTCGAGCGCAATCTCCACACCCTTGTCGTCGAGCACGGTGAGCTCAAACTCGGCGTCCTCATCCGGACAGCCCAGCCAGAAGGCATACTCGTTGCCCTTGAACATCTGGTGCTTGACCATCAGGCGCTGGCCGCTCTTGACCTCGCCATTCCAGTAGTCCTCACGCACGATGAAACCCTTTTTCACAAAGGGCATCGCCGCCTCCATGGCGAAGCTGTGGGCGTCGTCAATGGTCGCAAGAACCGGCAGCGCCGGCAGCAGGCAGGCGGCCAGCAGCAGGGCGACACGGCGGAGGGTGCGGGCGGTGAAGTTCATGGCAGGTCCGGGGTTGCGGGGAAAGCTGGGGTCACTTGACCGACCGAATCTCAGTCAGCAGCGACTCACACACCTTGCCGATGTCGCGCACGGCATCGCGGGTGAATCCGTCGACCGCGCCTTCCATTCGCTCCAAAATGACTTTCAGGCCCTTGGCGATGTCGCTGACGGCATCGTGCTCACGGCGCTCGCGGCCCATGCGCTCAATGCGCGCGAGGAAGTGCTCGACCAGCATCGGCTGGTTGAGCAGTTCGGCGCTGTCCGCGGAAAAGTTCTTCGTCACCACCGAGGTGACACTCGCCGTGCCGCGCAGCCAGCCACCGAGGCTGACGCACTGGGAGAGGTCGGCGTCCTTCATCTGCTCCATGGAATCGCGCACAGTCTTCTGGGTCTTGTCGAACTCCTTGCGGATGCTGGCCCAGTCGCCCTTGTCGGCGGCATCCAAAATGGCCTGGGCATGCGGGCGCACCGACTTGATCAGGCCGAGCGCGGTGGCCAGGTCAATGACGTCGCGACCGATGTCCTTGACCGCCTCCTTGTCCTCGGCCTGCACGGCGACAAAACCCTCGGCGACGGTCACGCCAAACAGCAGCGACAGGCGGGTGCGATCCCCCGTTTTCGGCGGCTTTTCCTTGCGCACCTCCTGATGCCAGTTGGGCGAACCCAGCTTGTCGAGCACCGTGAAGACCTCGCTCGGCACCGGCACAATGACATCATCCACCATCTGGCCGGGGAAGGCGCGCGGGTCGAATTCCTGGACGCCCGCCTTGCCGCCCTGGGCGGTGGCGAAGACCGGCAGCCCGGCCGCAATCAGCAGGGCGCAGAAGACCGGAGGAAACGGGGCGAAGGCTTTCATGGGGCGAAACGGCTGAAGTGACTCGGCAAAATCCTGCAGCATGAAAGCCCGGTTTCGATGCGGTCGCAACCCCTTTGAGGTGGAGCGGGCTGTCAGCGGGCGAAAATCTCCAGCTCGGCGATGCCCCAGCGGGCACCGGCCTGGCCGGCCGACGGACTGACACGCAGGTAACGCGCCTTGACCGGCTGGGGGAAAAGGATTTCCAGAACCGGCTGGCCAGCGCCACCGGTTGCCACTTCGGCCCAGCGTTGACCATCCTCGGAAACCTCCACCTTGCAGGCGCGCACCTGCTCGCCAGGCACGCAGGCCACATCGAGGGCGAGACCGGAGATCTCGCGCGCGGCCGGCAGGCCGACCTGGAACCATTGCCCAACGGCCTGCGGCTTGGCCGTGCGCCAGCGCGTCACCGGATTGCCATCGATCGCCAGCCAGGCATCCTCGGCATGCTCGGTGGCCTCGACCCGCCAGTCACTGCGCGGTCCGACCCGCGGCTTCTTGCTGGCCAACCGCTCGGGCAGCGGCCGCAGGCGCGGCAGCTTGGGGTCCACCAGCGCGTTAAAGTAGTGGTCGGGCAACTGTTTGCCGGCGAGTAACTGGGCCTGATCGACACTGAGCGCCGCCGCATGCACCAGCACCTCGGCAAGATGCCCCTGGAAGGCATCCTTGCCCGCAGCACTGGCTCCCCCGAGGGTGATCCGGTTCAGCGCGGCTCTCGGCGCAGGCTGGGTGACCGGCTTCGCCTCCACCGTGCGACCACTGGCTTCGCGACCGCGCAGGCGGATGTCGCCCGTGGCGCCATCCCAGGTCAGCAGCACCAGCACGGGCCGCCGGGCGTCGAGCTGTTCCAGCACCAACTCGGCCTTGCGCCCGCCGCTGCGGCACTCGACGCGCATGGCGCCGTCAGCCGCCACCTGCAGGCTGACCCCATCCGCGCCGCCCGCCAGCTCGAGCACACGCGTCGGCACACGATCGGCATCGGCCTGAAACACGGCGGTCAGTGTCAGCCCCCGTCTGCCGCGCACGGTGGCCGTGCCAAAGGGCATCGACTCCACCTCTTTCACCTCCGCAGCCAGCACACTGTCGGCCCCGGCCTCGCGACGGAAGCGCAGGGCCTGGCGACCCTTGCGCACGCCGGTGAAACCGGTCGCCTCCGGCCAGGTCACCCGCAGCGGTCCGGCACGGCCAGCGGGCGGCGCCAAGCGCACGACAGCCCCGCGCTCGGCAAGATCATGCCAAAACTGCACCGGGGCGTTCAAGCCAGCCGGGGCCGGCCGGCCGTCGCTCCCCTTGCCAGCCCCCGTGGCACCGGCATCGACCACCCACTGCAGGCTCAGGTCCTCGGCGGCAGGCGGAAAAATGCGATCCTCCGGCAGTTGAAACAGCGGGCGCTCCGGCGCAGCCGCCACCTGGGCCGATGGAACTGCGGCAGAAGAAGTCGCCGGCTGACTCCGCCCCAGCCAAAACCAGAGCACGGCAGCCACCAGCAGCAGACCGGTCGCCAGCAGCACCCAGCGGCCGACCGATTTCGACGGGGCAGCGGCCGGGCCCTGCAAAGTTTGCGTGGCAGGTCGACGCACCGCCGGACGCACCATAGCGCTGCTGCGGTTGCCGCCGGGACGCGTCACCTGGGCCGTGGTCCGCCTCGGCGGCAGCGCCCCGGTCTGCGCGGCCATCTCGACGACCGGCTTCGCCACGGGAATGACCTCCGGCACCTGGGTCGGCGGCGCAATGCCGTAACCCATCGGCATCCAGGGCATCATCATCGGTGCCGTCGCCACCTTTTCCCAGGCGCGAAACTCTTCAATCGCCTGCTGGGCGCCGGTCGGCCGGTCGTCCGGATTGCGCGCCATCAAACGCAGCACCCAAGCCCCCAGCCAGGGCGGCACGTGCGGGGCGATGACATGCAGCGGCACGATCTCGTGATTGACATGCTTGTCGATGACCGCGGCCACCGTCGGTCCGTCAAACGCCTTGCAGCCGGAGAGCGCCTCGTAAAAGACCGCGCCCAGCGAGTACAAGTCCGTGCGTTCATCGACCGGATGGCGCGTCAACTGCTCCGGCGCCATGTAGAAGACCGAGCCCATGACCGTGCCGTCGAGATCCTCGGTCTGCTTGCCGACCCGTTGGCCGGAGCGCGCCAGGCCGAAGTCGATGAGCTTCGACTGCATGCGCCCGCCCGGCAGTCGCTCGACCTTGATGTTCTCCGGCTTGATGTCGCGATGCAGGATGTGGCGCTGGTGCGCGGCGAGCAGGGCCTCCAGCGTTTGCGAGGCCAGCTCCTTGAAATCGTCGTAATGCAGCGGCCCGCGCGCCACCACATCCGCCAAATCCTCGCCCTCAAGCAGTTCCATCACCAGAAACAAGCCCTGCGCGTCACTGGCAACGTCGAAGATCGTCACGATGTTCGGATTGCGCAGCGAGGCGAGCGCATCAGCCTCCCGGCGCAACTCGTCGGCACGCGCGGCGTCATCCCCGTCCTCACCGGCCGCCATCAGCCGTTTGATCGCGACCCAGCGACCGAGCTGGTGGTCATACGCACGATAGACCGTGCCGACACCGCCGGCGCCAAGTTGGTCGTGAATCGTGTAGCGTTCGGCCATGCGGGCAAGGTTCCTGAGGAACCTGTGGAGATTTCCCACCCCGCCCGTCTTGGCAAGGGCGATCTTCCAGAAAGTGCCCTCGCGGGCAAAAAAAGAGTGCAGGCGGCAAACCACCTGCACTCCGTCGAAATCCGCTTGCGCGGCTCGCAACTTACTTCGCGGCCTCGGGCGCCTTGGCAGGAGCTTCAGCCGGCTTGGCGGCCTCGGCCTTGGGAGCTTCTTCGGCGGGCTTCTTGCAGGAAGCAAGGAAGGCGGCGGAGACCAGGGCGAGGCACAGGAGGATGTGTTTCATAGGGACTTTACTGTGAGGCTTGCCCGCTCGAATGCCAAGAGGGAAATTCAGCCATTTTTGGCACCTTCGACCGCCGCGGCCAGGATCGCCGACTGCCGCCCGGCCATCGCCGCCGCCTCGGCCGGATCGTGATCCTCCCAGCCCGCCAGGTGCAGCAGGCCGTGCACGGCATAGAGCGCCAGCTCGCGATCGGCCGTCTCGTCATGCTCGGCCGCCTGCCGCACGGCGGTGTCGGCGCTGATCAGGATCTCCCCGTGATGAAAGGTGATGACGTCGGTCGGCTCAGGGTCACCGAGGAAATCCGCATGCACCCGGCCGATCTCGGCATCGTCGATCAGGGTGATCTCGATCTCCTCCAGGGCCGCCAGCGGCGCCCCGGCCGACTTGACCGCCGCCAGGCAGTCCGGCAGGGCGCGGCGGATCACCCGGCGCAGCCAGGGCAGGTCCGGCCGATGGCCGCGCTGGCGATTGTACAGACGGATCGTCGGCTTCACGCGGCGGAGGCGGGCGGCGGCTTGCGGGTCGGACGCTTGCGCATCTCCCCACCCTCGGCGGCATAGGGCGATTCCATGACGACGGTCAGACCGTCGTGCACGGTCGGCGCGGCGGCAACCGGCGCTTCAACGACCTTCTGGTACTTGATGCGGCTGTGCATCATGCTCAGCAGGGTCTTGACGAAGCTTGCCTTCACCCGCGCCAGGTCGGCAATGGTGAGGTCGCACTCATCGAGCTGGCCGTCGCGCATGCGGTCGAACACGAGTTCATCGACCAGGGTCTCCAGACGCGAGGCATTCGGCTTTTCCATGGCGCGCGAGGCACTCTCGACGGCGTCGGCCAGCGAGATGATGGCCGATTCCTTGAACTGCGGCAGCGGTCCGGGATAACGGAACACCTCCTCGCTCACCTTCGGCACGTCGTCCTCCTTGGACTTGCCTTCGCTGACCCGGCGCATCATCTCGGCCTGCTGCTCGAGCGCGCGATGGTAGAAATACTGCGTCAGCGAGGTGCCGTGATGCTGCTCAATGACGTCGATGATGCTGCAGTTGAGCTTGTGCTTGATGGCAAGGTCGACGCCGTCCTTGACGTGGGCGATGAGGATCAGCGCGCTCATGCGCGCCGTCAGGTCGTCATGCGGATTGTCCGCCGGATCCATGTTCTCGATGAAGTACTCCGGCTTGGTCAGCTTGCCGATGTCGTGGAAGTAGGCGCAAACACGGGTCATCGCCGCGTTGGCGCCGATCGCCTCGGCCGCGGCTTCGGAGAGGTTGGCGACCACCAGACTGTGATGGTAGGTGCCCGGTGCCTCGATGCTCAGCCGCTTCATCAGCGGGTGGTTCAAATCGGCCAGCTCCAGCCAGGACACCTCGGTGGTGACGCCGAACAGGCTCTCGACCACCGGCAGCAGGCCGCCGACCAGCAGGCCGGTCACCACCCCGACCACGAAGGGCACGCCCATGACCCGCAGGATGACCGCGCCATCAAACAGACCGCCGGCGGTCTGGTGCAGCAGCAGCGAGAACACCGCCGCCATGGCGCCGGCATAAACCCCTGAGGCGAAGAGCCGGTGCCGGCGACGCACCCGGCGGGTGAACTGCACGACCAGGAAACCGACCAGCACCGAGCTGGCCAGGTAGGTCAGCGGATTCACCGCCACACACACCAAAGTGCCGAGCAGGGTGCCGTAGAGGGCGGCAAACAGCCCCATGCGCCGGCCCAGGGTCACCGCCAGCACCAATGGCGCAAAGGCGTGCGGCAGGGCCATGACCAGCAGGGCACCGGTCCAGCCCTCGCGCTGGCCAAACTGCAGCATGAGCACATGCCCGCCTAGCTGCAGCAGCAGGGTGCCAAGCACCAGCAGCAGCTCCGTGTTGTCGGCCACGTCCTCGACCAGCGACACCCGCAGGTGCACAATCATCGCCGCCACCAGGGCCGCGGCAAACAGGTAGGTGGCCGGTTGCGGCGCCACCGTGCCGGGCATGACCGCCGCGCCGACCTGCATGAGCATGGCCAGACCGATGAAAAAGACCAAAAACAGCAGGGCGGTCACGCCCGGCCGCGTGCGCAGTTCATCGAGCAAGTCACCCTCCTGGTGCTTGCGGCGCACCCGCCCGCAGGAGAGGCCCTCGCGCTGCAGTTTCGCCCGGCGAATCGATTCAAACATGATGGTCAAGGGGGTCAGACCCCAAAGCGAGGCTAGCACATGGCCGGGGGCCAACAAGCCCGGATTTGGACAAATAACTGTTCGATTGAACTTGACAAAAGTCCGACCATTGACAGCGCCATCTGCGTCCGGCATCGGAGGAGACTTGAACTTCCTGCTCACCAACGACGACGGCATCCATGCCCCCGGCCTGGCCGCCCTCGAACGCGCCATCGCCCCGCTCGGCACCCTGCACGTCGTGGCCCCCGCCCGCGAACAGTCGATGTGCGGTCACCGCGTCACCACCCGCGAACCCATCCGCGTCGAGTCGCTCGGCGAACGCCGCTGGGCGGTCGAAGGCACCCCGGCCGACTGCGTCCGCATCGGCCTGCACGCCCTCGGCCTGCGCCCCGACTGGGTGCTGTCCGGCGTCAACGCCGGCGGCAACCTCGGCCAGGACATCGTCATCTCAGGCACCGTCGCCGCCGCCCGCGAGGCGGCCTACCACGGCCTGCCCGCCCTCGCGCTGTCGCACTACCTCATCCGCGACCTTGAGATCGACTGGGACCGCGTCAGCCGCTGGTCGACCCAGCTCTTCACCCGCTGCGCCCGTGAAACCCTGGCCGATGGCGAATTCTGGAACCTGAACCTGCCGCACCTGCCGCCGGGCGACCTGCCCCTGCCGGAGGTGGTCCCCTGCCCGCCCGCGCGCAGCCCGCTCGGCGTCAGCTACGCGGCCACCCCCGAGGGCCACCTGTACACGGCCAGCTATGCCGGCCGACCGCAGGATCCAGATTCGGATGTGGCCATCTGCTTTGGCGGTCGGGTCTCGGTCTCGCGCCTGCGCCTGCACTGACTCGCTGGATCCCCTGCGCTCAATCGGCAGGCAGGCGCCTCACTTGGCGGCGGTCTCGACGCGGATCTCGATGTCGTCGAAATGGATCGGCTGCTCCGAGTAGGGCGTGCCCCAGACACTGACCTTGCCCTGGCCCTTGAGGCCCTTGTCGGCATGCTTGATCTGGGCTTCGGCCGGCTCGCTGGCATCGGCCGCCCAGGCCTTGCCGGTGATTTGCCAGGCCTCGCCCTCGCCACGCTTGGCCTCGAGCTTCAACCAAACCCAGGCGCCGCTCGTCCAGGCGAAGGGCGCCGTGGCCAGCACCTCGTCGTTCTTGACCAGCTCCAACTGGCGCTTGGGCGCGTTGAGCAGCAGGCGGTGACCGCTCATGCCGTGCACCGCCACGCCGAATTTCGGCGAGCTGCGCCCGCGCTTGCTGCCCTGAATGCGGGCCTGGATCGACGCCTCGCCGGCCGCTGAAACGCCGAGCTGGGCGCTGGCATCAGTGATCGGGTCGGGCTGCACGGTCAGCACCTTGTTGCCCTCCTGGCTCGTGACCTGGATCGTGCCGTCGACGACAAAGACGTCCTTGGGCGGCGCGCCCTCGGCCCAGTCCTCGGCCGTGAACTTCAGCGAGGTCGATTCGCCGGCCTGGGCGACGGTGGACAGCAGGGCAAACAGAAGGGCGGTGCGGTTCATGGGGAAGCAGAGGTTTTCGGCACGACAGAAACGCCGCGCCAGGGGCGGTTTTTAAGCTTTGTCGGTGCCGCGCCTCAGCGCAGCGGTTCCTTGAGCAGGGCCAGGGCCTCCAGCGCGGAAACGTCCTGGTGGACGATGGCGTTGAGGCTGCGGGCAATGGCGGCAGGGCTGCGGTGCTGCCAGACGTTGCGACCCATGGCAATGCCGGCCGCACCGGCCTCCATGGCGTCCTCGGTCACCTTCAGCAGCGCGGCATCGTCGTTCATCGAGGCGCCGCCCAGAATGACCACGGGGATCCACACCTGCTCGACGATGCGCTTGAAGTCACCGGGCTTGGCGTCGCTCGGATACGGCACCTTGACGACGTCGGCCCCGAGTTCGGCGGCCAGACGGGCGGCGAAGGCGACGTTTTCGACGGTGTACTGGTCGGTCTGCCCGAGCCCGTACGGCAGGGCCTCGAGGATGACCGGGATGTCGAGGTCCATGCTCGAGCGGATGATGTCGGCGCACTCCTGGAAGTTGATGCGCTCGCTGACCGACCAAGGGTAGAGCATGTTCATCACCGCGTTGGCGCCGACCATTTCAGCTTCCTCGGCACCATAGACGTTGATGCTGCCGGCGCCGTCGCCGGTGAGGCGGGTGTTGTACACGTCGGTGCGCAGGCAGATGCCCTTGCCGGCCATGGAATCGGCGGCGCGCATGGCCAGACCGAGGTTCATGACGTAGCCGTCGACATACGGGCTGACCGCGTCGATCAGCGGAAACGGATTCTCCAGGCCCGGCACCGGAATGGCGACACCGTGGTCAATGGGCAGAATGACGGTCTTGCCGTCGGGGAAGAAAAATTCAAGGTTTTCCTGGCGGGTCATGATGGACCGTCACCCTTGGGCCGAAAACCGGGGGTGTAAAGGATGAGAACGCGGACCGGAAAGGCCGAAGGCCAGTTTAAAGTTGTGGGGGCACCGAGGGCGCAGGGCACAGTCAATACATGGGTAGCAGATCTGGGTCAGAACATGGTGACACTTTGGGTTGCAGGCGACAGCCGATGGGTTGCCGCTGGCGCCGCACGACAAGCCCCTCGGGCTTGCGGCATGCAGCCCAGGGATGCCGAGCGCAGCGAGCGCTTCCCTGGGACGGCGAACGCCCCCCCCGATCCAATGGGCCGGCGAACCCTGCAAGGGTTCCGTCACAGCGACCACCGATGACAACGCCCCCCCAGCCCCGCCAACCGGAGTTTGGCCAACTTGAAACCTGAAACTTGAAACCTGAAACTCTCTCCCCCTTCCCTACTCCGCCGCGTCCAGCAGCGCCGACCGCAGCGCACCCGCCGCCGTCAGGGCCGTTTCCAGCGTCTCCGGCGGGGTCAGGGGTTTGACCAAGGCCCCGCTGCGCTCGGTCTGCACGGCGGTCGCGACCGCCGTCGTCGCCGCCTCGCCGCCGCCTAGAACAAAGACTTGCATGACCCGTTCGCGCCGCGATTCGGCCACCTCGGCCAGTCGCGCCAGCGACTGGGGATCGACCCCGAGCGGCACGGCGGCAAAGCGCAGGGTGCGCGACCGCGTTTCGCCGGTCAGCGCATGCGCCAGGCCCATCAGCATCGCCAGCGACCGGCTCTCCGCCTCGGCCTGGCCGGCCTCGCCGTAGGGCACCAGCAGCAGCACCACCTCGCGCGGCCGCGGTTTGCCGGTCAGTTCGACGTCAATGTTGGCCACCTCGGCCTCGCCGACCCGCGAACGGTCGCGCCGCACCTGGTAGCCCATGTTCTCGGGGCCCATCGACGACTCCAAGTAGGCCGCCACCGCCTGAAAACGTGCCGCGTCGGTGCGGCGCAGCGCCTCGGCGAGGATGTCGGCATGGCGACGCAGGCCCGCCTCGGACAGGTCGCGGCGCAGGGCCAGCGCGTACTTGTAGCCGCGTTCCTCCACCCGCTCGCGTTTCCACCACCAGATGCCGAACGACAGGATGCCGAAGACGACGGTGCCGACCGGAAAGATGACCAGCGCGGCGCGGATGAAGCGTCCCTGGGCGGAGGAGGTGGGGGTGTCTGTCATGAATGTGCTGACCTAGGAACGCATCGCCCCGCGGTCAAGCCGCAAGGGCTTGCACCGACCGCGCCCCGCCCTTGAACCGCCGCCGCTTTCCGGCTATGCAGGGCGCATCATGAGCCACGCCGAAGCCGCCGCGCGCGCCGCCGTCCTGCGCGACGAACTGCACCGCCACAACCGCCTCTACTACGTCGAGGCGAAGCCGGAGATCAGCGACCGCGAATTCGACGCCCTGCTGCGCGAGTTGCAGGATCTGGAGGCGGCCCATCCCGACCTGCTCACGCCCGATTCGCCCACCCAGCGAGTCGGTGGCGCCCCGATCGAGGGCTTCACCCAGATCGTGCACGCGGTGCCGATGATGAGCCTCGACAACACCTACTCGGAGGCGGAGCTGACCGCCTTCTTCCAGCGGCTGCAGAAGGGGCTCGGCCGCGAGCGCATCGCCTGCCTGCTTGAACCCAAGATCGACGGCGTCGCCATCACCGTGCGCTACGAAAACGGCGTGCTCAAGCATGCCGCCACCCGCGGCGACGGCCGCACCGGCGACGACGTCACTGCCAACCTCAAGACCATCCCCTCCCTGCCCCTGCGCCTGCCCGCCGGCGTGCCGCAGACCCTCGAGGTGCGCGGCGAGGTCTTCATGCCCAAGGCCGGCTTCGCCAAGCTCAACGACGAGCGCGAAAGCGCCGGCGAAGCCCGCTTCGCCAACCCGCGCAACGCCACCGCCGGCACCCTCAAGCAGCTCGATTCGCGCATCGTCGCCAAGCGCCCGCTCGACATCGTCTTCTACGGCGTCGTCGAGGCCGGTGCCGCCGCCTCCAGCGACGACCTCTTCGCCGCACCCGCCGGTCCGCAGTCCCAGCAGGACGTCCAGGCCCTGCTCGCCAAGGCCGGATTCCGCCGCGCCGAACGCGTCTGGTCAGCCGACAGCGCCGAGGGTCTGCTCGACGCCATTCGCGAGCTCGACACCCTGCGCCACAACCTGCCCTACGAGACCGACGGCGCCGTCATCAAGGTCGACCGCTTCAGCGACCAGCGCGATCTCGGCGCCACCAGCAAGGCCCCGCGCTGGGCCATCGCCTACAAGTTCCAGCCCGAGCAGGCCGAAACCCGCCTGCTCGCCGTCGACATCCAGGTCGGCCGCACCGGCGCACTCACCCCGGTCGCCCGCCTGGCGCCCGTCCTGCTCAGCGGCTCCACCGTCAGCAACGCCACCCTGCACAACTTCGAGGAGATCGAACGCAAGGACATCCGCGTCGGCGACCTCGTCGTCATCGAAAAGGCCGGCGAAATCATCCCCGCCGTCGTCCAGGTGCAGACCGCCGCGCGCACCGGCGCCGAAACCGCGATCCCGCGCCCCACGCATTGCCCCGTCTGCGGCAGCGCCGCCCATCAGGACGAGGAACAGGTCGCCATCCGCTGCCCCAACCCGCACTGCCCCGAGGTCGTCAAACGCCGCCTCGAGCACTTCGCCGCCCGCGGTGCCATGGACATCCGCGGCCTCGGCGAATCCGTCGTCGCCCAACTCGTCGACGCCGGTCTCGTCCGCGACGCCGCCGATCTCTACGACCTCGACGCCCTGCGCCTCGCCAGCCTCGAACGCCAGGGCGCGAAGAGCATCGACAACCTGCTCAAGGCCCTCGCCGAGAGCAGGAACCAGCCGCCCTGGCGACTCGTCTTCGGTCTCGGCATCCTGCACGTCGGCGCCACCGCCGCCCGCACCCTCATGGAGCACTTCGGCGGCATCGACGCCCTCGCCGCCGCCAGCATCGAGGAACTCACCCAGTGCCCCGACATCGGCCCGGTCGTCGCCCCCAGCATCCACGCCTGGTTCCGCGACCCGGTCAACGTCACCCTGCTCGACCGCCTGCGCCACGCCGGCCTCACCTTCACCCAGCGCGAGGTCGCCGCCGTCGGCGACAGCCTCAAGGGCACCACCTGGGTCCTCACCGGCACCCTCAGCCAGCCCCGCGAAGAGATCGCCGACCTCATCCGCGCCCACGGCGGCAAGGTCAGCAGCAGCGTCAGCGGCAAAACCACCTACCTGCTCGCCGGCGACGAAGCCGGCAGCAAACTCGACAAAGCCACCAAACTCGGCGTCAAGGTGCTCAGCGAGGCGGAGTTCCGGGCATTGGTGGAGGGAGGGGCCTGAGCTCCACCTCATCGGACTTGTCGGACTTGTCGGACAAAAGCCCTTGTTCGCCCAAAACAAGGACGAAGCGCAGAGTAGGGTTGGCACGCAGAGAAACTTTCAGGCGCCCTTCAGACCTCTGCGGTTACCCTCTCTGCGGTGCACCTTCCGGGGATTGCCCTTCCAAGATTAGCGTCAAATCAGCGGTTCAAAACCGGCTGACCAAGCTCTGACGGGCTGAAGCCCAGGAGTACTTTATCGATCCCGGCCATCTGCGGTTCCCCTTCTGCCATCTGCGTAATCTGTGAAATCTGCGGACCCTCTGTTCTGGGGACGGCGGCTGAGCGAGGTGAAAGAGCGGCTCCATCAACGATCCACCATCCACCTCTCCGATCACCCCAAGTCCAGCGCGCCGCCCTCGCACATGGCCGGGTTGCCATGGCTTGGCAGGTCGACGCCCATGCTGCGGGCGAAGCTGAGCAGCAGTCGGTTGTGGGCGGCTTTGTCGAACTGGACAAGCCGGTTCGAGCGCACCCCAGGTGCCTTGCCGAGGCAGACGAAGGGGATGTTATCCAGCGTGTGCGAGTTGCCCTTGCCGAGTTCGTTCGTCCAAACAATCAGCGTGTGATCGAGCATCGAGCCGGTGTGCCCCGGTTCGGGAATGGCGTCGAGTCGCTCGGCGAGATAGGCGAGCTGCTGGCAGAACCAGGTGTTGATCTTCGTCAGCTTTTCCTGCGAGCCCTCATTCATGTCGGGATCGTGCGAGAGGTTGTGGTGCCCCTCCTCGATGCCGAGCCAGCGCATCTTGGCGCCGCCGACCGAGGCGGTGTACTGCAGGGTGGCGACGCGCGTCATGTCGTTGGCGAGCGCATTCACCAGCAGGTCAATCTGCATGCGGCTGAGCTTCGGCATCTGGTCGTTGTCGAGCGCGACGTTGTCCTCGAGCTTCGGCGGCGCGTGGCGGAACTGGCGGGCGGCGACGTCTTCCTGGAGTTCCTTCTCCATGGCGCGGACAAGGGTGGCGTGCTCCTCGAGCAGGGCGCGTTCGGCAACCGGCAGGTGGGCGGAGAGCTGCTTCAAATCGCTGCCGACCTCGTCGAGCACGCTCTTCAGGTGCTCGCGATCCTTCATCTGGCCATAGAGACGGGTGAGCAGCTGGTAGGGATCGGACACGGGCGCCACGGGCTTGTTGGCGTCGGCATAGACCCAGCGCGTCCAGGGATCGGCACGGTCGGGCACGTTGACGCCGAGTTCGAGGCTGCCAAAGCGGGTCTTCGTCTTCGGATTTGCCTGCAGCCGGGTCTTGATGACCTGATCGATCGACGGTCCGCGCGCCCAGCCGGCCGGCTGACCACCGCCACCCATGATGTTGCCGGCGAAGAGCTCGATGCCGGTGAGCAGGCAACTCATGCCGCGCTGGTGGCCGTCGCCATCGCCGCGGATCTTGTTGCTGACGCCCTGCACCATGAGCAGGCGATCCTTGAAGGCGGCCAGCGGCTGCAGGATCGGCTTGAGCTGGAAGGCGTCGCCCTCGCCGGGGGCATCCGGCCAGAAGTTCGGCGGCACGATGCCGTTCGGGCTGAACAGGAAGACCAAGCGCTGCGGTGCGGGTGCGCCCTCGGCACGCAGCGAGGGCAGGCCACCGGTGAAGGGCAGCAGCAGGGGCGACAGGCTTTGCAGGAAGGTGCGGCGTTTCATGGGGTCAGGTTCCGGGGGTGTCGCCAAGCCCGTGCAGGGCGGCGGCGGTGGTGATTTCAACGAGGAGTTCCTGGATGTTGTAACCGGTCTCGGCAAAACGCGCCTGCAGGCGGTCGAGCAGGCCCGGGCCGTAGGCGGCGACCGGCTGCTTGACGAGCGCCTGGAAGAGCTGCTCGACAAAGGCGCGCTGGGCCGAGGGCGATTCAAGGGCGTGGCGGGCGACATCGCGCGCGCCGCTGAGCTTGATGCTGCGGCCGTCGGCGGTGGTGTATTCCGAGATGCTGTTCACCGGCTTGCCGTTGTCGACGCTGCGGTGGCGACCCGTGGCGTCGAACTGCTCGAGGGCGAAGCCGAGCGGATTGATGACGGCATGGCAGGCCATGCAGTTCTCGCTCTTGGTCAGTTCGGTCACCTTCTCGCGCATGGTCAGGCTCGGATCGAACTTGTCGTCCATGAACTCGATCGCGGTCACCGGTGGCTTCAGGGAGCGACCCAGGACGTTGCGCGAGAGGAAGACGCCGCGGTGGATGGGCGACGACGATTTGTAATAGGCGAAGGCGCTGAGCAGCAGCGGGTGAGTGAGCACGCCGGCACGCTGCGCGGCATCGAGCGCCACCGGCCGGAACTCAGCCTCGCCGGCGGGCAGCTCGACCCCGTAGAACTTGGCGAGTCGCTCGTTGAGCAGGACCTTGTCCTCGGTGAGCAGGCGACGGTAATCGGATTCCTTGCCCCAGACCACCTCGTCGATGAAGAGACCAAGCGAGGCGCGCAGATCGGCGGCGACGGCTTCATCAAAGCCGGGATAAGCCTTCGGGTCTTTGGCCAGGTCCTCGGCAATGTCCAGGTGCAGCCAGTGGTGGAAAAACGCGTCGAGCTTGGCGCGCGTGCGGGTGTCGCCCAGCACTTTCCGGACGCGCTCGCGGACCTGCGCCTCGGTGCGCAACTCGCCGCGCTCGGCGGGGCGCTGCAGGTCCTCGCTCGGCAGAGAGTCCCACAGGGCCAGGCCAATGCGCGAGGCCACCCGCCAGTCGTTGTCGCCGGCCAGTTCCGGGTAGAGGAAGCGCGGCGACTTCAG
>CAZSBO010000086.1:0-17357 GCA_964605265.1 uncultured Prosthecobacter sp.
CCACTCTCCACTCTCCACTCTCCACTCTCCACTCTCCACTCTCCGCCCTCCGCCCCATGCTCCCCCCCGCTCTGACCCTGCGCGAATGGTCCGGTCCGCTCACCGCCGATCTGGTGCGCGAGCCCGCCCGTTTTGGTCTGGGCCAGGTGCCGGCGCGACTGACCCCCGATGCGACCACCTCGGCGGTCTGCGGTTTTTGCTCAACCGGCTGCGGCTTGAAACTGCACCTGCGCGAGGGCGAAGCCGTCAACCTGACACCGGATCCCGATCATCCGGTCAACCTTGGCAGTGCCTGCCCCAAGGGCTGGGAGGCATTGAGCGTGCTCGACGCCCATGATCGCGCCACGCAACCCCTGCTGCACGGCAAACCGGTCGATTGGGACACCGCGCTGCGCTATTTTTGCGATCGCATGCGCGAGCTGATCGACCGCCACGGTCCCGAGGCCGCAGCCTTCCTGAGCACGGGACAGATCATGTTTGAGGAAATGGCCTGGCTCGGTGCGCTCGCCAAGTTCGGCATGGGCCTGATTCATGGCGACGGCAACACCCGCCAGTGCATGGCCACCGCGGTCACCGCCTACAAGGAGAGCTTCGGTTTCGACGCGCCGCCCTTCACCTATGCCGACTTCGAGCAGAGCGACGTGCTGGTCTTCATCGGTGCCAACCCCTGCATCGCCCATCCGATCCTCTGGCAGCGCGTGCTGCGCAACCGACGCAACCCGAAGATCCTCGTCGTCGACCCGCGCACCACGGAGACCGCGATGGCGGCGACGCATCACTACGCCATCCGACCGAAGAGCGATCTCGCCCTGCTCTACGGCCTTGCGCACCTGATCCTCCGTGCCGGCGGCCACGACCGTGCCTTCATCGCCCGGCACACCACGGGCTTCGAAGCTTTTGAGACCTTCGTTACCGACTTCACGCCCGAGCTCGTCGCTGCGGAGACCGGTCTCAGCGTGGCGTGCCTGCACGACTTCGCCCGCAGCCTGATCGAGGGCAAACCGCGCGTGTCGTTCTGGTGGACCATGGGGGTCAACCAAAGTCATCAGGCGACCCGCACCGCGCAGGCCATCATCAACCTCGCGCTCATGACCGGCAACATCGGCCGGCCCGGCACCGGCGCCAACTCGATCACCGGCCAGTGCAATGCCATGGGCTCGCGACTGTTCAGCAACACGACGAACCTGCTCGGCGGTCACGACTTCCGCAATCCGCGCCATCGCGACAAGGTGGCGCGCGCGACCGGCATTCCGGTCGCCCGCATCCCGGACCAGCCCAGTCTGGCCTACGATCAGATTCTGCGTGCCGCCAGCGAAGGCAAGATCCGCGCCCTGTGGTTTGTCGCCACCAACCCCAGCCACTCCTGGATCGATCAGGACGAGATGAATCGCCTTCTCGACCGGCTCGACTTTGTCGTCGTCCAGGACATGTACTGCAGCACCGAGACCGCGCGCCGCGCCCACCTGGTGCTACCTGCCGCAGGCTGGGGCGAGAAGGAGGGATGCTTCATCAACTCCGAGCGCCGCATCGGTTACAGTCCCAAGGTGCGCCGCGCGCCCGGCCAGGCCCTGGCCGACTTCCACATCTTCCGCCTCATCGCCGAGTACTGGGGCTGCGCCGACCTGTTCCGCGAGTGGACCCATCCCGAGGCCGTGTTCCGTGTGCTGCAACGCTGCACCGAGGACCAACCCTGCGACATCACCGGCATCCGCGACTACGACATGCTGCGCCGCGCCGGCGGCGTGCAGTGGCCGCTGCCGCGCACCGAGTCGCCTGCCATGCCTGCAACCGAGCGACGTCTCTTCGAGGACGGCGCCTTCTTCACGCCCGACCGCCGCGCGCGCTTCGTCTTCGATCCCCCGGTCGCGCCACCCGAACCAGCCTGCGGCGACTACCCGCTGATCCTGCTCACCGGTCGCGGCACCAGCGCGCAGTGGCACACGGAAACCCGCACCTTCAAGTCAGAGGTGCTGCGCAAACTGGCACCGACGGAAACCCGCCTCGACATGAATCCCGCCGATGCCCGTTTGCTTGGCCTGCGCGACGGCGACCGCGTTGAAATCGCCTCGCGTCGCGCCGCCTTCGAACTGCGCGTGCGCCTGACGGAAACCGTCGCCGCTGGCCAGGTTTTCCTGCCCATGCACGATGCCCGGGTCAACCGCCTGACACTGGGCCACGTCGATCCGCACAGCCGTCAGCCCTCCTACAAGCACTGCGCCGTGCGCGTGCGCGCGCTGGGCTGAGTGTGGCAGCTTCGGACGCGCTCGAACTCGAGCGGAAGGCTCCCAACCAACGGCAACCACCGCCCGCCTCTCAGTTCTCCAGGCCCGCCGCCCAGGCAGGCTGCCCCTCGCGGATTTCATGGGCCAGCACAGCGTCCTTCTCAGCGCCGGTGCGCGTGTCGAACAACTGCACCACCGCGGGTCCGTGACGCCCACCGGATTTCACGACGATCTGCTTTTGCCCGTTGATGAAGCGGGCCTCCTGCACCTTCAGGCCCGCCGTTTGACAGGTTGCCACCCGGCGGGTTCCTTCCAGGATGATCACGCTCCCAAGCCGGATGGAGGCCGTGTAAGTCTCATCTGCAGGTTGCTCGGCATCTTGCCGCGACACCCGCCTCAGCATGGACCTTGAGGGTTTCTCCAAAGGCTTCTCCAGGTCCCGCCTCGACACCTGTTGCACCGGCAACTCCATCGGTTGCGCGGTCGGCGCGGCCACCGGTTGAGCCACCGAAACAACGTCACCCGGGGCCTCACCTTCCTCAGTCGGACTCACGCACTGCGAGAGCAGCAGGCTGCACAGAGTTGAAACAACGAGAATCGCGAGCAGCCCAGGTTTCATCACCCCATGATAAAAAAACCACGGCCTCACTCAACCCCCATTCTTGGTTTCGGACCTGCCTGAAACAGCCCGGCCCCACCGGGCAGGCTTTGGCCCGTGCTTTATATTGGAATCGTTTCCTTTATTTTGGACAATTGTACTTGCCAAGTTCAGCCGACCCCGTTTGTTATCGCACCACCATGAAAGCTCTCGTCAAAGCGCGCGCCGAGCGCGGCCTCTGGCTTCAGGACGTGCCCGAACCCGAGGTCGGCCTCAACGACGTCCTCATCAAGGTCCGCAAAACCGGCATCTGCGGCACCGACCTGCACATCTACCAGTGGGATGCTTGGGCGCAGAAAACCATCCCGGTGCCGATGACGGTCGGTCATGAATTCGTCGGCGAGGTCGTCGCCACCGGCGCCAACGTCAGCGATTTTCATCCGGGCGAACTCGTCAGTGCCGAGGGCCACGTGGTCTGCGGCCGCTGCCGCAACTGCCTCGCCGGCCGCCGCCACCTCTGCAAGGACACGGTCGGCATCGGCGTCAACCGGCCGGGCGCCTTCGCCGAGTACATCAGCGTGCCCATGACCAACGTCTGGCACCACCGCGAGGGCGTCGACGAGGAGGTCGCCGCCATCTTCGATCCCTTCGGCAACGCGGTGCACACAGCGCTCGCCTTCAGCGTGCTCGGTGAAGACGTGCTAATCACCGGTGCCGGCCCAATCGGCCTGATGGCGATTCCTGTCGTCAAACACGCCGGCGCCCGCCATGTCGTTGTCACCGACGTCAATCCGTACCGACTCGATCTCGCACGTCGCATGGGCGCCACGGTCGCCCTCGATGCCCGCAGCGGCAGCCTCGACGAGGTGCAGCGTCAGTTGGGCATGAAGGAGGGGTTTGATGTCGGCCTGGAAATGAGCGGCAATGCCACCGCTTTCCGCGGCCTGATCGATGCCATGTGCCATGGCGGCAAGATCGCCCTGCTTGGCATTCCGCCGGCCGACATCGCCATCAACTGGCACAAGGTCATCTTCAACATGCTCACCTTGAAGGGCATCTATGGCCGCGAGATGTACGAGACCTGGTACCAGATGAGTGTCATGCTCGAGAGCGGTCTCGACATCCGCCCGGTCATCACCCATCGTTTCCCCTTCAGCGAGTTTGAGCAGGGGTTTGCCGCCATGGAATCCGGCCAGTGTGGCAAGGTCGTGCTCGACTGGACCCTCTGACCCCCAAAGCCCATGATCATCGGCGTTCCCAAGGAGATCAAAGAGCAGGAAAACCGCGTCGCCCTCACCCCCTCGGCGGCCTGGCAACTGCTCAAGCGCGGCCACCAGGTCCTTGTCGGTCCCGATGCCGGCGCCGGTGCGGGCTTTGCCGACGCCGATTACGCCGCCGTCGGCGCCACCCTCGCCGGCTCGCATGCCGAGGTCTTTGAACGCGCGGAACTCCTCGTCAAGGTCAAGGAACCCCTGCCCGCGGAATACCCGCTGCTGCGCCGCGGCCAGCTGCTCTTCACCTACCTGCACCTGGCCGCCAACCGCGGCCTGACCGAGGCCCTGCTCGCCAGCGGCGTCACCGCCCTCGCCTATGAAACGGTCGAGGTGAACCGCCGCCTGCCCCTGCTCGAACCCATGAGCGAGATCGCCGGCCGCATGTCGGTCCTGGTCGGCGGCTACTTCCTCGCCCGCCACGCCGGCGGCAGCGGCACCCTGCTCGGCGGCGTGCCCGGCGTGCTGCCGGGCCGGGTGGTCGTGCTCGGCGGCGGCGTTGCCGGTGTCAATGCCGCGCGCATGGCCACTGGCCTCGGCGCCGATGTCACCATCCTCGAGGTCGATGTCGAACGCATGCGCTTCCTCGACATCACCCTGCACACCGCGCACACGCTGTACTCCGACGAAAGCCACCTGCGCGAACTGCTGCCCCAGGTCGATCTGCTCATCGGCGCCGTGCTGGTGCCGGGAGCCCGCGCGCCCAAATTGATCCGGCGCGACATGCTGCGGCTCATGCGGCCGGGCAGCGTGCTCGTCGACATCGCCGTCGACCAGGGCGGCTGCGCCGAAACCACCCGCCCGACCACCCACCACGACCCGGTCTTCACCGAGGAGGGCGTCCTGCACTACTGCGTCGCCAACATGCCCGGCGCCTACCCGCGCACCGCCACCCAGGCCCTGGTCAATGTCACCCATGTCTTCGTCGAACAGCTCGCCGACCTCGGCCTGACCGAAGCCTGCCGTCGCCAGCCGGCCCTGCGCGGCGGTGTCAATGTGCACGCCGGTCGCCTGACCAATCGCGCCGTTGCCGAGGCCCATGGCCTGCCCTTCCAAGAACTGCCCGCCGATCCCGCATGAACGACGCCTTCCGCCGCCATCTCGCCGACCAGCTCGACGCCATCCGCGCCGCCGGCACGGCCAAACCCGAACGCGTGCTCAGCACCCCACAGGGCGTCCATGTCCGCGTCGGCGACCACGCGCCCGTGCTCAACCTCTGCGCCAACAACTACCTCGGTCTGGCCCAGGAACCGCGCGTGCGCCAGGCCGCCCACGACGCCCTGGAACGCTGGGGCTACGGCCTCGCCAGCGTGCGCTTCATCTGCGGCACCCAGGGCGTGCACAAGGAACTGGAGGCGGCGCTGACCGACTTCCTCGGCACCGAGGACACGATCCTGTACTCGTCCTGCTTCGACGCCAACGGCGGCCTGTTCGAAACCCTGCTCGGCCCCGAGGACGCCGTCATCAGCGATGCACTCAACCACGCCTCGATCATCGACGGCGTCCGCCTGTGCAAGGCGCAGCGCTACCGCTACCGGAACCGCGACCTCGCCGATCTCGAAGCCCAGCTCCTCGCCGCCGAGGGCGCCGGCGCACGCTTCAAACTCATCGCCACCGACGGCGTCTTTTCCATGGACGGCTCGATCGCCCCGCTGCGCGAGATCTGCGACCTCGCCGACCGCCATGGCGCCCTGGTCATGGTCGACGACTCCCATGCCACCGGCGTGCTCGGCGCCGGCGGCCGCGGCAGCCACGAGCACTGCGGTGTGCTCGGTCGCATCGACCTTTTGACCGGCACCCTCGGCAAGGCCCTCGGCGGCGCCAGCGGCGGCTACACGAGCGGCCGGCACGAGATCATCGACCTGCTGCGCCAGCGCTCGCGACCCTACCTGTTCTCCAACACCCTCTGCCCCTCCATTGCCGGCGCCACGCTCAGCGCGCTCGAACTGGTACGCACCGAGCCGGAACGGCGCGCCCGTCTCTTCGACAACACCCGCTTCTTTCGCAGCGCACTCGCCGAGGCCGGCTTCGACCTGCTGCCCGGGGACCACCCGATCGTGCCGGTCATGCTCGGCGAGGCCGCCCTCGCCGCGCGCTTCTCGGCCGCCCTGCTCGATCACGGCGTCTACGCGGTCGGCTTCAGCTTCCCGGTGGTGCCCGAGGGCCGCGCGCGCATCCGCACCCAGATGAGCACGGCGCACTCGCGCGCCGAACTCGAGCAGGCGGTCGCCGCCTTCGCCGCGGCGCGCACCGCCACCGCAGGCTGATTCCGGCTGGCATCCGCCAGCCAGTGATGGCAAGAATGCGCCCGAACCCGCCGTTCTGAGTCGCCCATGCCCGTCGCCCCCTTCCTCGCCCTCCTCCTGCTTGCCGGCCTGCCCCTGGCGGCCGCCGCGCAAAAGCCCGCCCGCCCGGCCAAAAAGGCCGAGAAAGTTTTCGAGCCGGGCAAACCCGCCTTCACCCCCAGTGCCGAGACACCGGCCTTCGATCCCTCCAAGGTGACCCATGACCATTTGGAAGCCAGCCTGTTCTCCGTGCCCGAAGGCCTGGAAGTGACCGTTTGGGCCACATCACCCCAAGTCTTCAATCCCACCAACCTGGATGTCGACGCCGCCGGCCGGATCTGGGTCAGTGAGGGCATCAACTACCGCCGGCACAGTGGTCGCAGCCGCGAGGGCGACGCCATCCGCGTGCTCGAGGACAGCGATGGCGACGGCAAGGCCGATCGCAACCATGTCTTCGTCCGCGAAAAGGCCCTGGAGAGCGCCATGGGCCTCGCCGTTTTTGACAACGTCGTCGTGGTCTCCAACACGCCCGACATCATCGTCTACACCGACGTCAACCGCGACCTCAAGTTCGATCCGGCCGTGGACAAGCGTGAGGTCCTGCTCACCGGCTTCGAGCAACCCCAGCACGACCACAGCCTGCACGCCGTCTATGCCGGCCCGGATGGCCGCTGGTACTTCAGCAACGGCAACTGCGGTGCCCTGTTCAGCGACAAAAGCGGCAAGACCTTCCGCATCGGCGGCGCCTACCTGAACAACCCTTACGCCGGCGAAAAAAGCGATGACGGCCATGTCTGGGTCGGCGGCTTCACGGCCAGCATGGATCCCTCCGGCCACCGCGTGCGCATCCTTGGCCACAACTACCGCAACAGCTACGAGGGCGTCACGACCTCCCTCGGCGAGATGTTCCTCAACGACAACGATGACCCGCCCGCCTGCCGCGTCAGCCACCTCATCGAGGGCGGCAGCTTCGGCTTCTTCTCCGCCGACGGCAAACGCCAGTGGCGCGCCGACAAGCGCCCCGGCCAGACCGTGCCGGTGGCCGAATGGCGCCAGGACGATCCGGGCGTCATCCCCGCCGGCGACATCTATGGCGGCGGCGCGCCGACCGGTCTCGCCTACTATGAAAACGGCGCGCTCGGCGAACGCTGGAACGGCCTGCTGCTGAGCTGCGAGACCGGCCGCAACACGGTCTTCGGCTACCAGCCCAAACCCGACGGTGCCGGCTTCAAACTCGAGCGCTTCAACTTCTTCACCAGCAACACCAGCGGCGTCTTCAAGGGCAGCGACTTCGTCGGCGGCAGCAACAACATCGCCGACGACCGCCACACCCAGTTCCGCCCCAGCGATGTGGTCGTCGGCGCCGACGGCGCGATCTATGTCAGCGACTGGTTCGACAAGCGCACCGGTGGCCACCAGGATCTCGACGAGACCTGCAGCGGCACCATCTACCGCATCGCCCCGAAGGGCTTCAAGCCGTCCGTGCCGAAGGTGGATTACACCACCGTCGAAGGCTGCCTGACCGCCCTGCGCTCGCCCGCCAACAACGTCCGTCATCCCGCCTTCGTGAAACTGCGCGAGCAGGGCGGCAAGGCGGTCGGCGCGGTGACAAAACTGCTCGACGATCCCAACCCCCACCTCGCCGCCCGCGCCCTCTTCCTACTCGCCCAGATGGGCGAAGCCGGCTTCCAGCGCGTGCGCACCCAGCTCGGTCACGACGACGCCACCCGCCGCCTGGTCGCCCTGCGCGCGCTGCGCGCCGCCACCGGCGACGGCCTCGACCTGCTCGCCAGCATGGCGGGCGACGAATCCGCCGCCATCCGCCGCGAAGTCGCGGTCAGCCTGCGCGACGTGCCCTTTGCCCAAAGCAAAAACATCCTCGCCGAACTCGCCCGCCGCTACGACGGCCAGGATCGCTCCTACCTCGAGGCCTTCGGTCTCGGCAGCACCGGCAAGGAGGAGGAAGTCTGGACCCTGCTGCGCGAACATGAGGCCGAGGATCCGGTCGCCTGGTCCGAGGCCTTCGCCCGCCTCACTTGGCGCCTGCATCCGCCGGCCGCGGTCGGTTCCGTCTTGAAGCGCGCCCTGGCGCCGCAGCTCAGCGCCGCCCAGCGCAAGCTCGCCCTCGACACCCTCGCCTTCACCCCCGGTGCCGGCGCCGCCGAAGCCATGCTCGCCGCCGCCGAGGACAAGGCCTCGCCCGTGCATGGCGACGCCATGTGGTGGCTGATCAAGCGCAGCACCGAGGACTGGGCCGCTTACGGCATCCCGGCCGAGCTGAAAAAGCGCGGCATCTTTGATCCCGACGCCACCAAGCTCATCACCATCGAGATCCCGCCGGAGATGGACAACCCGCTCAAGGTTGATGACGTCGTCAAGCTCACCGGCGACGTCCAGCGCGGTTCCTCGCTGGTCATGCGCTGCGTCATGTGCCACCAGATCAATGACCAGGGCGTCGAGTTCGGCCCGAGCCTGCAGGGCTGGGGTCTCAGCCAGCCGGCCGAGGTCATCGCCCAGGCCCTCATCCAGCCGAGCAAGGATATCGCCCACGGCTTCGACGGCATGGAAATCGTCACCAAGGACGGCGTCAAAATCCACGGCCTCGTGCTCGCCGAGGGCGAGGTGCTCATCGTCCGCAGCATGGGCGGCCAAACCCAGTTCGTGCCGAAAAACCGCATCGCCAGCCGCAAAAAACTCGACCGCAGCATGATGCTCAGCGCCGCCCAACTCGGCCTCAGCGCCCAGGACGTCGCCGACCTCGTCGCCTACCTGCGCCAGGCGGAGTGATCCAGCGGATCACTCCGCCGTGTAGCCGCCATCGACCGGCAGCCACCGTTCGTCAGACGGGTTGACGCCCCCGTCTGACATCGTAGAGTATCCGCATGACTGCTGCCGACAAAGCCCGCTCGAAGCATCGCCGCTCCTCGTGGAAGCTGGAGAGAGTGAGCAGCTTTGCCGAAGCTGAGGCGCAGACACGATCTTACTGGCACGCCGCCTCACCGGCAGAACGTCTCAACGCCTTGGAACTGCTGCGCAAACAACTCTATGGCAAGGATCCAAGTCGCCGCCGACTTCAAAGAGTTCTTGAAATTGTGCCTGGACCATGAAGTCCGCTTCATGGTGATCGGCGGCTACGCCGTGGTGCATCACTCACGCCCTCGTTACACGGGTGATTTAGACATTTGGGTGGATGCCTCACAGGAGAATGCCGAGCGCGTTGTTCGTGTTTTGAGAGACTTCGGCTTTTCCACGGTGAGGATGTCACCACGGAGATGATCACCCGGCAAAATGAAATCATTCGCATGGGGTTCGAACCCATGCGTCTGGAAATCTTTTCGCGCATTCCCGGCGTGGACTTTGGCCCCTGCTACGAGAGGCGCGTCCATGCCAAAATCGGCCGCCTGCAAGTACCGTTCATCGGTTTGGCGGATCTGAAGGCCAACAAAAAAGCCAGCGGTCGCTTCAAAGATCTGCAGGATCTCGAAGAACTGCCCTGAGCAAGGCTGGCGCCGAATGAATGTCAGCCCCCCCCTCCGGATCACTTCGCCGTGTAGCCGCCGTCGACCGGCAGGTTGACGCCGGTGACGTAGCGCGAGGCATCGGCCAGCAGGAAGACCACCGAGCCACCGAGGTCCGACGGATCGGCCATGCGACCGAGCAGGGTGTGCTCGCAGTACCGGCTCAGGAAGGGCTCGGGCTGCTGGTTGAAAAACCCGCCCGGCGACAGGCAGTTAACGCGCACGCCGCGCGGCCCATACAGCGCCGCGTAAAAGCGCGTCAGATTGATCATGCCGCCCTTGTGGAAAAAGTAGTCAGGCGGCAAATCGCCCATCCCCGTGCCCTCGTAGAGTTCGTAGCTCGGACCAATCATGCCCTGGATGCTGCCGATGTTGACGATGCTGCCGCTGCCCTGCGCCGCCATGCCCTCGCCAAAGGCGCGGTGCATGAGCATGACCCCGGTGGCATTGACCCTCATTGACTCCTGCCACTGCGCCACCGTGCCGCCCGCGCCCTTGACGACGCGCGCAACGGCATTGTTGACCAGCCCGTCAACCCGGCCATGGCGCGCCAGCACACGGTCGCGCAAGGCCAAGACCGAGGCCTCGTCGCCCTGGTCGAGCGCTTCGGCCTCGACCTGAAAACCGCGCGCCCGTTCCTCGGCCGCGACGGCCTCAAGCTTGGCGACATCGCGCGCGGCGAGCACCAGGGTGGCGCCGGCGGCGGCGAGATCGGCGGCGAGGCCCCGACCATAGAGGCCGGCACCGCCGGTAAGCAGGATGACTTTGTCGCGCAGACTGAAGCGTTCGAGGTAAGACATGGGTTGGGAAAAGGGGTTCAGAAAGGAGGGGGGATCAGTCGTCGAGCGCGTCGAGCGCGTCGAGCACCTCGCGCAGCTCGACCCGCGCGCCGCCGCGCTCGCGGCTGAGGCGACCCGCGATCAGCGCCGCCATGAGTTCGACGGTTTCCGCAAACGGCAGCGGTGGCTGGCCCGTGCGCAGCAGATCGACCCAGGCCAGCAGCTGGCCGCGGAAGGCGGCATAGGTGTCGGTCAGGCGCAGCGGCAACTGGCCGCCGGTGCCATACAGGTGCACCGCGCCAAAGCTGCCAAAGGCATCATGGATCGCCGCCAGCGTGATCTGCACGCCGGTCCGATGCACCAGGTGCACGAGATCCGAACCGGGCAGCGCCTGGGTTTGGGCACTGACCAGACCGGGCCCGAGCAGGGGCTCGACCGCCTCCAGCGCGTGGATGCCGTAGCGCTCCCAGGTCTTGCAGGTGAAACTGGTGATCCAGCGCAGGTCCCCCAGCGACTGCCGCTGCGCTTCACTGAGCCGCATCTCCGGCGCGTAGCGCATGCCGCTGGTCGACAGCAGCACCGCGCCCTGCCGCTGCCAGCGCACAAACTGACGCAGGTCGGTGAGGTTGGTCGCCAGGGGTTTGTCGACAAACACCGGCAGCCCCGCTTCGACGAAGGGCCTGGCGCGGCGCACATGGTCGTCGCCGTCGTCGGTGGCGATGATGACGGCATCGACCTCACCGATGACGTCCTCGGGTCGAGCCACCACGTGTTCAATGCGGCTGGCACGGGCCACCAGCGGCGCCTCGTCGGGGGTGTCGGTCCAAATGTGGGTGACACGCGCGCCCGGGATGCGCACCTGCTCGAGCGGTTGCGCACCGAGGTAGGCGGCGATCGCCGGATAGGGGCAGGCCGCCATGGCCGCAGGGTCGTAGCCGTTGACGATGGCCGACCAGGAATAGGGGTGGCCGTTGCCGGGGATCATGCCCAGCATGGCGAGGCGGAGTTCGGCGCTCATGCGATCTCCACCGGCAGCCCGGTGCGCGCGGACTCCAGCGCCGCGAGATTGAACTTCAGGGTCTGCACACCCTCCTCAAAGCTGGCGAGCGGTGAAGGCAGGCCGACGCAGCCGTCGAGGAAGGCGGCAGCCTGCCAGGTGAAAAGATCATCGCGCTCTGCCGCCTTCGACTGCCAGGTCCAGTCGGCATCGCCATGGCGCTGGCAGCCCCAGCGCTGGCGGTGCACCTCCAGGACCAGACTGCCGCGCTCGGCATGCACGCGCAGTTCGAGCTCGTTGGGCGCCTGGAACTGGTTGTAGCAGTAACCGGCCAGGATGTCGCCATGACGGACGGCGAGATTGACCGTGTCCTCCACCTCCACGCCCTCCAGCACCTGGTGGGCGGCGTCGCAGAAGACGCGGGTGGTCGGACCGAGCAGCCACTCCATCGCGTTGACCGAATGGGTGAGCGCATCCTGGATCGCGCCGCCGCCGCTTTCGTGGCGGGCATAGTAGATGTCGCGATAGGCCGGACGGAAGGTCGGGAAATGCTGGCCCGCCACCAGGCTGGCGTGGCGCGGGCGACCGAACTCGCCGGAGAGCAGTGCCGCCCGCATCTCCTGCAGCCAGGGCATGGCGTGAAAAACGTAGGCCACGGCGACATGGCTGGACGGGTGCGCCGCCATCGCCGCACGCACCGCCTCCACCCCGTCGAGACCGGTCGCCAGCGGCTTTTCAATGAGCACATGCACACCCGCCTCCAGACCGCGCCGGGTCAGGGCCAAGTGGGTGTGCGCCGGCGTGCAGATCACCCAGGCCGTGGCCGGAAAGGCGGCAGCCGCAGCCTCCAGGCTGTCGTAGCCGGTCACCCCGTAACGCCCCGCCACCTCGGCGACCAGCCGGGCGTTCGTGTCGCAGACCGCCGCACGGCAGCGGCCGGTGTGGAGAAAACAGCGCAGGTGGCGCTCGCCAATGCTGCCGCAGCCGATGACGAGAACGTGGGGTAGGTCGGACATGGAATGCCCCGATTAAACGTCCTTCGCCTCGCAAATTCCACGTCTTTCCAATCTCTAAAAAAAGCGGTTGCCTGATGCCCCAAGGCCGCTTATCGAATCGGCCCCAAACTTCGCGCGGTTAGCTCAGTGGTAGAGCATCACCTTGACATGGTGGGGGTCGCAGGTTCGAACCCTGCACCGCGCACCATCTCCTCACGACAGGAGATGAAGCCTAGCCAGGCTACCCGCTCTCAGGAATCCTTGCGCTTGAACGGAATCCACAGATCGATATCGCCATCTCCCTTCTGGGCGATGCCTGCAGGCGTTCGACGCCATGTTTCGATCTTGTTCTCCGAGGTTTTTATGACGATCGTGTCCCTATCGGGACGCTGATACACTTCATAGCGGACAACGGTGCCAGTGCCGCCTTTGGTGGAAATGATCTCCTTGTCCGTAATGGCGATCGTGACTCGATGAAATTTCTGAGCAAGGGCAAGCGGTGCCAGGGTCACCGCCAATTCCTTGAATGCGCCGACCACATCCTCCTTCGGTTTGGGCTCCTTCGAATCCCTGCTTTTGGACTTTTCGACCAGAGGCTTCAGGCTTTCCTCGGCATCAAATTCGTAAGTCCCTGAAAACCAACTTGGCGTCTTCGAACACCCGGTCAGCAATAAGGCAAAACCAAAGACCACAAGCGCTCGAGCTGGAATCATGGATGCAAAGTTCATGATGGGAACAAATTTAAGGGCCACTGAACATCAATCCTGGCCTTCCCAAAGGCTGCCTGTCTAGAAGGCATTCCCAAAGCCAGTCTGGGGAATGCACATGGTCATGATGCATCAGACTGCCGAATTTGAATGCCGTGGTCAATGCCTTTTCCCTTTTCCCTTTTCCCTTTTCCCTCTAGCTTGCCCGCGTGATCGCGATCGCAACGGCCAGCCAGAAGGGCGGCGTCGGCAAGACGACGCTCTGCGTCAATCTCGCCTACTGCCTGGCCAAGCGCGGCTGGTCGGTCCTGCTCGTCGACACCGATCCCCAGGGCGGGGTCGGGCTGTCGCTGTCGCGCTCAAGCCGGACCAAGCACGGCTTTTACGACTTCCTGTGTGAAACAAAAAGCTACGCGCCGACCGTGCTGCGCACCCGGCTGCCGGGGCTCAGTCTGATGCCGGTGGGACAGTTCGACGCCTGCTCGCGGCGTGGCTGGACCGCCGCCCGCGTGCCGGGGCGGCTGCAGGAGCTGCTGCGTGAGTCCGAGTTGGACGGGATCGACTGCCTGATCTTCGACACCGCCGCCGGCCTCAACGGCATGACCGAATCGGTTCTCAAGGCCAGCGATTACGCCATCGTGCCCCAGCAGGCGGAACCGCTGGCCGTGCGCAGCGTGCCGCACCTGCTCGAAACCCTGGCGCGCTACCGCGCGGAAGGCGCACGCGTCACGGTGGCCGGCCTGCTCATGACCCTGGTCATGGAGGACGCGGCGGTGAGTCGTCAGGTCGTCGAGGAACTGCGGGGCATGCTGCCCGCAAGCCTGCTCTTCCCCGAAGACATCCCGCGCCGACCGATCTTTCTCGAAGCCAGCGCCCACGGCGTGCCGGTCGCCCTCTGCACCCGCGTGCCCACCCCCGAAGCCGAGCTGTTCGACCGCCTCGCCGCCGAGGTCGAGGAACGCACCGGCCTGCGCCTGCTTCGCGATGCCCCGCCCCACCATGCAAGTCTCCTGGATTGATCCCGAGTCGCTGCGCGCCCACCTCGCCGCCCTGCAGCCGCCGGCGCCGAAGGTCGCCAACCTCTCGCACCTGGCAGCGGGCCCGCAGCTCGATGCCCTCGTCGCCGGGCTGAGCTCTCCGCCACCGCACGCGTCCAGACCTTCGGTGCCGACCGCAGTTCCGGCACCCGTCCGTTCTCCGGCCAAACGCGCGACCGAACCCGCTTCCCCCGGCCCGGTGCCGCCGGCCGTGCTGACGGCGCTGCGCGCCAAACTCGACCAACTCAAGACGACCCGCGCACCAGCACCGTTGCACGTCGATCCGCACGCGTCGCTCGGGTGCCGGCTTGGCGACTTCGCCACTTGGGCCAGGCGGCAGCCAGGCATCGAGGAAGTGCTGGTGCTCGACAGCGATGGCCATCTGCTCTGGGGACCGCCGCAGCCGGCCGAACTGGTGCTCGCCGCCCTGATGGCGATGAACGCGGGTCGCCGCAGCAGTGCCCGCGAAGTGTTCGCACCCGCGGCGCGGCTGCAGCGTCCGCTGACCACCGACCGCCAGCTCAGCCTGCTCGCCTGCCCCTGCCAAGCCGGCACCGTGCAACTGGCGGTCGTGCACCGCGAACCGTTGCCAGGCAGCGACGAAGCCTCGCTGCGCGCGGCGCTGACCAGCGTCGTCGATGCCGCTCCCTGAGGTGCCGTCACAAAAACACTCAAGCCCGGCACATCCGCGCTCGCATCCCGCCGTCGCGTGATGCTAGGCTGCTGACATGATGAAACCCCTGGACCTTCAGGTGAACGGCTATGCCGGCACCGACTTCAACCGCGAGGGCCTGACCGCCGAAGCCCTGCACCATGCCTGCACCTGCCTCGTTGAGGACGGTTGCGACGCCATCCTCGCCACCTTCATCACTGACAGCATTGACGCGATGAGCGCGCGCATGGCGCGTCTCGTCGAGCTGCGCGAGCAGGACGCGCTTGCCCGCCAGGTCATTGCCGGCATTCACATCGAGGGTCCTTTCACCAACCCGGAGAAGGGTTACGTCGGCGCCCACCCGCCACAGCACGTCAAACCGGCCTGCATCGAGTCCGCCAAACGCCTGCTCGACGCCGCCGGCGGCCTGACCCGCATCGTCACCCTCGCCCCCGAGCACGACGAGCAGTTCCGCACCACTGAATTCCTCGCCGGCAACGGCATCACCGTCTCAGCCGGCCACTGCAACCCGTCGCTTGAGGTCCTGCGCGCCGCCACCGAGCACGGCCTGTCGATGTTCACCCACGTCGGCAACGGCTGCCCGATGCAGATGCACCGCCACGACAACATCGTTCAGCGCGCGCTCAGCCTGCACGACCGCCTCTGGCTCTGCTTCATTCCCGATGGCGTGCATGTGGAGTTTTTCGCCCTGCAGAACTACCTGCGCGCCGCCGGACTGGAGAAGGCGATCTTTGTCACCGACGCCATCTCGGCCTCGCGCCTCGGCCCCGGCACCTACAGCCTGGCCGGCTGGGACATCGTCATCGGCGAGGACCTCGTCGCACGCAGCCCGGACGGCTCGCACTTCGTCGGCAGCACGGTCACCGTGCCGCGCATCCTCAGCAACGGCCAGCAGCAGTTCGGCCTGAGCAAGGCGGAACTCACCCAACTGCTCGACACCAACCCGCGCAAGGCGGTCGGTCTGGCCTGACCGCCGGCCTCAACGCTTCGCCGGCCATTCCAGCACCTGGCCATCGGCCTGCAGGCGTTCGCGCAGGGCGACGTAGTCGACGTCCTGCACCGAGCGACCGTCGGCCAGCGATAAGGCGGCCGCCGTCGCGGCGCTCTGGCTGGTGATCATCAGCACCGGCTCCATGCGCAGGCTGGCGAAGGCGCTGTGGCTGGCACTGAGGGCGAAGGTGACGAAGAGGTTGTCGCACTCGCCGCGCTTCGGCACGAGGGCGTCGTAGCCGATCGCATAGGGCGGCGCACCGCCGCGACCACCGGCGACCTTGCCCTCACGGATGACCACGCCATCCTTCACGATGCGGCGGATCTCATGGATGTCGGTGCCATAGCTGCCGAGCCCCATCGACTTCGGCGCCACCTCGCGACCGAAGGTGTGGTGTTCGGTGAGCACGAGTGAGGAGACCATGCGCCGGGCCTCGCGCACGTAGATCTGGTGCGGCCAACCGCCGCTGTCGGTGAATTCATCCCTGGGCAGGCCAAAGCGGGCCATGTCGGCACGCACCTTCGCCGGCACCCGCGGATCGGTGGCGAGAAAGTGCAGCAGGCCGCGGTGGTAGTTTTCGTGCTCGCGCGCGATCTTTTCGCGCTGCGCGTAGGACGCCTCCGGCCAGGCATGACTGGCGCCCGGCAGGTTGCCGCCGAAGGTCGCGGTATTGAAATCCCACTTCTGGTTCGGCAGCGCATCGTACTTGGAAAACCAGCGCAGGTCCATGGCGTCGCCATTCGCCAAACAGGCCTCGATGAAACGCACCACAAGCTCGTAGCGCGCCGGGTCGTAGTCGGGCGGCGGCGCGATGGGTCGCATGTTCGCCGGATCCGTGGTCAGGCAGAGCCGATAGCAGTACGCCTGCACCCCCGGTGCCGGATCACCGGGCGTGCCGGGATCACCGGCCTCGACCAGCGGCAGCAGGCCGCTCGCGGGGTCACCCTTGATCCGGTAGGGATCGAGCGGGAAATCGCGATCCCAGACGCCCTGCCCACCGGGCACGCGACCGTTCGGACCGGGCATGAGATGACCCGTGCGCGGCTGGTACTTCCCGGCGTAATGAATGCCGTTGTAGCTCTCGCCGTACTTCGCGTTACCCTCGCGCTCGAGCGTGTAGCTGACCCCGGCCCTGGCCATCAGGTCGCCCTCATAGGTCGTGTCCAAAAACACCCGCGCGCGAATGACATCGCCGTTCGCCAGGGTCAGTTCGGTCAAACGGGCGCCCTCCTTCTTCACACCCGCCAGCCGTGCCTGAAACAGCACGCGCACCCCGGCCTCGCG
>CAZSBO010000087.1:0-573 GCA_964605265.1 uncultured Prosthecobacter sp.
GTCAATGCGGTCAATGAGGTCCATGCCGTCCATCAAGTCCATGCCGTCCATCAAGTCCATGCCGTCCATCCCGCCGGCTCCTAGACAAAGCCGGGCTCTCACCGACGTTTCAAAGCCATGGCACGTCCCCGGACCCTGTCCCTGCTGCTCGCCGCCGCCGCCCTGCCGGCGGGGGCGGCGGTGGATTTTGCGCGCGACATCCAGCCCCTGCTGGCCGAGCACTGCCTGCTTTGCCACGGGCCCGACGACTCGAAGGGCGGGCTGACGCTGACGAGCTTTGAACTGGCGACGAAGGAGCTGAAAAGCGGGGCGCATGCCATCGTGCCGGGGCAGCCGGACCAGAGCACGCTGCTCGAGCGCCTGCACTCCCGCGATCCCGACGAACAGATGCCGCCGCCCGAGCAGCGCGCGAAGAAGCCGATCACGGAGCGCGAGATTGGGCTGCTGCGCCAGTGGATCGCCGAGGGCGCGAAATTCGAGCGGCATTGGGCCTACCAACCCGTGGTGCGGCCGCCGGTGCCGGTGGTGACCGGCGCCAGTCAGCCGATCGATGCCTTCATCCGCCAAAAACTC
>CAZSBO010000087.1:583-15656 GCA_964605265.1 uncultured Prosthecobacter sp.
GGCCGATCCCGCCACCCTGATCCGCCGCCTGCACCTCGATCTGACTGGGTTGCCACCAACCTTGGAAACGCTCGACACCTACCTGGCCACTTGGTCCAACACCGCCTACGAGCGTCTGGTGGATGAACTGCTGCAGAGCCCGCATTTCGGCGAGCGCTGGGGGCGCCACTGGCTCGACATGGCGCGCTACGCCGACAGCGACGGCTATGAGAAGGATCGGCCGCGCCCCGACGCCTGGCGCTACCGCGACTGGGTCATCCGCGCCTTCAACGACGACCTGCCGTTTGACCAGTTCACGATCGAGCAACTCGCCGGCGACCTGCTGCCGCAGGCGACCCCGGAGCAGATGGTCGCCACCGCCTTCAATCGCCAGACTCTGACCAACACTGAGGGCGGCACCGATCAGGAGCAGTTCCGCGTCGAGGCCTGCATGGATCGCACGGAAACCGTTGGCACGGTTTGGCTGGGCCTGACCGTCGGCTGCGCGCGCTGCCACACCCACAAGTACGACCAGATCACCCTGCGCGAGTACTACGAGCTGTATGCCTTCTTCGACAATGGCGACGAAGTCACCCGCCAGGCGACGGTTTCGCCCGAGGCCTGGGCGGCTTATGAAAAGGCCAATGGCGCCGCTGCGCGCGCCCTGCTGCCGCTGCAGCAGCGCCTCGACGAGGCGAAGGCCGCCCTGCCGCGGCGTTTGCCCGAGTGGGAGAAGCGCATGCAGGCGCGGCTGGCCAAGGCGCGCGCCGACACGCCGGTTCAGCAGTTCGAATCGCGGGAGGTCGCTGAGGCGAAAAGCCGGGCGGGCGCGACCTTTGAAACTCTGGCCGATGGCTCCCTGCAGGTCACCGGCAAGCAGGCCAAAAACGAGCGCTACACCCTGCGCCTGGCGGCCGCGCCGCAGGCGGTCGCCTCGCTGCAGATCGAAGCCCTGCCCGACCCCGACCTGCCGCAGCAGGGGCCGGGCCGTAGTAGCGGCGGCAATTTTGTCCTCAGCGAGGTGCGGGTGTTCGTCGAGGGGCGCGAGCGGGTGCTGCATTCGCCGAAGGCGACCCATGAGCAGAAGGGCTTTGCCGCGGCGGCCGCCATCGATGGCAAGGCCGACACCGGCTGGGCGATCGGCGGCGGCACCGGCAAGACCCAGCAGTTGACCCTGCACCTGGCCGAACCCGTACCGGCCGGGCGGGAGATCGTCGTCGAGCTCGACCAGCAGTACGCCAAGGACGCCAGCCACACGCTGGGTCGTCTGCGCCTGCGGGCGGCGGCCGAGTCGACCGAGGCAAGTCTCGCGCCGGCCGCGGTCGTGCGCATCCTCAACGAAGAGCCGCGCCGACGCAATCCGGTGGTCATCCAGGCGCTTTACGACTGGCTGGAGAAAATCGATCCCGGGGTGACGGCGGCCGCCGCGGCCCTCCAGGCCGCTCAGGACAAGCTGCCCAAGCCGCCGCTCATGGACGTGCGTGTGCTGGCCCAGCGCCGCCAGGAGCCGCGCGCGACCCGCGTGCTGCACCGCGGCGATTTCCTGCAGCCCGCCGATCCGGTGACACCGGCGGTGCTTGGCGTGGCCACCCCGCCCGGCAGGGCCCGCGAGGGCACCACGCGCCTCGACCTCGCCCGCTGGCTGGTCAGCCGCGACAACCCGCTGACTGCGCGCGTCACCGTCAACCACCTGTGGGGCAAGGTGTTCGGGCTCGGTCTCGTGCACACGCCGGGCGATTTCGGCGTGCGCGGCGAGCGGCCCAGCCATCCCGAGCTGCTCGACTGGCTGGCGGCCGAATTCATGGACGGCGGTTGGAGCCGCAAAAAACTGCTCAAGACGATCCTGCTGTCCGCCACCTACCGGCAGGGCAGCGCGGTCGTGCGCCCGGCGGCCGAGCTGGAGCGCCTCCAGGAGATCGACCCCAACAACCACCTGCTCTGGCGACAGAACCGCCTGCGCGTCGAGGCCGAGATCGTTCGCGACCTGCACCTTGCCGCCGCCGGCCTGCTGTCGCCCAGGATCGGCGGGCCCAGTGTTTATCCGCCCATGCCCGAGGATGTCGCTGCGCTCAGCTACGCCAACAACTTCAAGTGGACGACCAGCCGCGGCGAGGATCGCTTCCGGCGCGGCCTGTACACCTTCTTCAAGCGCACCTCGCCGCATCCGGACCTGACGACCTTCGACTGTCCCGATTCCAACGTCACCAACATTCGCCGAACCGTCTCCAACACGCCCCTGCAGGCCCTGACCACCCTCAATGCCGAGGCCTTCGCCGAGGCGGCCCAGGCGCTGGCGAAGCGTGTGCTGTCGGTGCCGGGGCTGGCGGGCGACGACGCCCGGATCGCCCACGCCTTCCGCCTCTGCCTCGGGCGCGTGCCGACGGCGCAGGAGAGCCGGGCCCTGGGCAAGTTGCTGGCCGAGGCGCGTTACCATTACCAGGCCAGCGCCGAGGAAGCGCAGCAGGCCACCGGCGCGCAGGGTTTGGCTGGCGTGCCGGCGGTGGAAACTGCGGCCTGGGCGGCGACGCTGCGCATCGTCCTCAACATGGACGAGTTCATCACCCGCAGTTGAGCCGGCTTTCTTGCGCCGGGGCACGGCAACGCACACACGCCGGCGCGCCAGGGGAAGCCGCGCAAGGGAGCTCAAGCGCTCACCAGCCCGAGGCCTTGAGCCACTCGACGACGCGCACCGGCCAGTCCTGCACGGGCTGATCCTTGCGCTTCATGCCAAAACCGTGGCCGCCCTGGCTGTAGATGTGCAGCTCGCAGGGCAGGTTGAGCTTTTTGTATTCGAGGTACAGCAGGGCGCTGGCGCTGGAACTGGTGACACCCTTGTCGTCGTGGGCGTGGACCAGGCACATCGGCGGCGACAGCGGCGTCACCTTCACCTCCGGCAGCAGCGTGAAGGTGTCGTCCTTGCCGACCAGGTAGGCGGGGTAGATGGGGATGCAGAAGTCGGGGCGGACGTTTTTGGCGTCGAGCTTGGCGTCCTGCGGGTAGCTGCGTTCGCCCTGATGCAGGGCGGTCATCACCGCCAGATGGCCGCCGGCGGAAAAGCCGAGGATGCCGAGGCGCTCCGGGCGCAGACCGAGTTCGGCGGCGCGGTTGCGCAGCAGGCCGAGGGCGCGCTGGGCGTCCTGCAGGGGTTCGCGGCCCGGGTTGGCGGGATCGCGGCGCGGCACGCGGTACTTCAACAGGGCGGCGTGATAGCCGTGGCGGTTGAGGAAGCGGCAGACCTCCGTGCCCTCGTGCTCGATGGCGAGGATGTTGTAGCCGCCGCCCGGGCAGACCAGGACGGTGCTTGTGGCGCCCTCGGCCGGATAAAAGGTGACCTCGGGATCGGAGACGTGGGCGACCCGGCGGATGCCGTCGTCCGGCACGCGCTTCATCTCCTCCTCGGGCTGGGCCTGGAAGCCGGCCGGTTCCGGGGCGCCACCGGGCCAGAGCTTCAGGGTAACGGGTTCAGCGGCGCTGAGGGCAACAGACAGCAGGGGCAAGAAAACGAGGGCGCGGTGCATGGGGCCATGCTCGCGCGGACGGGGCGGGGGAGGCAAGGTTTTTTGCCGTGGAAGAGTGCCGGAAAGAGGGATTGGGCCGGGGTGAATGGAAAAAGACCTGATTCCGGCATTTGACACGGCGGCGTCAGCGTGTAGCGTCGCCACCCTTTCCCCCCAAGGGCTGAATTTTATGGCACACGCTCAAGTCATCCTCAAAGAACAGATCAAAGGTCTCGGCGCCGAGGCGGATGTGGTCAAAGTGAAGCGCGGCTTCGCCCGCAACTTCCTCGTCCCGCAGGGCAAGGCCTATGAAGCCACCGCAGGCAATCTCCGCCACCTGAACCGCCTCAAGGCGCTGCGCGCCGAACGCGAAGCCAAGGAGCTCCAGGAGGCCGAAAAGACCGCCGCCAAGCTCAAGAAACTCAAGATCAAGCTGTCGCTGCAGACCGGCCAGGGCGGCAAGGCCTTCGGTTCGATCACCACGATGGACATCGCCAAGGCGGTTGCCGAAAGCGCCAAGATCGAGCTGGACCGCCACCTGATCGAGCTGGAAAAGCCGATCAAGAACACCGGCACCTTCGAAATCCCGGTCAAGCTGCACCGCGACGTCAGCTGCTTCCTCAAGCTCACCGTCAGCGCCGGCGAAGAAGGCGAAGCGACCGAGGGCGAAGCTTCCGAAGGCTGATTCACCCCAACCCTTTGCAGCCGCATCCCCACCGGGATGCGGCTTTTTTCTTGGGTTGACCCGGCCCGCCCGCTCCCTTCTCGTTCTCTCCATGCTCACCTCACTTTCCGAACTGACCGCCCGCAAGACGGCCGGCCCGCCCCTCGCCGTCCTCACCGCCTACGACTACCCCATGGGCCGGTTGCTCGATGAGGCCGGGGCCGACCTGCTGCTGGTCGGTGACTCGCTCGGCATGGTCGTGCTTGGCCTGCCCGACACCACGGGGGTCACCCTCGACATGATGTGCCACCACACCGCCGCCGTGCGTCGCGGCGTCGTGCGTGCCCCGGTCATTGCCGACCTGCCCTACCACACCTACCGCGATGCCGACGAGGCCCTGGCCAGTGCCCGGCGTCTGGTGGCGGCCGGCGCCGATGCGGTGAAACTGGAGGGCGGCAGCGACTTCCTGCCGCAGGTGCGCGCGATTGTCGCCGCCGGCATTCCCTTTGTCGGTCACCTCGGCATGCTGCCGCAGAGCGTGCGCGAGGAGGGCGGTTACAAGAAAAAGGGCCGCACCCCCGAGGATGCCGCCCGCCTGCTCGCCGAGGCCGAGGCGCTCGACGCCGCGGGCGCCTGCGCCATCGTCCTCGAAAGCATGATGCCGGAGGTCGCCGAAGCCATCACCGGCTGTGTGCGCGCCAGTACGATCGGCATTGGCGCCGGCCGGGCGACCGATGGCCAGGTCCTGGTGACGCCCGATCTGACGGGCGCCTTTCCCTGGTTCCGGCCGCCCTTCGCGAAGGCGCGCGCGGCGGTGGCCGACGAAACTTCCCGCGCGGCGCGGGAATTCATCGCCGAGGTGCGCGGCGCCTGAGCTGCCTTGCGCAGGCGGGCGTGCCGTGACTCACTTGCCGTGGGCGGCGCGGTGGTGCTCACCGAGCAGGTCGCGGCCGAAATCGCCGTCAAAGCTGCGGAAGACGCTGTGCGGGTGGTTTGCCTCGTTCTGGACGTTATCGTACTCGATGAGGAAGGTCTTGCCCTGGACGCGGTAGTAGTGCGGCTCGCCGCGCTCCTTGCCGCCGGCCCAGCCGAAGAAGACCGGGCCGTTCTTGGCGATGTCCTCGCGGGTTTCCGCGGCGATTTCCGGGCGCACGCGGCCGAGGTACTCCTCGATGATCTGGTGCAGCTTGGCGCGCTGGGCCTCGGTCATCTCGGTTTCGCTGAGGCCGTCGGGCTTCAGGGCGTCGACCCGCGGTTCGGCGGCGGTGAGCATCTCCTTCGGGGCGACATCGGCGACCACCGCCTTGCGGAACTGCGCGTCGTCGAGCGACTGGACCAGTTCGCGGCCCAGATCCTCCTCCTTGCCGAGCACGCGCAGGCCGCTGAGCGGGCCCTGGCGCAGTTCGCCGGGGTTGCTGCCCATGAAGGCCGGGGTGGCGCGCAGCAGTTGGCCGTCCTTGAGGGTGAAATTGAGCGACAGGTGGTGGCCTTCCAGGCGCCAGCCCCAGGTGCCGTCGGCGGCGGGGGTGCCAAACAGGCTGACATAGTACTTTTCCGGGTCACGCTTCTCGCGCACGGCGGCACGCTTGGCCTCGTCGGCGCCCTCGATCTGGTAAAGCACCTCTTCGAGGCTCATGATGGTGGCGGCCTTGGCGGCGCCACGGAAGCCCAGACCGGTGTTCATCAGGGCGTGCGCCAGGAGTCGCTGCTGCGGCGTCATGTCCTTCATCGCCAAGCCCTTGCGTTCGCGCGGGATGAAGTGCCAGTTGATCCGCTCAGCGTCCTCGAAGGCGAAGCTGGCGCGGGCCTTTTGCTCCGGCGAGAGCGAGGCGAGGAAGACCGTGGCAACCTCGGCCATCTGCACACCGGCGTCGTGGGCGGGCAGCGTCAGGGCAGGGGCGAGCAGGAGGGCGAGGAGCGGGGTGGCGAGGCGGCGGATCATGGCGGGAGATGGAACTGAGTCGAACGCCGCGCAAGACCGGGCTCTGTCAGGCTTCCGTTGTGAGGAAACTTTTCCACGCTTCTGACGGGGCGGGATTGACACTGCGCCCCGGAATCCCCTAGTTTTTCTAATTCACCCCAAAAATCAGGCACCCCCGAACGCATGTATTCGAACGAAGAGTATCTCCTGGAACTGCTCGCCGAGGCAGGGCTGGTCATGGACAGCGACCTGCAGAAGGCCAAAAACGCGAAGAAGCCCACGGAAAGCCTGCTCGAATGCCTGATCAAGACTGGCGTCGTCAGTGACGAGCAGGTGGCGCAGACCGTCGCGGTCAACTCCGGCATGGAGTACATCGACCTGCACGGTTTCGCCGCCGCCCCGCACCTCAAGGCCCTCGTGCCCATGGAGGTGGCCCAGCGCTACAAGATCGCGCCGATCGGCATGAACGGCCCGGCCCTGCAGGTCGTCGTTGCCGACCCCTACGATTTCGAGACCCTCGACTCCCTGCCGCACGTGCTGCAGCCGGACCTGGAGATCTTCTGCTCGACCCATGCGCTGATCAAGACCCTGCAGGCGAACATCTACGGCAACGAGGTGTTCGGCGATGTCGGCGCCAAGGGCAGCACGCCCGGTGACAGCGACGCGCCCGTCATCAAGCTGGTCAACAACATCCTGCTTGAAGCCTTCAAGTCGGGCGCCTCCGACATCCACATCGAACCGCTGGAGAAGGACATCCGCGTGCGCCTGCGCATCGACGGCGTCCTGCACGACGTCGAACATCACCCGAAGCGCCTGCACTCCTCCATCATCGCCCGCATCAAGATCATGTGCGGATCGATGAGCATCGACGAGAAGCGCATCCCGCAGGACGGCCGCCTGCAGATGGCCTTCAACGACAAGGAGCTCGACATGCGCGTGTCGATCATCCCGACCAACAACGGCGAAAGCGTCGTCATGCGCGTGCTCGACAAGAGCAGCCTGCGCCTCGGCCTGTCCGACCTCGGCTTCCTCTCCGACGACCAGGACACCTTCGAAAAGCTCATCACCCTGCCGGACGGCATCGTCTTGGTCACCGGACCCACCGGTTCCGGCAAGACGACGACGCTCTACGCCTGCCTCAACTTCATCAACCGCCCCGACCGCAAGATCATCACCGTCGAGGACCCGGTCGAGTACGAGCTCGCCGGCATCAACCAGGTCATGGTCAAGGAGGACGTCGGCATGACCTTCGCCGCCGCCCTCAAGGCGATGCTGCGTCAGGCGCCGAACATCATCATGCTCGGGGAAATTCGCGACTACGAAACCGCATCGATCGCCATCCAGGCCTCGCTGACGGGCCACCTGGTCTTCAGTACCCTGCACACCAACGACGCCCCGGGCTCGGTCGCCCGTCTCGCCGACATCGGCGTCAAACCCTTCCTCATCGCCTCCGCCGTGCGCGGCATCCTCGCCCAGCGCCTGGTCCGCAAGCTCTGCTCCAACTGCAAGGAGCCGACCAGCCTCAACGAGCGCGAGCTGCGCCACCTCGGCCTTGAGGCAAGCCAGCTCTACAACGCCAGCATCATGGGTCCGAAGGGCTGCAACAAGTGCCGCAGCGCCGGCTTCAAGGGCCGCATGGTCATCGCCGAAATCTTCAAGGTCGACGACGAGGTGCGCAACATGATCAACCAGCAGCTCACCACCCCGCAGCTGCGCAAGCGCGCCCGCGAGCTGGGCATGCGCACCCTGCGCGAGGACGGCATCCGCAAGGTCCTCGCCGGCATGACCACCGCCGAGGAGGTCATCGAGGCCACCATGGCCGACGCCGACTGAGCCCGCGCTTTATCCCGACAATTTTCAACCGAGAACGACTGAAGACGATATGACAGCCCAGAACGTGGTGGACATGCTCGAAGCCCGCGGAGTGATCGACAGCGGCCAGGCCTACGACTTGACCCAGGAGGTGGTGCAGAACGGCAAGGAGATCCTCCAGACCGTCATGGACTACCAGCTCTTCCCCAACGAGGACGCCTTTTGGGCCCTCGTGGCCGAGGAACTCGGCGCCGAACATTTTGACCTCGGCGAATTCGAACCCGCACCGTCGGTGGTCAACCTCATCCCCGCCGGCATGGCCCGTCTCTACGGCGCCTTCCCGGTCACCCTCGACGGCCGCGGCCTGCACGTCGCCTTCACCGACCCGCTCAACCCGCAGCTGGTCGAGGACCTGCGCTTCGGCCTCGACAAGGTCGTCGTGCCGGTGGTCGCCCGCCGCAGCCAGGTGCAGTCACTCATCGACAAGCACTACGGCACCGGCGCCCCCAGCATCGACGAAATCTTCGGCGGCCTCAAGGAGGTCGGCCGCGACGCCCCCGAGGTCGAGGCCAACTCGGCGCCCATCGTCAAGTTCGTCGATCTTGTCATGACCCAGGCCATCAAGGAGCGCGCCTCGGACATCCACTTCGAGCCCTTTGAGCACGAGTTCAAGATCCGCTACCGCGTCGACGGCGCACTCTACGAAATGGCGCCGCCGCCCGTGCACCTGGCCAACAGCGTCATCTCGCGCATCAAGGTCATGTCGAACATGAACATCGCCGAGCGGCGCATCCCGCAGGACGGTCGCATCATGACCAGCGTCAACGGCAAGCCGGTCGACATGCGCGTCAACTCCCTGCCCACCCAGCACGGCGAGTCGGTCGTGCTGCGCGTGCTCGACCGCAGTTCGGTCAACCTCGACCTCGAACAGCTGGGCATGCCGGCCTTCCTGTACGACTACATCACCGAAACCATCGTCAAGCCGAACGGCATCTTCATCGTCACCGGCCCCACAGGCGCCGGCAAGACCACCACCCTGTACGCCTGCCTGCGCCGCATCAACACGATCGACTGCAAGCTGCTCACCGCCGAGGATCCGGTCGAGTACGAGCTCGACGGCGTCATGCAGGTGCCGGTCAACGACGCGGTCGGCCTCACCTTCGCCAAGGCCCTGCGCGCCTTCCTCCGCCAGGACCCCGACCGCATCATGGTCGGCGAAATGCGCGACAAGGAAACCGCCCAGATCGCCGTCCAGGCCTCGCTCACCGGTCACTTGGTGCTGAGCACCCTGCACACCAACGACGCCGCCGGCGCCGTCACCCGTCTGGTCGACATGGGTGTCGAACCCTTCCTGGTTTCCGCCACCCTCGAGGGCGTGCTCGCCCAGCGACTGCTGCGCACGATTTGCAAGAACTGCGTCGCCCCCTACGAGCCCAGCCTGTCCGTCCTCAACCAGCTCAACCTGACCCAGGACGACATCGGCAACAAAAGCTTCTTCACCGGCAACGGCTGCGACAAGTGCGGTGGCAGCGGCTACAAGGGCCGCAAGGGCATCTACGAGCTGCTCGACGTCACCGACCCCATCCGCGAGCTGATCACCGAGCGCGCGCCGACCCTCGTCCTCAAGCAGAAGGCCATCGAGCTCGGCATGGTCACCCTGCGCGAGGACGGCCTGCGCAACATCTACGATGGCGAGACGACCATCGAGGAGGTGCTCAAGTACACCTGACGCCGCGTGTCACCGACGCTTTTTCACGTTTTCGACACCATTTTGATTGGACATTTTCCGCGCCCACCCGGTAAGCTGAAATTAGTTTAGAATTCCTCGCCGAGTCCCTTTCCTATGCCGAAGTTTCACTACATCGCCCTCGACCAGAACGGCCAAGAAGTCGCCGGTGAACTGGACGCCGCCAACGAGGCGGAGGCCGTCAACCTGCTGCGCCAGAACCAGCTCTACCCGACCCAGGTGGCCCAGGAGGGCAAGGGGGATGCCGCCGTCAAAAAGCGCGCCAAAACCACCACGGCCAAGAGCAAGGGCAAGGCCGTCAAGGCCGGCGCCAACGCCACCGTCAAGGCCAAGAGCCTGATGATCTTCACCCGTCAGCTCGCCACCCTGATCGACTCCGGCCTGCCGCTGCTGCGCGGCCTGACCGTGCTCGGCCGCCAGGAGCCGAACCCGATCATGAAGAGCACGATCACGACGATCGCGGACAACGTGCAGACCGGCAGCACCTTCTCCGAAACGCTCTCGCAGTACCCGAAGATCTTCAACAAGCTGTACATCAACATGGTCAAGGCCGGCGAACTCGGCGGTGTGCTCGAGATCGTCCTCAACCGCCTCGCCGAATACCAGGAAAAGGCCCAGAAGCTGAAGAACAAGATCGTCGCGGCGATGGTTTACCCCATCATCGTCATGTTCATCGCCCTGGCCATCATGGTCTTCCTCATGCTGGTCATCGTGCCGCGCTTCGAGAAGATCTTCCAGGACATGCTCGGCGATGCCAACAAGCTGCCCGGCCTGACCAAGATGGTCATCGGCTTCAGCCGCTGGATGGGCGACAACGTGCTCTACCTCGGGGCCGGCGCCTTGCTCATCTTCATCGGCTGGAAGGTCTTCTCCGCCACCGCCAACGGCCGCCGCACGATCGACAAGATCAAGCTCAAGCTGCCGCTGTTCGGCGATGTCCAGCGCAAGACCGCCATCTCCCGCTTCACCCGCACCCTCGGCACCCTCGTCACCTCCGGCGTGCCGATCCTGCAGGCCCTCAACATCACCCGCGAAACCGCCGGCAACACCATCGTCTCCGACGCCATCACCAAGGTCCATGACGCGGTCAAGGAAGGGGAATCGATGGTCGGCCCGCTCGAATCGAGCAACGTCTTCCCGCCCATGGTCATCTCCATGGTCGACGTCGGCGAGGAAACCGGCCAGCTTCCCGAAATGCTGCTCAAGATCGCCGACGTGTACGAGGATGAGGTCGACAACTCCGTGTCCGCCCTCACCTCCATGCTGGAACCCCTCATGATCGTCATCCTCGCCCTCGTGGTCGGTGTCATCGTCATGGCGCTGTTCCTGCCGCTGATCGAGGTCATCAAGGGCCTGAGCGGCGGCGCCGGCTGACACGGCGCGCCCCGCGCGCGCCCGGCTTCCCAACCCCACCCCCAGCCACCATGAAAACCCCCAAGCTGAACTCCGCCCGCGCAGCGTTCACGCTCATCGAGCTGCTCATCGTCGTCACCATCGTCGCCCTGCTGTTCGCCCTCACGGTCGGCGGCTTCAGCTACGCCCAGCGTTCCGCCGCGCGCAGCAAGACCGCCGCCACCCTCAAGGCCGTGCAGAGTGCCCTCGAACGCTACAACACCGAGTTCGGGGAATACCCCGAGCCGAACAACCCGGGCGACACGATCAGCATCCGCGACAAAACCTACGGCGTCGCCGGCGCAGCCATGCTGTACCAGGCGATGAGCGGCGACGGCTACGATGCGATCAAGGTCGCCGTCGCACCGGCCAACGCCGGTCCGTCGCAGTCGGACGGCAACATCGACCCGAACGAGGCCAAGAACATCATGCTGACCGACATGCCCAAGGAGGTCTGGCGCGTGCAGGACGGTCGCTACTTCATGATCGACGGCTTCGGCAACCCGCTCCAGTACATCCGTGCCGCGCCGCAGAACCTCACCGGCACCGCCGCCTCCGCGCCGACCACGATCAACACCCACTACGACCTTTGGTCCTACAGCGAGGACGAGGACAACACCATGGCGACCTCCCTGGAGGCGAACGCCGGTGGCCCGCTCAAGCTGGCCTCGGAGAAGTGGATCAAGAACTGGTGAGGCGCACTCCGGTTTCTTTCCGGACGCCATTCCCGAGCTTGCAAACCGGCCGGCGGCTGGCATGCTGCGCGTTCCCCCATCATGGCTGGTTCCCCTCTTCTCATCTATCTCGACGGCCAAATCGTCCCGGAAAACGAGGCGAAAATTTCTGTTTTTGACCACGGTCTGCTCTACGGCGACGGCTGCTTCGAGGGCATCCGTGTCTACAACGGCCGCGTCTTCCGCCTGACCGAGCACCTGGTGCGCCTGTACGAGAGCGCCCGCTCGATCTGCCTGACCATGCCGATCTCGATCGAGGAGATGGAGAAGGCCACCGTCGACACCGTCGCCGCCAATGGCCTGCGCGACGGCTACATCCGCCTCGTCGTCACCCGCGGCGTCGGGTCCCTGGGCCTCAACCCCTACCAGTGCCCGAAGGCCTCGGTCATCATCATCGCCAGCGGCATCACGCTGTATCCGAAGGAGAAGTACGAGACCGGCCTGCACCTCATCACCTGCGCCACGCGCCGGCCCGCCACCGCCGCGCTCAGCCCGCAGGTGAAGAGCCTCAACTACCTCAACAACGTCATGGCCAAGATCGAGTGCATCCAGGCCGGCTGCGAGGAAGGCATCATGCTCAATGAGCAGGGCTACGTGGCCGAGTGCACGGGTGACAACATCTTCATCCTCAAGAACGGCCAGGTCTACACCCCGACCATCGCCAGCGGCGCCCTCAACGGCATCACCCGCATGGCCGTCATCGAGGTCATGCGCGCCATGGGCCTGCAGGTCCACGAGGTCACCATGACCCGCCACGACGTCTACACCGCCGACGAGTGCTTCCTCACCGGCACCGCCGCCGAGGTCATCCCCGCCGTCCAGTACGACCGCCGCCCCATCGGCGATGGCAAGCCTGGCAAAATCACCACCGAGATCATCGCCCGCTTCAAGGAACTCGCCAACTCGACCGGCACCCCGGTGCCCTACGCCGCCTGAGTCCGCGCCGGAGGCGCCCGCTGTTCCCGCCATGGAAGAATACCACCGCCTCCTGCGCAAGGTCCTCGATCACGGCAGCTACCGCGAGGATCGCACCGGCACCGGCGCGTACTCGGTCTTCGGCGAGCAGTCGCGCTACGACCTCAGCCGCGGCTTCCCGCTGGTGACCACCAAGAAGCTGCACCTGCGCAGCATCATTCATGAGCTGCTCTGGTTCCTCAAGGGCGACACCAACATCGGCTACCTCAAGGAGCACAAGGTCAGCATCTGGGACGAGTGGGCCGACGACAACGGCGAGCTCGGCCCGGTCTATGGCGCCCAGTGGCGGCGCTGGCAGGGCGCACCCGGCGCGGAGCCGGTCGACCAGATCACGCGCCTGCTCGACGGCCTGAAAAACAACCCCTACAGCCGCCGCCACATCGTCAGCGCCTGGAACGTGCCCTACATCGAGCAGATGGCCCTGCCGCCCTGCCACTGCCTGTTCCAGTTCTTCGTCGCCGACGGCCGCCTGAGCTGCCAGCTCTACCAGCGCAGCGCCGACCTCTTCCTCGGCGTGCCCTTCAACATCGCCAGCTACAGCCTGCTCGTCCTCATGGTCGCCCAGGTCTGCGGCTACCAGCCGGGCGACTTCGTTCACAGCTTCGGCGACCTGCACCTCTACAAGAACCACCTCGACCAGGCCCGCCTGCAGCTCAGCCGCGAACCGCGGCCGCTGCCGCTCATGCGCCTCAACCCCGAGGTGAAGGACCTGTTCGCCTTCCGCTTCGAGGATTTTACGCTGGAAGGCTACGACCCGCACCCGGCCATCCAGGCCCCCATCGCCGTCTGAGCGCGCGCAGCGCCCTCGGAGTGCGGCGGTCCTCCGCCGCTCTGCCATCTCGTTGGGTCAGTCCCCCAAGCCCAGAGGGTCCGCAGATTTCACAGATGACGCAGATGCGACAGAAGGCGGAAACGCAGATGTCGCAGATTGACGCAGATGAGCAGCCGCAGGCCGCGGGGAGCGCCGCACAGGATCAACCGGTAGGGCGCCGCTGCGCCGGCGCCGTGGTTGTCCCGCGCGGCAGGCCGGCAGAGGGTTTCTAACGCCAAGGCGCGAGGAAATGGGGAGACACCGGCCTTCCTCGCGCCTTGGCGTGCGTCCTTCCGCGCTTTTTCTTGACGGAATTTCCCGCATCAAGGAGGCTCTTTTCATGCAAGCACGACGAGGTGAATTCAAGTCATGGAGGCCGTCATTCTGCCTGCATCGCCGCGGTGCATGGGACCCGCTCTGACACAGCGATCGAAGCCGCCTCTCACAACGCACGCCAAAACGCAAATCCCGGAAATGCAGGTCCTCACATTCGCCAACTCTGTCTTCACCACCGTCGGCGTCGTCCTGCTCGTGGGCGCTGGCATCGTGTCTCAGAAAACCCGATCCTTCCTTGCCGATGCCGCCAAGGCAGAAGGCACGGTGATCGAACTCAAGGCGTCGCGTTCCAAGGACTCAACCACGTACCGGCCGGTGGTTCGCTTCATCGACCCGAACGGCCAGACAGTGGAGTTCACCTCATCGACGGGCAGCAATCCGCCCCTGTACCAGGCAGGGCAAAAAGTTGAGGTTTTGTACCGACCGACCGAGCCCCGGAACGCCAAGATCAACGGCTTCTTCTCCCTTTGGGGTGTCTCAGCCATCATGGCCGGCATGGGCGGAGTGTTCTTCCTCATCGGCTTCAGCAGCCTCGTTGCGGGAGCACGGAAAAGGCGCCAGAACGAATTTCTTCGTACCCACGGCCAGCCCATCGAGACCGAGTTTCTGGCGGTCGAACAGAATGCCGCCGTGACCCTCAACGGCAGGCATCCCTACCAGGTGCTGACGCAGTGGCTGAATCCGGCGACCTCGGAGCTGCACGTCTTCAAAAGCGACAACCTCTGGGTGGATCCTTCGAGCCACCTTCAAGGCCGGAAGATCACCGTCTTGATCGACGGGAACCCTCCGCAGCACTACTGGGTCGATCTCTCCTTTCTTCCCAAGCTCGCGAAATGAGGGGCCTTTAACCTGTTTCGCCCGATGGGGCTGCTGCCTCAGGCGGTTACGCTTGTCCGCATCTGCATCCTCCCGGCCTCAGGAAGGGCACCGCAGGAGCGAGTCGAAGAAGGGAATCCAAGATGTCGAACAAGGAAGGTTCAACGCCCAAGCCCGGAACCCGCGGCCCCTTCGTCATTGGGCCTTCCTTGTTGGATATTGGAGATTCCTCGGGTTGATGAAGGACAGCTCTGTAGGCGGGGGCAGTGACCCCGCATTCCTGATTGGCCCAGAGCGACGCCATCCAGTCATGAACCGCTGATTTGACGCTAATGGGACGCTGATCCTGAGGGTTTGGGGCGGAGAGACAGCCGGCAAAGGTGGGACGC
>CAZSBO010000087.1:15756-17160 GCA_964605265.1 uncultured Prosthecobacter sp.
GCTCAGACATTTGCACCCAAGCGGTCCGCCACCGCTTCGCTCTGGACCCCCATCCCCCGGCGTGCCACACTGCCAACAGCCTTCCTCAACCGCACGGCATGAAACCCAAACCCCTTCTGCTGCGACTCGCTGTCGCTCTGGCCGTCGGTACGGCTGCTCTCTTGGGTGATGAGCCCCCACCCGGGAAGGCCCCCCTCACGGTCGTCGCGTTCGGCGATTCCACCACGGCACCGCGCGGATCGCTGCAGGTTTACGCCGACTGCCTCCGGCAGGAGTTGCCCCGTCACGGCCTGCCCGTCCGCGTCATCAACGCCGGCGTCGGCGGCAACACCACGGAGGCCGCGCGGACCCGCTTCGTCAGCGACGTGCTCGATCGCAAGCCCGACCTCGTGATCCTGCAGTTTGGCATCAACGATGCGGCCGTCGATGTCTGGAAGACCCCACCGGCCAGCCAGTCGCGGGTCTCGCTTGAGCGCTATGTCGCCAACCTCGAGTTCTTCATCGAGTCGCTCCAGGCCCAGCAGCGCGCTGTCCTGCTCATGACCCCCAACGCCCTGTGCTGGACGCCCGCCTTGAAACAGCACTATGGCAAGGCGCCGTATCGACCCGACGAGGCGGACGGTTTCAACGTGCTTCTGCAGGCATACGCCGAGGCCGCGCGAGGCGTGGCGAAAAGGAAAGGCGTGCCGATGATCGACGTCTTCGCGGCGTTTCAACGCCATGGCAAGACCCCGGGCCAGGTCATCGACGACCTGCTGCTCGATGGCATGCATCCCAACGGCCAGGGACAGCGCCTGGTGGCCGACCTGCTTCTCCCGGCGATCCTGAAGCTTCGATCGGCAGGGGAGCGGTGAGGGGTCTTGCACTCGGGGAATCAAGGATGTCTCGCACATAGGCCACGGCGGCCACGGAATAAGATCCCCCATCAGCGTTCTATGAGCGTCTCATCAGCGGTTTCAAACAGGCTTTCGAACCACGAAGAACACGAAGCCTTGACCACGATCTGAAATCTGAAATTTGAGATCTGACATCCCTCCTTTGGCACGGGAGGCATTTGGCACGAGGGATCCATCCTCCGATGGTGAACCGCTGATTTGACGCTGATCCTGAAGGCTTGAGGCAAAGGTAGCACTACATAATCTCAAGGAAGCAGCATCTCAATACCGCATTTCCAAGTCACAAATGACACCAAGGAATCCTTTCAACATTGAAGTGCGACAACTCGGCGTGAGACATTGACCTGCCGGATCTCTGGCATCCGGTCTTATTCTGTTCCGGAAGGCCCGGGCCACCCCCACCCGCCAAAGCGCGACTTGCGCGCGGGGCGATGCGGTCCAAACTGCGGGTCCACCCACCCACACGACCATGGCCGACATCCAGACCAGCGCAGCCGACAAGAAGGAA
>CAZSBO010000088.1:0-17077 GCA_964605265.1 uncultured Prosthecobacter sp.
TGGGCCTGGGACATCACCAACTTCGTGTTCTGGATCGGCATCGGCCACGCCGGCACGCTGATCTCGGCGATTCTGTTCCTGACCCGCCAGAAGTGGCGCACGTCGGTCAACCGCGCCGCTGAGGCGATGACGCTGTTCGCCGTCATGTGCGCCGGCCTGTTCCCGGCCTTCCACGTCGGTCGCGTCTGGATGGTCTGGTTCCTCGCCCCCATCCCGAATGCCAACGCCATTTGGCAGAACTTCAAGTCGCCCCTGCTCTGGGACGTCTTCGCGGTGTCGACCTACTTCACCGTCTCGGTCATCTTCTGGTACATCGGCCTCATCCCCGACCTCGCCACCCTGCGCGACCGCTGCAAGCCCGGCCTGAAGAAGGTGCTCTACGGCATGTTCGCCCTCGGCTGGCGCGGTGCCAACCGCCACTGGAGCCACTATGAGACGGCCTACATGCTGCTGGCCGCCCTCTCGACCCCGCTGGTGCTCTCCGTGCACTCCGTCGTGTCGTTCGACTTCGCCACGTCCATCGTGCCTGGCTGGCACACGACCATTTTCCCGCCCTACTTCGTCGCGGGCGCCATCTTCGGCGGTTTCGCCATGGTGCTGACCCTGATGATCCCGGTGTCGAAGATCTATGGCCTTGGCGACCTGATCACGCCGAAGCACATCGACAACATGGCGAAGATCATCCTGCTCACCGGCACGATCGTCGGTTACGCCTACTGCATGGAGTTCTTCATGGCCTATTACAGCGCCAACAAGCTTGAACTGCAGACCTTCCAGCTGCGCGGCCTCTACGGTCCGTCGACCTGGGCCTATTACTTCATGTTCGGCTTCAACGTCTTCGCGCCGCAGCTTTTCTGGTACCGTCCGTTCCGCCACAACCTGTGGGTCGTCATGTTCGTCTGCATGTGCGTCAACGCCGGCATGTGGTTCGAGCGTTACGTCATCATCGCCACCACCCTGGAGCGCCACCTGGTGCCCGGCTCCTGGCGCGTCTATGAGGCCACCTGGGTCGACAAGTACACCTTCCTCGGCACCTTCGGCCTGTTCATGATGCTGTTCCTGCTGTTCCTGCGCTTCCTGCCGGTCATCGCCATCGGCGAGGTCAAGGGCGTGCTACCGCAGTCGAACCCGCACCACGAAGACCACGGCAAGGACGCCGTCCAGGAGGAGGACCTCATGGGCTATCCCGACCGCCACGTGCCCCGTGAGGCCGTCGCCTGAGCGGCGCCGCGATCTGAAACTTGAAATCTGAAATCTGACATTCCAGTGAGCACCACCCTCAAACGAGTTCACGGCTACCTCGCCGAGTTCGACAGCGTGAAGGACCTCTATCACGCCGCCGAGCATGTTCGCGATGCCGGCTACCAGCGTTGGGACGTCCACTCGCCCTTCCCGATCCACGGCATGGATCATGCCATGGGCGTCAAGCGCTCCAAGCTGCCCTGGTTCGTCTTCTTCGGCGGTCTCACCGGCATCTGCATCGCCTTTGTCCTGCAGACCCTCACCCAGACCACCTTCTGGTCCGACATCGGCCTCGGCTTTCTGGAGACCCTCGCGGAAACCTACCCGACCGTGGTGCAGGCCAAGCCGACCCACATCTGGACGCTGCCGGCCTTCTTCCCGGTGATGTTCGAGCTGACCATCCTGTTCTCCGCCTTCACCACCCTGTTCGGCCTGCTTGGCCTGATCGGTCTGCCGCGCCTGAACCACCCGCTCTTTGTCTCCAAGCGCTTCGCCAAGTTCTCCGACGATGGTTTCTTCGTCTGCATCGAGGCGCGCGACCCGAAGTTTTCCCAGGAGGGCACCCGCTCCTTCCTGGAAAAGATCGGTGGCAAGAACCTTGAGCTCGTCGAAGACGACATCTGAGCCCGCGCCTGGTCGCGTGAATGCGCGTTGCGCGGGTGCCGTCCAATCCTGCATCCCATGAACGCCCGCATCCCGCTGCTCTGTCTGGCCGCCACCCTCGGCCTGAGTTCCTGCTACATGGCGACCCTGCCGCCCGGTCCGGGCTTTCGTCCGCCCGGGCATCTGTACCCGCCGTCCAGCCACAGCCACGCCCCTTCGCACTGGCCCAGCTACAGCTCCGGCGGCGTCCGTCAGGCCGGCTATGACTTCGGTCGCTCCGACCGCTACGCCGGCCTCGATTCCCGCCCCGACCGCCACCGCAACCGGGTCAGTTCCAAGCATTGGAACACCTTTGTCGCCGGCTACCGCGATGGTTATGCCTCCGTGCATGGGGGACGTCCGCCGCGGCCGACTCAGCCCGTCTACAATGACGCGGTCTGGCGCAGTGGCGTCAGCCTTGGCCAGCTCGACCGCCGCCGTGGTTTGTCGAGCGATTACCGCCGCTACCGCAGCCGGTACACGGCACGCACCGAGGTGAGCTTCCGCGACGGCTACCTGCACGGCTGGCACGGCCGCTGAAGCGGCTCACTGCGGGCGCACGCGCTTCATCGTGAAGACCCCGCGGTCCTTGCCGCTGCTGTAGCAGGCCTCAAAGTGGTCGCCCCGGATCTGTCCTTCGTAGCGGTACAGGCCGCCGGCCCAGTCGGGCATGCGGTGGTTGCCCTCGAAGGTGAAGCCAGCAGTCGCCGGCGTGACGCGGTGGCCGGCGCGAAAACTCCCGCTGAGAATTTTCGCCCAGGTCGCATGGTAGTGGAAGTCGTGGTCTCCCGTGCTGTTCATGGGCGGCGAGACGACTGCACGCAGGCGTCCATGGTGACCGTTGACGTGGCTGCGCCACTCGCCCTGCCAGGCGCCGGCGGCACCCGGTTGCGGTCCGGCAGCGACGGCCTGCCGCCATTCGCGGCGGAAGCCGGTGCTGCAGGAGGCGAGCAGAAGGCTGAGGAGAAGGGCGGTGAAGACGTGTTTCATGCTGCTGCAGAAACGCCGCACGGCGGCGGTTTTCAGCAGGAAAAACGCTTCAGGCGTCCGCGCGGCGGCTCACCACCGGCGGCTTCGGCGGAGCCTCGGCCGGCACGGTCTTTTGGGCGGCGGGCGTCGCGCTGTCCTTGCCGTCGATGCGCGGCTGCACGCGCGCACCATCGGCGGGGAAGGGGATCGGGGTCAGGCAGAGGACGTCGCCCTCCTTTGGGGCGCCGGCCGCGCCGGCACGCACCACCAGGTGCTGCTCATTGCTCACCAGCGGCTCGACGGTCAGGCGCCGCAGGGTGTTCTGGGGTTGGTCGATGAGGATGATCTCGTTGCCGGCGCGGACCGCGCCGCGCGGGATGACGAAGACATCCTGCAGCGGTTCGCCATGGATCTCCGCCTCGACAAACGCGCCGAGGGTCAGGGGCGGGGCGCCATCCTCACGGCGGCCGTAGGGATCATCGACCTGCACAACGGCGGTGATCTGGCGGGTGGTGGCGTCGAGCGCGCTCTCGACGCGCACGACCCGGCCCAGCCACAACACGCTGCGGCCGGCGGCGGTGGTTTTCAGTTCCGCCCGGCTGGCCGACGGGCTGGGGGCGTCGCGGAAGGGCTGCGGCAGGCTGAGGAACTGGCTTTCGCGCTCGGGCAGGGGCAGGCGCACCTCGACGTAATCGACGGCGAAAACCTGGCCCAGGGTGGTACCTGGACTGACCACCTGGCCGACATCGACGGTCTGTTCAAGCACCTGGCCGTCGTAGGGCGCGCGGATGAAGGTGCGCTCGAGGTCGCGCTCGGCCTTGACCACCTGGGCCTGCGCGGAGGCGACGTCGGCCCGGGCCTTGGCGAGCTGGGGGGTGCGCGCCACCATCGGTCCGGGCTCGCCGCTGCGGCCGAGGGCCTTCCAATTCTCCAGGGCCTGGTCGGCGCGTGCCTGTTCCTCGATCAACAGGGCTTCAGCCTGGGCCAGGGTGGCGCGGGCGATGACCAGCGCGGTTTCGTAGTCGAGCGGGTCGAGGCGCAGCAGGACTTCGTCCTTGCGGAAAAAGCCGCCCGGGCGGAAGGCCGGGCCGATTTCAAGCACCTTGCCACCGACCTCGGGCAGCAGGGTGCTGCGAGTGCGCGGCTGGACGGTGCCCTGGGCGCGCACGCGCAGGGCATAGGTCGTTTTGCGCAGGACCGTGCCGTCGACGCGCACCAGGCTGGCGGGCACCGACAGCTTGGACTGTTCAGGTGGGTGGGCGAGCAGCCACCAGGCCGCAAAGGCGCAGCCGCCCAGGATGAGCAGGGGCAGGCAGAAACGCAGCGCGGTGCGGAACACATTCATGGGCAGAACAGGAGGTGAAACGCTCGCGGCGGCTTTCAGATTCAGATTTCCTGAGATTCGCCGCCATTCTGATACTGAAGCTGGTAGAGCTTCTGGTACAGCGGACTGGTCGCCAGCAACTGGGCATGGCTGCCGACGGCCTCGACGTGGCCCTCGCGCATGACGATGATCTGGTCGGCCTCGAGAATCGTCGACAGGCGGTGGGCAATGGCGATGACGGTGCGGCCGCGCGCCAAGCCCTCAATGGCCTCCTGGATGATTTTCTCGGTCTCGGTGTCGAGGGCGGAAGTGGCTTCGTCGAGCAGCAGGATGGGGGCGTCGCGCAGGATGGCGCGGGCGATCGACAGGCGCTGTTTTTGACCGCCGGACAGGTTGCAGCCGGCGTCGCCGACGACGGCGTCGTAGCCGCCCTGGATCTGCTCGATGAACTCGTGCGCATGGGCCTGGCGGGCGGCGGCGAGGATCTGTTCCTCGGTCGCATCCAGTCGGCCGTAGCGGATGTTTTCGCGGATGGTGTCGTGGAAGAGGAAGGTGTCCTGGTTGACCAGACCGATGTTGGCGCGCAGGCTCTCCTGGCTGATGCTGCGCACGTCCGTGCCGTCGACGAGCACACGCCCGGAATCCGGGTCATAAAAGCGCAGGAGCAGGGAGAACAGCGTGCTCTTGCCGGCGCCGCTGGGACCGACCAGGGCATAGAACTTGCCGGGCTCGAGGTTCAGCTCGACCCCGCGCACGGCGGCCTTGTCGAGCTTGCTGCCGTCCGGGGCGTGGTAGGCGAAGGAGACGTCCTCGAAGCGGATGGCGCCGCGCACGCGCGGCAGTTTCGGTGCGTCCGGCATGTCGCGGATGTCCGGCTGGCGGTCGAGCACGCGGAAGATGTTGGTGATGGCGTAGACCGTCTTCTGCATGAGCAGGCTGACCTTGCTCAGCTCCTTGGCGGGCGGGTAGATCTTGGTCAGGGCCATGACCAGGACGATGAAGTCGTGGGCGGGCCGTTGCTTCCACCAAAAGTAGACGAGGCCGGCGGCGATGCCGACCGAGGCGACCGATTCGACAATGGGCCCGACCAGCTCCATGGCGCGGGTCCAGCGCATCGTGTTGCGGGTCATCTCCAGGTTGGCGCGGTCGAAGCGCCGGCATTCGTAGTCCTCGCGGGCGTAGGCCTTGACCAGGCGAATGCCGGTGAAGGACTCATGCATGGCGGTCATCATGGCACCGACGTTCTTTTCCTCGCGGGCGCCGACCTTGCGCACGCGGCGACCGATGATCAGGATCGGCGCGATGCAGAGCGGGAACACCACCAGGGACATCAGGGTGAAGAACCAGTCCATGGCAAACAGCGTGCCGAGGATGACGATGATGGTGAGCGGTCGGTTGGTGACGAGCTGCACCACCTGCAGGGCATGGGTTTGGGCGACGCGCGACTGGTTGGAGACCACCTGCATCAGTTCGCCGGCCTTGGTGGTGCTGAAAAAGGCGGGCGACTGGCGCATGATGGCGCCGAAGACATCGCTGCGGATCTGGAAGAGCATCTTGTTGCCCACCCAGGCCAGGCAGTACTTGTTCAGGTATTCCAGGAAACCGCTCAGGAACATCAGCAGCGGGATGCCCGCACAGGCGAGGATGACGCCCCAAAGACCCACCGGCGTGCCGGGCTGCAGGCCGAGCAGTTCGGCCAGGTTGATCTCGCCGATGAAGGCGAGTTTGACCGGCTGCGACAGGTCCTTGCCGGTGCCATCCAGCACCACCTGGAAGATGAGCTGCAGGCCGAGAATCATCACTGCGTTGAAGCCCGCCGCGAGAAAGCCCAGGCCGACCCCGAGGAAGAACCGGCCCAGCCACGGCCGCAGGTAGGGCAGCAGACGCCGGTAGGGCATCTTGAGGTTCTTGAGCTCGGCCTCGCTGACCTGGGCCAGGCTGTTGGAATGCTTCGCGGCGGACATGGAAAAACAGGGCGGCGGGCGCAGGGCCCGCCGGCCGACCCCTAGCATGTACCCGCCCCCGCGTCGAGTTGAAGTTGGCCGGCGGCCGCCGGCCATGCCGGCACTTGACCCGCGCCCTCGCCTTCTGAAAGTCCCCTTGGTGTCGCTCTTCACCGCCATCTCCGCCTATCTGGTCCTGCTCGCCGTGCTGGCGCTCGTCTCCGCCGTTGAGACGGCCATCCACATGGCGCGCGACTTCGAGCAGCGGAGCGAGGCTGCGGGCGGTGGTGTGGCACAGAAGCTGCGCAGCATTGCCGCCAACCCCTTCCTGCACTTGCACCGCGCCCTGCTGCTCTCCGCCACCCTCAATCTGGCCCTGGCCGCGCTCGGTTTGCACCTGGTTTCAGGACCGCTGTTGCAGCTGGGCTGGAATCCCTGGGCGACGGCAGCCCTGCTGTTCCTGACCACGGTGCTGGTGGGCGATGTCCTGCCGAAATTCCTCGCCGCCCGCGCGCCCTCGGCCGTCCTGCAGGGCAGCCTGCGCCTGCTGGAACCGCTGCGGCCCCTGCTTGATCCGTTTGCCGCCTGGACCGACCGCGCCACCGAGGCCCTGTTGTTGCGGCTGGTGCCGCGCCGGGTCAAGACCCAGCCGCCGGTCACCCGCAACGAGTTCGAGACCCTCGTCGAAATGCGCGAGGAGCAGGGCCTGCTCGATGCGGCCGAGGCCGACATGCTGCGTGAGGCGCTCGACATCGAAAACCTCACCGTGCGCGACTGCATGGTGCCGCGCGTCGATCTGACCCTGGTCAGCGCCGAGGAAAAGCCGGAGCGCGTTGCGGCGGCGCTCGAACAGTCCGCCGGTCGCTACGTCATCGTTTACGGCGAAACCCCGGACATGGTCGAGGGTGTGGTCGACAGCCTTGCCTGGCGCCTCGCCGGCCGGCCGCCGTGGCGGATGCAGCGGGCGGAGGCGCCCTTCGTGCCGGAGACGATGCCGGTGCTGGATCTGCTCGACGGCCCCCTGCGTGCCGGTGCCGGCCCGGTGCTCATTGTCGATGAGTACGGCGGCCTGGAGGGCCTGATCAGCCAGGAGGAGATCGCCGACTGGCTGCTGCATGAGGCGGCGCCCTGGCTCGGCGAGGCCAGTGAAATCCGCGAACTCGGCGGCGGTCGCTACATCCTCGATGGCGGCACGCGCATCGACGACGTCAACCGCGAGCTCGGCACGGAGATCGATCCGGGCGGGCTCGACACGATTGGCGGCCTCGTTTTCAACCAGCTCGCCCATGTACCCAAGGCTGGTGAACGGCTGGCCCTGGAGGGCGTTGAGTTAAAGGTGCGCCGGGTGGTGCGCGCCCGCGTGCTTGAGGTCGAGCTGCGCCTGCCGGCCCTGGCAGCGACGGAACGGGAGGTGGCACGATGATCGCCCTGGTCGCCCTGCTGCTCACCCTGGCCCTGTCGTTTGCCCTGTCCGGACTGGAGAGCGCCGTGCTCACCGTCAGTCGTGTGCGCATGCGCCATGCCGCCAGCGCCGGCGATCGCCGCGCCGCCCGGCTGCTGCCGCTGGTTGAGGACCGCGACGCCCTGCTCGGCGCGATCACGGTGTCGAATCACATCAGCAACCTCGCCGCCTTCCTGCTCATTGTCTGGCACCTGCCGCCGAAGGCCGGCCCCTGGGGCATCTTTCTGGCCTTCCTCATCGCCCTGCCACTCTTCCTGGTGGGTCTGGAGGTGCTGCCCAAGAAGCTGTTCCGGCGCTACCCCTTCCGCAGCCTGCGCGCGCTGGCGCCGCTGGTCCTGTTCGCCGGCCTGTTCCGGCCGGTGTTTCGCGCCCTCGCCGTGACGGCACGGCCGCCGCAGGATGTGCCGGCGCAGTCCTCCGGCCGCGACGACCTCGGTCACCATGCCGACCAGCTCAGTCGTCAGGGCCTGCTCAGCCCGGGCGCGGCGCGACTGGTCCGCCGCATCCTGGACTACCGCCAGTGCCGGGTCGGTGTGCTCATGCGGCCGCTGGCGCGCGCGGTCGCCCTGCCGAGCGAGCAGCCGCTGGAATCCGCCCTCATCTTCGCCCGTCAGCACGACCTCGCCACCCTGCCGGTCATGGGCGACGACGGTCGTTTCATCGGCGTGCTTGACCTCGCCCGTCTGCCGCCGAGCCTGCCGCCGGGCCGGCGCGTGCGTCACCACATGCGCACACTTGAGACGGTGCATGCCGATGACGCCGCCCTCGCCGCCCTGCAATTGCTGCGCCGGCGCGGCCAGACGCTCGCCCTCGTGCGCGACGACAGTGGCGACGCCGTCGGCCTGTTGCGCGAGGAGGATCTGTTGGCGCGCCTGCTCGGCGCCGCGGCCTGAGGCGTCTGCCGCTTGCGTCCGCGCCGGGCCGGGGCGACACATCGACCATGGCCCTTTTTCCCAGTGAAGCCGCCCGGCTTGAAGCCTTTCCCGTTGCCCGCGACAGCATTTTCCTGGCCCATGCCGGTGTCACCATCCTGCCGCGCGTGGTGGCGCGCACGATGCAGGATTATCTCGAGCAGAGCTGCCTGCGCATGCAGGAGTATCCCGAGGCCTGGCGCGCGGTGAATGAGACCCGCGTGGTCGCCGCCCGACTGCTCGGTGCGCAGGCCCAGGAAATCGCCCTGCTCGGGCCGACCTCGCTCGGCCTCAGCCTGGTGGCCAACGGTCTCGACTGGCGGCCCGGCGACGAGGTGGTTTGCTATCCCGATGACTACCCAGCCAACGTCTATCCCTGGACCGATCTCGAGCGGCAGGGCGTCATTGTTCGCCGGCTGCAGCCGGCCGAGCCCGGTGCCATCACGCCCGAGTTGGTCGAGGCGGCGCTGACACCGAAGACACGCCTCGTTGCCCTCGCCTCCTGCCATTTCCTCAGCGGTTTCCGCCTTGAGGTCGACACCATCGGCCAACTGCTGCGCGCGCGCGGCGTGCTGTTCTGCCTTGATGCGATTCAGACCCTCGGCGCCTTTGAGACGCGGGTGGACCACGTCGACTTCCTCGCCGCCGACTCCCACAAGTGGCTGCTTGGGCCGATGAGCGCCGGGATCTTTTACGTGCGCGAGGAACTGCAGGAGCGTCTGCGGCCGAGCCTGCTGGGCTCGTGGAACGTGCGCAGCCCGAACTTCATCGCCCAGCCCGGGATCGAGTTTGAAAAGGGGGGGCGGCGTTACGAGCCGGGCGCGCTCAACATCGCCGGCATCCTCGGCATGAAGGCCGGCATCGAACTGCTGCTGGAAACCGGAGTGCCCGCCGTGAGTGCCCAGTTGCTGGCGCTCAAGGCGCGTTTGCTCGACGGACTGGAGCCGCTCGGCTTCCGCAGTCTTGGGCCGCGCGCAGGAGTGAACGCCTCCGGCATCACCACGGTCTGGCGCGCGCCGGAGGATGGCGCGGCGATGGAACGGGTGTTCGAACATTTGGCAACCCGGGGCATTCATCCCTCGCTGCGTCACACGCGCGACGGCCGCGCCCACCTGCGCTTCAGCCCGCACTATTACAACACGCTGGAGGAAATGGATCGCGTGGTCGCGGCGGTGGCCGAGGTCTGAGATCGTCGTGCATCTTCGTCTTGCCGGTGGCACCGTGCACGCCACCATGGATGCGTGACCCTCTCCGATCAGGCGGCCTGGTACGTCGTTCACAGCAAACCCAAGTGCGAACACCTGGCGGCGCTGGCGGCGGCGGAATTGCCGGGGGTGGAGTCCTACTGCCCGCGCATCCGTTTTCAACGTGCGACCCGGCGCGGTCCGGTGTGGTTCGTCGAGGCGTTGTTTCCCGGCTACTTCTTCGCCCGCTTCGTTCCAGCCGTCTCGCTGCGCGCGGTGCGCCATGCACGCCAGGTGATTCGTGTGGTTGAGTTTGGCGACTGCCCGGTGCCGGTGCCGGACGCGGTGCTGGCGGCGTTGCGCGAGGAGATGCAGGGACTCGACATTCGCGAGGTCCAGGCCGGGGTGCGGCCCGGCGATGAGGTGGAGTTGGCTGCCGGACCGATGCGCGGCCTGCGCGGCATCGTCGACAGCATCCGCGACGGCGCGCGGCGCGTGCGCATCCTGATGGAGTTTCTCGGGCGCGACAATTTGGTCGAGGTCGACGCCGGCAAGCTGCTGGGGGGGCAGCGCCCGCGCGATCAACTGGCCGCGGGCGGCTGAGCCGGACTCAGTCGAACAGCTCCGGGTAGCTGGCGTGCGCCTTGGTGCGGCAGAGTTCCATGACCGCCTGGGCGGAGCCGAGCCGGCGCGCGCTTTTGGCGAGTTCGCGGCACTCACCGGCGTGCAGCTTGCGCACCGCGTGCTTGACGCGCGACACCTGGCCGGAGGCGACGCTCAGCTCGTTGAGGCCGAGGCCGATGAGCAGCGGGGTCAGTTCGACATCGGAGGCCATTTCGCCGCAGATGCAGGAGCGGATGCCGGCCTGGCGGGCGGCTTCGACGGTGACCGCGATCAGGCGCAGGATGGCGGGGTGGGCGGGCTGGTAGAGACCGGCGACGCGTTCATTGAGGCGGTCGACCGCGAGCGTGTACTGGACGAGGTCGTTGGTGCCGAGGCTGAGGAAATCGACCTCCGCGGCGATGAGATCAGCGGAGAGGGCGGCGCTGGGGATCTCGATCATGGCGCCGATTTCGACCCCGGGCGGCTCGATGCCCTGGGCCTTCAGTTCCTCGGCGCATTCGGCCAGCAGGGCCTTGGCCGCGCGCACTTCCTCGACGCCGCTGACCATGGGAAACATGATACCGACCTCGCCGTGCACGGCGGCGCGCAGCAGGGCGCGCAGCTGGCGCTTGAAAAGATCGGGCCGACCGAGCGAGACGCGGATGCCGCGCCAGCCGAGGAAGGGGTTGGGCTCGGCGTCAGCGATCATTTCGGCGTCGAGCTTGTCGCCGCCAATGTCCAGTGTGCGGAAGACGACCTGGCCGGGATGCATCGCCTGGACGGCGCGGGTGTAGGCGTCGGCCAGCCAGTCCTCCGAGCCGGAGGGATCCTCCAGGTAGAGGAACTCGGTGCGGAACAGGCCGACATGCTTGGCGCCGCAATCGTGGATGGTGCGCATCTCCTCGACGAACTCGGCATTGGCGCAGACCTCGACGCTGTGGCCGTCGATCGTGGTCGCCGGCTGGTGGCGCTCCAGGTGCAGGGCGTCCTCGATCTCCTCGGCCTCCTCCTCGCGACTGCGGTAGCTGGCCAGCGTCGCGGCGTCCGGATTGAGGATGAGCAGGCCCTCCTCGCCGTCGAGCAGGACGACGTCGCCCGAGTGCAACTCCTCACAGATGTTGTGCAGGCGCACGACGGCGGGCAGCCCGAGCGAGCGGGCGATGATGGCGGCGTGCGAGTTGGCGCTGCCGGTTTCGACGGCGAAACCGAGCACCTTGCTGCGGTCGAGCTGCACGGTGTCCGACGGCGTCAGGTCGCGGGCAACGATGATGACCGGATCGTCGAACATCGGGTGGGTCATCAACTCGCCGCGCAGGTGGCGCATCACGCGCTGGGTGACGTCCTTGATGTCGACAAAGCGCTCGCGCAGGTAGGAATCTGCCAGGCCGCGCAGGGCGTCCATGTGCTTGCACATGAGGCGGTAATAGACCGCGTCGACGCAGATCCGCTTCTCGCGCACCGTTTTCTCCACCTGCTTGAGGATGGAGTTGTCCTGCAGGATGAGCAGGTGGGTTTCGAAAATGTCGGCCTCGTCGTTGCCCTGCTCCTCGCGCACCTGGTTCTGCAGGGCCTCAATCTCCTGATGGGTCAGGTCGAGCGCCTTGTGCCAGCGATCCAGCTCGGCTTCGACGTCCTCGGCACGGATCGGATCGGCGTCCGGTTCGTCAAAGTGGTCCTTGAGGACGTGCACCGGCGCATGCGCGACTCCGGCGGACACGGGCGTGCCCTGCCAGATCCTCATGTCGGCGACGGCCTCGGGACTCATGCGGCGCCATTTTCAGCCGGCCGCCCCGGCGACGCAATCAAAGAAACAGCCTCTTCCTCCTGGCCGCTGAGGGCGACGGTGCCGGCGGCCAGCAGGGTTCCGTCCTCGAGCCGGAGGTCGCCAGCCACCTGCACCAGCCCGGGCAAGGCCGCCTCCAGGCGGGCGTGGATGCGCAGGGAGGTGCCCGGGACGATGCTGCCGAGGATTTTGAACCGCTGCACGGCCGTGAGCCGCAGATCCTGCAGCGGCCGGTCCGGTCGCGCGCTCTGCGCCAGCACACCGCCGAGCTGGGCCAGGGCCTCGATCATGATCACTCCCGGCAGCAGCGGCTGGCCCGGGAAATGACCTGCCAAAAAGGCTTCGTCGCCCTTGAGGGTCCAGCGGGCGCAGGCCGAAACCCCCGGTTCCAGCTCCAGCAGTTCGTCGAGGAAGCGGAAGGCCGGCCCGTGGGGCAGGGCGGAAAGGGCTTGAACAGGATGGGGCGGCTGCGGCATGGTGACGACCCACTTTTTACGTGTCGCACCCCTGCATGACAACGTCCAATGCTCCTCTTCCGGGCTCGGCCACAGGGCCCGCTGCGGAAGCGCTGCCATGAAGCCCCTCCTCCTCGTCCCCACCTACAACACCGGCCGCATCCTGCCTCGCACGGTGGCGGAGCTGCTGACGCGCTGGCCGGAGGTCTGGGTTGTCGTCGACGGCAGCCGCGACGGCAGCGCGGACTTGCTGACGCCGCTCACGGCCGGTCATCCCGGCCTGCGCGTGCTGAGTCTGCCGGACAATCGCGGCAAGGGTGCCGCCCTGCTGCACGGCGTCGAAGCCGCTGCCCGGGAGGGTTTCACCCATGTGCTCACCATTGATGCCGACGGCCAGCATCCGGCCGACCTTGTGCCGCGTTTTCTCGAACTCGCGGCCCGGCATCCGCAGGCGGCGCTCATGGGACGGCCGGTGTTCGGTCCCGAGGCACCGCAGGTGCGCGTCCAGGGCCGCAAGCTGTCCAACTTCATGACCCATGTCGAGACCCTCGCCTGGGGCATTCCCGACTCGCTCTTCGGCATGCGCCTGTATCCGGTCGACGCCTTCCTGAGGGCCTTCCGCGCCACCCGCTGGGGGCGCCGTTTTGATTACGACGCCGAACTCGCCGTCCGCCTCGCCTGGCAGGGCGTGCCGATGCTCACCGTGCCCGTGCCGGTGCGGTATCTGACCACCGCCGAGGGCGGTGTCTCGCAGTTTCGTTACCTGCGCGACAACGCCCTGCTCACCTGGATGCATGCCCGCCTGCTCACCGGGGCCATCCTGCGGCTGCCGCACCTGCTCGGGCAGTGCTGGCGCGGTGGCAATCCCCTGCGCGCCAGCCAAGTCGAACCGGAGGGCGCGGCATGAATCCTGGTGCCGCCGAGTTCGATCGCATCGCCGCGCTCTGCGACCGGCGCTGGGATTACCACTACACGCGCTGCAAGCTGCGCACCGATCCGGTGTATGCGGCGGTCGCGGCTGAACTTGCCGGCGCTGACCTGCCCGTGCTCGACATCGGCTGCGGCCTCGGCCTGCTCGGGCACTACCTGCACGCCAGCGGCCTGCCGGTGCCGGTCACCGGCTTCGACTACGACGCACGCAAAATCCGCGCCGCAACGGCCATGGCCGCGCGCGCCGGCCTTGGCGATCTGCAGTTTCGCACCGGCGATGCCCGCACCGGCCTGCCCGAGTTTGCCGGCCAGGTCGTCATTCTCGACATCCTGCAGTTCTTCCAGCGCGAGGAACAGGAGGCCCTGCTCGTCGCCGCCGCCGCGCGCGTGGCACCGGGGGGGCGACTGATCATCCGCAGCGGCCTGCGTGCCCCCGGCTGGCGCTATCGCGTCACCGTGCTGGCCGACTTCTTTGCGCGTGCCACCCTCTGGATGAAGGCGGCGCCGGTGTGTTATCCCGACGCCGATCAGTTTCGCCGCGTGCTCGGCGCCGCCGGCCTGGAGGTGGCGATCCGCCCACTCTGGGGACGGACGCCCTTTCACAACCACCTGATTGTTGGTTGCCGACCCTGATCACGGTGCCGGCTTGCCGCGCTGCTCCTTGGGCAGCCAGCCGATTTCCTCCTTGGGGTCGCCGGCCTTGCCGCGATTCAGGAAGAGGTCGCCCGCATCCTTGAGGGTGACGAAGAGGATGAAGCCGAACAGCAGCAGCGCGCAGGCGGTCTGGATGATTTCCAGGAAGCGCGACTCCAGCGGCTTGCGCCGGATCGCTTCGCCGATGGCCAGGGTGATGTGGCCGCCGTCGAGCACGGGGAAGGGCAGCAGGTTGAGGATGGCCAGGTTGATGTTGAGCACGACGCTGAACCACAGCACCTGCAGCAGCGCTGCCGGATCCTGCAGCAGGTTGTAATAGACGCGGCCAATGCCCACCGGCCCGCTCATGTGGCCGGGGCTGATGTCAGAGGTCCCCGTCAGCAGCTTGGTCAGCATGCCATACATGGCGCGCGAGGCGTCGGAGACCTGCTCCAACACGCCGGGATGCGCCAGCTTGCGTTCGCCGGTGGCGTGCCAGACGATGCCGATCATGGGTCGAGGGTCGCTCTTCGACTGCCATTTGTCGGGCACGCGCGGGGTCATTTCGACCGAGATCTTGGCGTCCTTGCGCAGCACGGTCAGGCGCACGGGGCGATCCTTTTTGTCCTCCAGGTAGTCCGACAGTTGGACACGGTGGAAGATCGGCTGGCCGTCGACCTCGAGGATCTGGTCGAGCGGCTGCAGGCCGGCTTCGGCGGCCGGGCTGTGCGGCTGCAGGGCGCCGACCATCGGCGTTTCCTTGCCCATGATGCCGACCTCGCGCAGGGGCGGCCGCTTGAAGGGCTGCTGCCACCAGGAAATGTTTTCCGCCTCGGGATCCGGCCATTTCGAGGCGACGGCGATTTCCTGCACGCCCGTGCCGGGGCGCTCGACCTCGAAGCGGATCGTTTCACCTTCGCTGGCGATGACGCCCCAGCGGATGCTGTCGACCATGCCCTCGAAACGCAGGACCGGCACACCGTCGATCTTGCGCACGACATCGCCCGGCTTCAGGCCGGCCTTGGCCGCCGGGCTGTCGTCGACGACGTAGCCGATCGTCGTGGTGACAAAGGGTTCCGACTGCGGCTTGCCCAGCCAGGAGACCAGTAGGGCGAACAGGCAGGCCAGGCCAAAGCTGAACAGCGGGCCGGCGAAGGCGACGATGATCTTGTCGAGCGGCTTCACCGGCGGCAGCGGCTCGCCCGCGGTCGATTCACCCTCGATGGCGTCCATGGGCGCCATCTGCGGCAGCTTGACGAAGCCGCCCGCCGGGATGCTGCCGAGGCCGTACTCGACGCCGTTGATGGTTTTTTTCCAGAGGGGTTTGCCAAACCAGATGTAAAAGGCCTCGACCTTCAGGCCGCGCCAGCGCGCCGCGAGGAAGTGGCCCAGTTCATGGACCAGGATCATCAGGTTGAAGACCATCAGCACTTCGAAGACCAGGATGACGAAGCGGAGTGCCTCACCGACGAAGCCGAGTTGGGAAAGCCATTGCATAGGGGTTGGAACGATACGCCGCGCGGTGCTGCGCGGCTGGCACGCTACCACCCCGGGGGCGGAGGGCAATCGCCGAGTTCGGTCGAAACACCCGCTACTTTTCGAGGAATACACACAGCACCCGGGCGGCCTGGTCGTCCGGATTGACCAGCCGGTGCGGGGTGTCGGCGTCGAAATACAGGCTGTCGCCGGTCTCCAGCGCGAAGCTCTCGTCACCGTACTCCAGCGTCACCCGCCCCTCCAGAACGATGAGGAATTCCTCACCCTCATGCGGCCGAGACACGCTGCGGCCGCCGCCGGCCGGCACCTGCAGCAGGAACGGATCCATGCGCCGGTTCGCCCGGCCCTGGATCAGGGTCTCGTAGACGATGTCGGAATTCTGCGGGTCGCGCCGGATGACCCGGCGGTCCTGCTGGCGCGTCAGCACGATCTGCGGCTTGGCGTCGAGCCCCTCCAGCAGCACGGCCAGCGGCACCCGCAGGGCCTCGGCCACCCTCGCCAGGGCGGGCAGCGAGGGCGTGATGCGGAAGTTCTCCACCTTCGACAGCCAACTGCGCGTTTGTCCGGCGGCGGCGGCGACCTCCTCCAGACTCAGGCCGAGGTCGAGGCGGCGCTGCTTGATGCGCTGGGACAGTTCGACAAGATTCATGGGGCGATGTTGCTTAAAAATCACATAAATTTCTTTTCAGGCAACAAGGTTTTCACTAGCATGGCCGTTTGCTTTGTCGCTCGCCATGAAGACCAAGACCCCATCCACCTGCCTGCCACGCCGTGAGTTTCTGGTCGGAGCCCTGGCTTTCGGGGTCGGCCCGGCCATTGCATCGGCCGAATCGTCGCCCGGCAGCCTCTTGGGCCCGCTGCTTGGCCACGCGGATGAGACTTCCGCCCTGGTGTGGCTGCGTGCCGGGCAGGCAGGCGAGTTTACGCTCGAAGTGACGCCGGTGGCGGGGGGCGAGTCCCGGCGCTGGGTGCAGCAGGCGCTGGCGGATGACGATTTTTGCCTGCACTGGCGGGCCGACGGGTTGCAGCCCGGCACGACCTACCGTTACCGCATTTTGCAGGAGGGTCGCGAAATCGCCGCGGCGGAGTCGCAGCAGTTCACCAGCGCACCGGTCCCCGACCAGCCGGCCCGGGTCCGACTGGCGGTCAGTTCCTGCGCCAAGGAGGACGAGGGCAGTCGCGCGGTCTGGCGGCGCATGGCTGCGGAGGACGTCGATGGCGTCGTGCTGCTGGGCGACACCCCCTACATCGACAGCACGGAGCTGGAAAAGCAGACCCGCCGGCACCGCGAGTTTGCCGCCGTGCCGGAGTACCAGGAGCTGCTGCGTTCGCGCCCGTGCGGCTGGACCTGGGACGACCACGATTTCGCCGGCAACGACGCCAGCGGCCAGGCGGCGGGCAAGGAGAATACCCGTCTGGTTTTCACCCGCTACCGGCCGCAGCAGGGCTATGGCGACGGCGAGGGCGGCATTTACACAAGTTTCCGACGCGGGCCGGTC
>CAZSBO010000089.1:0-16717 GCA_964605265.1 uncultured Prosthecobacter sp.
GCCTCCGGTTGATTCGAAAGGGCATGAGCCGGCGCCTTTGGAATCAATAGGACACCACTTCCAGGCCGGGGACACGAAGGAACTCGTCCACATTGCGGGTGACCACTCCCATGCCATGCACCCGCGCTGTCGCCGCGATCCACATGTCGTTGGCTCCGATGAGCCGCCCTTTCGAGGCGAGCACCCGATAGATCTCGCCATACTGCCAGGAGACCTCTTTGCACCAGGGAAGAACCGGGTAGGGCTGACACAGCCGCGCCCAGTCTTTTTTTGGACTCGCGGATTGGCCGCAGGCCAGCTCGCCGACAATGGTGAAGGTGATGTGGAAGCTCTCATTCGCTCTGCCGGCGAAGAAGCGGTCAATCGTTTCCGTCACACCGCGCCGCGCCTCACGCTCGGCCGCAACAATGAAGTTGGTGTCGAGGATCAGGCCCATGGGTCATCGGGGATGGGATCATGCCTGGACGCTTCTTCCACCGAGTCCAAATACTTGGCGCTGACACCGCTGCCACCGTTTCGGAAATAGCTGCGCAGACTCTCCCCGGTCGCTGGAGCATCCACCCAAACGCCACGGCGCACCACTTCCGAGAAGGACTCGCCTCCACGCTTGGCCTGCCGAAGTTTCTCGTAGGCATCGAGTTCCAAGCTGATGGTCTTTGTCGCCATGCACGAAAAATGCACGAAACCTGAAAATAAACAAACGCCATCTGCCCGTCAGCGGTAAATTTTCCCCGGGATCCTCTCCGCGCCGGTTGATCCACCGATTCCGCAGATTGACACAGAGGGTTTGCCTTCCCGCATCTGCGGTTCCACCCGATCCGCCAGACGCGTCGCGCGCGTCCCCCCAACCAAACACCCCGGCCGTTGGGCCGGGGTGTGGGGGGGAAACGGCGCTCTGGGACCGAGCGCCCTGCCTTCCGTGGGACGGATCAATAGACGCCTTCGACGATGGTCTTCTCCATGGCGCCAAACGGGCGGACATCGGCGACGCCGTCCCAGGCATACGGCGCGCGCGGCTTGCGGCGCAGGGCTTCGTCGCGCTCGAGGAAGCGCGGCATGAAGAATTCCTTGGTCAGCGTGGTCAGTTCGACGCGGCCCCAGGTGTCGTAGTCGACGACCTGGCTGGTCTCGTTCGGGTTGACGACGCGCAGCACGGCGCGCGGCTGCGGGGCGTAGTAGGTGATCGAGAACTGGTCCTCGGGCTGCAGCGGCACGCTGGCGGCCAGGCCCATGAGGGTGTTGCCGTAGGTCGGGTAGAAACCGATGCGGTTTTCCAGGACTTCCTCGACGATGAAGCGCACGTACTGCGGGGTCATCGTCGTGCCGCCGACGAAGCAGCCGCGGATGCCGGCGTCGTACAGGTCGACCTTCTCGGCGAGCGCTTCCAGCAGTTTCGGCGTGGTGAAGATCGCCGAGATCTTGCGGTTTTTCAGCAGCAACACGGCCTGGTCGACGACGTGGTCCATGTACTGGCGGGCGACGTCGAACTGCTTGTTCGAGATGAGCTTCTTCACGAAGCGCGGGTCGAGGTCGACGAAGTAGCAGGAGCTGCCGCGGTAGTTGGCGAGGTGCTCGACGGCGAGGCGCAGGCGGCGCGGACCGGTCGGGCCGACCATGATCCAGGCCTGGCCGGGCGGGAAGTGCTTGTCGTCGAGCTTGTGGCTGAACTCCTCGTAATCGACGCGGAAATCGTTCCAGCCGATGCGCTGCTTGGGCATGCCGGTGGTGCCGCCGGTCTCAAAGATGTTGTAGGGCTTGCCCTTGAAGGAGGCGGGCACCCAGACGTCGGGCTGGAGGTCGCGCAGCCACTCGTCCTGGAAGTGCGGGAAGTGGGCGATGATGTCGGCGTAGCTGTTGACCTTGCCGCGCGGGTCGAAGTTCTTTTTCGCCCAGTCGAGCCAGAACGGGCAGCCGGTCTCCGGGGAGAAATGCCATTCGATGGTTTCGCGGACTTGCTGGTCGAGCTGGGCTTGGGCGTCTTCGGGTGTCATGGAGGGGGTATAGAGAGTTGGAAGGCGAGGGCAGTCAAACGAAAGCTGGCCGTCAAGGCTTTCTACGCCTGCGCGGACGCGCGGGATGAGCTGTCGCCACCGGCCGGCGGGCCTCGGTGCCGGAGAAGCCGCCACCCAACAGGAAAAGCGGCGTTCCGAGGGGGATCGAAACGCCGCTGGCGGAGGGGTTGTGCGGCCCCAGGCAGGGCGATTACCTGCTGAAGAACGCTCGCGTGGGGGTGGTGCGCGCCCTCAGATCGGATTGCCGGCTCGGGAACTCTTCATGGCGACCGCCGTAGTAGTAGCGATCGTTGTGATAGTAGCGGTCGCTGTAGCGACGGCCCTGGTAGTCGAAGTTGCCCGTCTCATACCGGCCGCCGTAATAGTAGCGGTCGCCGTACCGATACGCAGTCCCCGAGTAGTTGGCGGGAATCGTGGTGTAGTAGCCGGCCACGGTGGGGCTGGAAACACCGACGTAGGTCCGGCCGGACACCGTCGACGAGGGGAAATTCTGGTAGTTGCCGCCGTAGTAGTAGCGGTCGTTGTGGTAGTAGCGGTCGCTGTAGCGGCGGCCCTGGTAGTCGAAGTTGCCCGTCTCATACCGGCCACCGTAATAGTAGCGGCCGTCGATGAGGTAGGCCTCGCCGGCGTAGCCACGCGGCAGGGTGTCGTAGTAGCCGTAGCCGGTACCGACGTTGGTGTAGCGCACGCCGCCGCCGGGACCGGGAGCAACGCACGAGGCGATGCTGGCGGTGATCAGGAGGGCGAGCAGGGCCGTTTTTCTTGGGGGTTGGGGTTTCATGGGGCGAGCCTAGCCGTGGCGAGCCCTGCTTCGCCATGGGGTCTTCACCCTAACCACCTGTTGCAGGCCGGCGGTTTGCGCGGCGCGGCTCGGTTGCGGGGTTCACGGGCCCGGCTTGCGGCGTTCGAAGGCCATGCCGGCGAACAAGTCCCTGATCTCCGGGGATGGGCTTGAGGGCGGGCGGTCCGCCGCCGGGGCGACGCATTGCACGAGCACCCCGCCGCCTTCACCGCCGCCCACCGACAGCGTGCCCGCGATGAGCCGTGCGCGATACTGCATGATGCGCAGACCCATGCCCGTGGCGGTGGCTGGATCGCCGCGCAGGCCGACCCCATTGTCCTGGACATGGAGCTGCCACTGGCCGTCCTGCTTGTCCAGGCGGATGAAAATGCCTGTCGCATGGGCATGTTTGACGGCGTTCTGGACGGCTTCCTGGGCGATGCGATACAACTGGACCGAGGCGGCATCCTTCACGCCCGCCAGGTCTTCCGTGCCGGTCTGCACGCTGCATGTGATGCCCTGATGCAGCTCGGTGCGCCGCGCGAATTCGGTCAGCGCCGCCAGCAGGCCATGCTGTTCAAGCTCGACCGGGTACAAGCACTTCGCCAGATCCCGCAGGGTGCCGTGCGTCTGCTCCAGCATCAGGCTGAGCCGGCTGGCCACTCCGGACTGCACCGGCGCGGTCTCCAACAAGCTCTTCGAGAGCGCGTGCAGCAGCAGGGTGATGCCGGTCAGTTCCTGCAGGACGCCATCGTGCAATTCCTGGCCAAGCCGTTCCTGTTCCCCCTCAATGGCGCCGGCGATCTCGGCCTCCAGCCGTTTGCGCTCCTCGCTCTCGGTCTGCAATTCCTTGCGCGACCGGGTCAGCTCCACCGTGCGCGCGGCCACCATCTTTTCGAGATGCAGCGCGCGGTCGGCCAGTTGCGCCTCGGCCACCTGCAGGGCCTGCTCGGCCTGCTTGCGCTCGGTGATGTCGGTGATGGTTTGCAGCAGCGACCCCGGTTTGCCTTCGCTGTCGCGATCCAGCGTCTTGCGCACCAGCACGTGAACGCGCTCGCCATTGCGCTTGCGGTGCACCAGTTCGCCGGTCCACCGGTTGGTGCGGGAAAGCGCCCCGGCCACCTCCTCGGCAGGCAGGAGACGCTCCGGTTGCAACAACTCCTCCTTGGTCCTGCCCAGCGCCTCCTGTGCGGACCAGCCATACAATTGCTCGGCGCCATGATTCCAGTAAGTGATGCGGCCGGCGGTGTCGCTGACGAGAATGGCATCCTGGGTGAGGTCGAGCAGACGGGCTTTTTCCGCCAGCCGTTGCGCCGTTTTTTGTCGCTCGGCGATTTCCTCCAGCAGCCGCTCGTTCAAGCGGTCGGCCTCCTCCACCAGCTCATGCTGGCGGATCGAACCGAGCAGCAGGGCCTCGTTCATCTCCACCAGCGTTTCATGGGCTTTGGTGCTTTCGGTCACCTGAATCATCACGCCCACGAACGGCTGCTCCGTCTGCAGCGGCCACATCGTGTAGGACCAGAACACGGACGGCCGCTCGCCGGGCTCCCGCTCCGTGTGATGGACGGGAATGCCGGTGCGCAGAACGCGGTCCAGCAGCGGCTTGCAGCGGTCCCTTGTCGGCAGCAGATCGGCGAGGGGCTGGCCGACCAGCTGGGCCAGCGTCACCCCGATGAGCTGGCAAAAGGCGGGATTGGCGTAGCGCACGACATGCGTCGTTCCCTCCACGGCGGCCATCGGCAGCGGTGCACGCTCCAGGGACAGGCTCGGCAGTTCGGCGGAGCCCGGACCGGTGGCGGATGGCGCGGCCATGGGATGTGGAGTTAGGGACGTGTCTTCGGCTCCGGCGGGGCTTCCGCCCGCTTGCCGACGCGGGCCGGCACGCCGGTTGTCAGCCCGGTGTAATCCGTCTGCCGCGGGCTGATCACCACCACGCCCTGCTCGGTGATGACATACTCGCGGATGTCCTTGCTGTGATTGCCGCCGCGCATCTTGACGACGACCATGATCTTGCGCAGCTGCCCGTCGATCTCGACATAACGCAGGCGCAGGATGTCGTCGGTGAGAAACGAGATCGCATAATGACTGAGCGGCATCGCGGTGAAGGTGTCCTCCACCTCGACGGTGCTGAGGATGGTGACGCCGGCGCCGGTGAGCGCCCCGATCATGCGGTAGAGCGATTCGCGAAAGTCGGCCCGGAACCCGGGGGCCAGCGCCATTTCAAAACCCACCAGCGAATCGATGACCAGCCGTTTGGCGCCCACGCGCTCGATGGCGTCGAGGATGGCCTGCATGGTCTCATCCACCGACAGGTCGAGCGGCCGCAAGTACAGCACCTCGAGTTTTCCCTCGTTCTGGGGCTGCTTCAGATCGAGGCCAAAACTGCCGGCGCGCTCCGTGTAGCCGGCCGGGCGCTCCTCAAAGAGCGCCATGATCGCCGGCTCGCCCCGGCGCAGCCCCTCGGCGATGAATTGCGTGGCCAGCGCGGATTTCCCCGTGCCCGACGGTCCCGCGACCAGCAGGCTGTCGCCTTCGAGCAGGCCGCCGCCCATCATCTGGTCGAGCTCGGGAATGCCCATGGACAGGCGCTTGCGGCGGCGGCCCGCCGGCTGGCGTTTCCCCGCCAGTCCGAGCGTGCGCGAAAACGCCTGCAGGCCGGCTTCCGTGATGCGGATGGTGTGCAGCCCGGGCACCGAGGCCTGGCCGCGCAGCTTCATGATCTGCATTTTGCGCACCACGGAATTTCTTTCGGTCACCTGCCACAGCCAGAAGAGGCCGTCGGCAACGGTGAACAGCGGGTTGTCGCGGATTTCCGCCTCGGCGTACTCGCCCACCAAAAAGGTGGTGGCCTCCCAGCTGGTGAGGAATTGCGCGAGCCGCTGGATGAACGACTGCAGTTCGAGTTCGCTCGCGGTGATCGTGGCTTTGCGGACCACGGTGCGGAAGGAGTCCACCACCACGATGCCGGGATGGGTCGCCTTGACCTGCCGGATGATCTCCTCGAGCACCGTGTTCAGGTCGTGCTCCATCACCAGGTCGGCCAGGTTGACGAAGCGGATGGAGGTTCCCAGCTTGGTCTCGTCGAAAAAGGCGTACTGCTGCTGATAACGCAGCATTTTCATCGCGGGTTCACCGAGCACGGTGAAGTACAGGGCGGTCTTGTCGGGCGTCGCGTTGGTGAAAACAATCTGATGCGCCAGGGTGGTTTTGCCGCAGCCGGGCGTGCCGGCGATGACATTGAAGGAAAACTCCGGGATGCCGCCGCCGAGGATGTCATCCAGGCCGCGCACACCGGTGGGGATTTGATGGATCTGGACTTTCGCCGGCTGGCTCAGGTCGCCTGGGGCGGCTTTGCGTTGGGCTCTGGCGGTGGGCTTTTTCATACTCGATCCAATGGGTTCAATCACAGTTTTTGGCGGCCAGGGCGGGCCAGATTTCGTGCGCCAGCCGCAGCGTCAGTTTTTCACCGATAAAGGCCGTGAGCAGTCCTGCCATCTGGGCGATCAGAACGACGCTGCCCTCGACCTCCTCCTGCGCGCCGGCTTGCCATTCCATGAGGTCCAACCCGGACAGGGTGCCATCAGCCCCAACCAGCGCGCTGCGCAGCCAGGGCGCCTCCTCGCTGGCCAGTGCGAGTGAACGCGACAGCAGCGCCCGATAACCGCCATTGCCCATGAGGGTGTTCAATTCGGGTCGCAGCTTTTCAAGGACGGTCAAAACGGCCAATCCCTGCCCCGGCTCTGCGGGCAGCGCCCCGGTCTCCAGGGCGATGAGGCGCTCGGCCAATTCCCGCATCCTGGGCGTAGCCCGGTTCATAAAGGCACGCTCTCTTGGAGAGGCCTCCAGCGCGGTCCTGACCGACGGCCGCTTGTTGAATTCCGCGAGGATGGGTTTTCCATGGCCGTAGCTTGAACCTAGGCGCGGGCAAGGTGCGTCACAACCCAAAGTTTCCCGCGGCCCGAAGTGGGGTTTGACCCCATGGCGAAGCCATCGCCATCCGTGCAAAATACGCCCGCACGACCGTCCTGCTGCGCCCACCGCTGGAAAACCCTCCCTGCTGAGCGACGCCGCAGACGGTAGCCACCCCCCTTGTCTCCCTGAGACTTGAAGGCGCTGCGGCCAGACCCGGGAGGTCGGCGGCAGCGCCTTTCTGCGGCTAGCCGGCCCGCCGCGGGATCATTCCTCGTCGACCGGGATGGCGCGCGGGATGGACGGGGTCGAACGGGCAAAGACGAGGGAGGAGACCGGCGGGCGCCACTGGTAGCCAAACCCGAAGGTCAGCGGCCCCGAGGAACCAGCCTGGAAGGCGGCATCGAGATCGGCCTGAAAGTGCTGCTGGAAGATCTCGATCGGCCCCGCGTAGCGACCGTGCAGGCGCAGGGTCCAGCGGTCGGGCTTGAAATACCGATAGGGGATGCCGCTGTCATCTTGGATCAGGTGGCGGACGTTGCCGAGCAGGAAGTTGCGGGCCGTGCCGAAGGAATCGAGGTGCATCAGGTAGGAGGCGGCCTTGACCAGGGCGTTGCCCTGGCCCTGGCGACGGCAAAACGCGAGGAAAGCCGGATTGGCCTTGGCGCCCCAGTCGGACAGGTCGGTGGTGAAGTACCACAGCGTCTGCGCCCGGCCGCGCGGGCCGGTGAAGCGGATCCTCACCCCCGGGGTCTTCGACTTGCCCGTGGTGAGCTGGCCGTCGGCGCCGAGCTGGACCAACTCCGCTCCGGTGATCCGGCAGCCGGTGCGGGCGAGGAAGAAGTACAGGACCGGCAGGGTGCCGGCGAGTTCGGTGTCGACCAAATCCTTCTTCATGTCGGCCGTGATGAAGAAGCTGTAGCTGAGGCTGGCGTTGAGGGCGGTGCGCAGCCCGGCGAGGGCGGTCGCACGCGACGCCGGCGTCAGGACGGCGGCATTCGGCAGGCTGCCGACCGGTTCGCGACCGCACAGGATGTAGTCGCTGGCCTCGGGAAAAAAGGCGTTGGCATAGAGGAAGTCGGGGCCGCTGAACAGGTAAAAGACCGGCGCGGGATCGCGGTAGGCCTCAGGATGGACGGCCGCCATCCAGGGGTGGAGATGGGCAAGCTGGCGGTCCTCGACGTCGATCCAGGCACGGTGGCAGTCGGCGGCATGCTGCTGCCAGGCGGCTTCGCGGGCGAGCGGTTCCAGCTCGGTGGTGTCCACCGGCAGCCCGGCGAGAAACCGCGCCTGGGCATCGGGCGGCGCGGCACCCTGGGCGACGGTGGCCAAACCGAGCAGACAGGCGAACAGACGTTTCATGGCGTCGCCATCAACGCCGCATCCGGCGGGCGGCGCCAGCGAAAAGCGCCGGGCTCAGGTGTTCGAAACGATCTGGTAGGCGCGGTCGACGTAGTTCCAATGGACCACGTCCCACCAGGTGTCGATGTAGCGCTCACGGTCGGCGCCATGGGTGTCGTAGTAGCTGTGCTCCCAAAGATCGAGCGCCAGGATCGGCCGGCCGGCCCGGTGCCAGGGCACGTGATCCTTCATCAGCGGGTTGTCCTCGTTCGCCGTCGTGCTGACCACCAGGCTGCGGTCCTGTCGGTACACCAGCCAGGCCCAGCCCGAGCCCTCATGCGCCATCGCCACCTCCTTGAAGACGCGTCGGAAGGTGGTGACACTGCCGAAGTCCTCGCGAATGGCGCGCGCCAGTTCGGCCCGCGGTCCCGACGGCCCACTGCCGGGAGGGCAGAGACTGCGCCAGAAAATCGTGTGGTTGACGTGGCCCCCGCCGGCCTGGCGGATGACCCGCACGGCCTTGGGCGACAGCGGCTCGGGCGGCTGGTGCGACACCCCCCGACTGACCAGCCGACCGAGCGGCAGGCTGGACACCTGGCGCGACGGCTGGGCCAGTCGATCCATGCCGGGCATGAGCGACACCACGCTCGCCACTTCCATGCGCTGCTCATCGAGCGACTGGCTCAGCTCGCGCAACTGTTCGGCATGATGGACTTCGTAATGCCGGCGCAGGCTGGCGGCGCTGAAGCAGGGCTGGAGCGCGCCGAAGTCATAGGGCAGCGGTTCCAGGCGCAGCGGCACGCCCTGGCGCGGCGGCGTGGTCTTCGCCCCGGCCGCAGTCGCGGCGAGACTGGCGACCGCAGACGCCAGAAAGCCGCGACGGGAAACAGCCGAAGGATTCATCAATTTCGCAGTCTACCCAATTCTGCGTTTTTTCTGCAAGTCAGGAATGGGATTTTGTGGCCGGCGGCGGCGACAGCCAGAACACGATCAGGCCGGAGGCCAGGGTCGCCAGCCCGGCCAGGGATTCGAGAGGCCGCTGCAGCAGGACGTAGGCCAACATCCACAGGGAGATGCCGAGGAAGAGCAGTGGCGTGACCGGATACCCCCAGCAGCGCACCGGCCGCGGCAGATCGGGCCGGGTGCGGCGCAGGATCATCATGCCGAGCACGGTGAGGAAGGAACACAGCTGCAGGCTGAACTGCACGTAGGTGAGCACGTTCTCAAAGGTCGCCGTGAGCAGCAGCACGGCGACCAGCACGGTCTGCAGCAGCAGCGCGCGGCGGGGAATGCCGTGGCGGTCACAGCGGGCCAGCGGGGCCAGCAAACGCACGTCCTGGCCCATGGTCATCGTCACGCGCGGCCCCACCCAGGTCATGGCACTCAGGCTGGACACCAGACCCAGGCAGATCAGGCCGCTCATCAGGCTGCCGCCGCTGGCGCCAAACAGTCGCGCCGCGACGACATGCCCGACTTCGACCCGGCCCGCGAGCTCAGCCATCGGCGCCGCGTACAGAAACACGGCGTTGAGCGCCAGGTACAGGCCGGTGACCAGCAGGGTGCCGATGGCCACCGACAGCGGCACGTTGCGTTGGGGGTCGCGCACCTCACCGACGATGTAGGTCGTGGCATTCCAGCCGGCGTAGGCATACATCACGTACACGAGACTGACCGCAAACGGTGTGCTCGTCACCAGGCCGAGGTCGCCGGGCGCCGGCGTGAAGCGCACCCCATGGCCCTGGCCCAGCAGCATTCCCGCCGCGATGAAGAACAGGATGAGGGCCACCTTCAACCACGTGGCGGTGTTTTGAAACCGCTCGGCCGCGCGCAGACCGGAGGCGTGGATGAGCGCCACGGCGACCACGACCGCCAGCGACAGCACCGTGGCGGGCACCTGCGGAAAGACGCTGTTGAAGTAGCGACCGAAGGCCATCGCGGCCAGGGCGATCGGCGCGGCAAAACCCGCCGTGGCCGATAGCCAGCCGGCCATGAAACCCACCGCCGGATGCAGGGTGCGCGAGAGGAAGTGGTACTCGCCCCCGGAGCGCGGCAGCGCGGCAGCGAGTTCGCCATAGGCCAGTGCCCCGCAAAACGCGCACAGGCCACCCACTCCCCAGAGCAACAGCAGGACAAAGCCCGATGGCAGGTCGCCCACCTGAAACCCGAGGCTGGTGAACACGCCCGTGCCAACCATGTTGGCCACCACCACCGCCACCGCCGTCGGCAGGGCGATGCCGGGTCTGGCGGGGTGGGAGCGACTCACACGCGCAGGATTTGCCCGATTTCCAGCGAGTCAAGGTCGCCGGGCGACGGATTTGCGTGCAGGCTGGCGCATGGACGACGACCCCGTGCCGCTGCCGATCACGAACGAGCTCGACCTGCATGCCTTCCGGCCGAACGAGGTCGGCAGCCTGCTCGAGGAGTACTTTCGCGAATGCCGCCGGCTCGGCATCCGGGAGGTGCGCGTCATCCATGGCAAGGGCACGGGGGCCCTGCGCCAGGGCGTGCATGCCCGGCTGGCCCAGCTCGAGGACGTCGCTGACTGGGCCTGGCCGGCCGGGGCGCTGTCCGGCGGCTGGGGCGCCACCTGGGTACGGCTGCGGCCGGCGGCGGAAAATGACGGAGCGACGGAATAAAGCGCGGCCCGGCACGTTTCATGGAAACACGCCATGAAACTCGCCAGCCTCTTCGCCTCCCTCCTCCTCGCCGTCAGCCTGCACGCCGGCCAGGGCGAAAAAGTCAGCCTGCCCGCACCCGACGTCGCCGGTCCGAACCAGGACGGCAAGCTGGTGAAATTCAGCGAGGTCTACGCCAAGGGCCCCACCGTGGTGTTCTTTTATCCCAAGGCCAACACCCCCGGCTGCACCAAGCAGGCCTGCTCGCTGCGCGATGCCTTTGCCGATCTCAGCAAACATGGCGTGCAGGTGCTCGGTGTCTCCTTCGACAAGCCGGACGCGCAGAAGAAGTTCCGCGACGATTTCACCCTGCCCTACGACCTCATCGCCGACCCCGAGGGCAAGATCGTCGATGCCTTCGGCGTCAAGCGCATGGAGCGCGGCACCATGACCCTCGCCGCCCGCCAGGCCTTCCTGGTCAAGGACGGCAAGATCATCTGGAAGGACGTGCAGGCCTCGACCGACCAGCAGGCCGCCGACATCCAGCGCGTGCTCGCGGAGGCGAAGTGACGCCGCTTCAGGCCACCGGCCGGCTGCGCCGCTTGCGTAGCCACTGGCCGATTCCAATCACCAGACCCACCACGCCGCCAACGAGCGCGGAGCTGGCAACACTGCCAAAGTCAAACCCGTCCAGCACCGAACCCGGCACGCGCGGATTGGCCGCCAGGGCGGCGTCTTTCCAGGCACGCGCCGCCGTTTCGGCCCACTGGCGATCCGCCTCGCTGGCGTAGTTGGAGTAGGCATAAAAATTCACCAGCCGGCCCTGCAATGGCGCCACCACCGCGGCACACACCTGCCTCTCGCGACCCTGCGGGGTCTGCACGTTCATGGCCAGGGTAAAACCCAGAGCCGTGTCTGTTTCCTCGAATAAGCCGAGCATCGCCGTGTCGCTCACCGCGAGATCCAATTCCACCCCCTGCTGCTTGGCCAAGGTCGCCTTGCCCGAGGCGATCAACCTCTGCGTCTCCTCGTCCAGCTTCGCACGCAGCCCCTGCAATTCCCGCTTCAGTTCTTCCCGCGCCCCACGAAAGGCGCGCTCGCTGATCACCTGTTCCTCAAACTGTTTCGTCGACTGCAGGGCAAAATGACGATCGGCATCGTCAATCTCGCCGGCACGCAGCTTGGCGACGAATTCCGGACGGGCAAAAGCCGCCAAACGACGATTGGACGGCGGCAGCATTGCCTCGCAGACCTCGTCATAGAGTGGCAGGACGCGGTCGGCCCGCTCAAAGCCCTCGGGTACCGGGATCTGCAGCGAGCGACCGCCGACCTCCACAACCGCCGGTTCCGCTGCCGGCACAGCCGCTGCGATCCAAAGTCCTAGGGTCAGGATGCAGGGAATGGATGGAAATTTCATGTGCCCATCCTTCCGGCTAGAGCTGCGAAGGTCAAGGCGCCGTTATCCCTTATCCCGCCACGCCGCCTCTCAGGCGGGGAAAGAAAAAAGTGGGTCGGCCTTCATAAGCCGGATTTTGTGCCTTCGGCCTCGCGGCCTCCGGTGGGATCATTTATCTGAACGACACCTTGCGGTGCCGACCCCCGCTCGCGCGGGATGCGACTAGTACCCGGAGTCACCACCCACCGCTTGCGCGGCAGGCTTGCGGCCAGGCGGGCCATTCTCCTGTTCTGTCTTGCACCGCATGGGGTTTGTCGTGCCTCCTTCCTTGCGGTCGGAGCGGTGGGCTCTTACCCCGCCGTTTCACCCTTACCCACCTTCGCTCAGAGAGCGACGGCGGGCGGTTTGTTTTCTGTGACACTGTCCGTGACGCCGGATTGCTCCGTCGCCCCCACGCTTGCGCGCGGCATGCTGCCTTGCGGTGTCCGGACTTTCCTCCCGTCCGCGTCCCACCGAAGCAGAACCGACGGGCGATCCCTCCGGCCGACCCAGTTTCAGCCTACACCCACGCCCCGGCTCCGCCAAGGAGATTTCCAATCGCCCTCTGAAATCTGAAATTTGAGATCTGAGATCTGCAATGGCTCCCGCTTCCCCGCGTACCCTTCCCCGCCCATGATCGGCGTCTACGACTTCTGCGGCCACTACGAGTGGACCTTCGACTGGCTGGAACGCCTCGGCGGTCCCGGGCTGCTGCGCCGCTACTGGCGCGAGGCGATCGGGGGCGATTCCCAGCAGCACGCGGCCGCCCTCATCAGCGCCCGCGGCTTCGACGGCATGGAACAGTACTGGGGCCACACCCTCGGCGAGGAGGGCGGCGAATGGACCGTGACACGCCGGCCCGACCTCTTCCGCATCGACATGCACGACTGCCCGTCGAAGGGGTTTTTGCTGCGCAACGACCTGCACCAGCACGCCGATTACTGCGACCACTGCCTGGGCTGGATCGGCCCGCTGCTGAAAGAGGCGGGCTTCACGGTCGATCACCAGCACAACCACCAGGGCCAGTGCTGGTGGCAGATGCATCGCGCCGGCGATGCCAGCCCCGCCGAACCGCCGGGCGCGGTCGCCGGCGCCAACGATGTCCGCCTGCGGCCCGACTGGCCCGGCGGCCCCCTCGACTCCTATGCGCGTGCCAACGATCCTGACGACAAGCTGCCTCATGCTGACGACACCCCTGCCGGCTGAACCCTGGGAAACTCTGCCGCCCCTACCCGAAGCCAACGGTGGCTTTGCCTGCGCCGTCGTGGGCGACCGCCTCGTCCTCGCCGGCGGCACAAACTGGGTGAACGAGGAAAAACGCTGGCTCGACACGGTCCGCGTTTTCGATCCGGCCTCCCGCAGTTGGTCGTTGGCCGAGCGACTGCCCCTCGCCGCGGCCTACGGGGTCGCCGGTGGCGCCGACGGCGCACTCTGGATGGCCGGCGGCTCGGACGGCACCGGAGCGCACGACACCCTGCTGCGCGTGAGCGCCGACAGTGCCGCACCGCAAGCCCTCGCCCTGCCCGCCAGCACCGGCGCCGTGCTGGCTGCAGGCGGTGTGCATGAAAACACACTGCTCCTCGCCGGCGGCGTGCCCGATCCCGCCAAGCTCACCGAGGCCCACACCCGCGTGCAACGCCTGCGCCTGAGCGATGGCCGCGTCGAACGCCTGCCCGACCTGCCCGGCCCCGGCCGCTTCACCGCCGCCGGCGCAGTCGCCGCGAACCAACTGTTCGTTTTCGGCGGCGCCGAATGGACCGACGGCACGGTGCGCAACCGCGACGACGCCTTCGCCCTTGATCTGCGCCAGCCGCGCGCCTGGCGCGCCCTGCGGCCCCTGCCCGCTCCCGTGCGCGGACTGACCGCCGTCGCCCTCGACGACCGCCATCTCTACCTCGCCGGCGGCTACCGCACCGATGCCTTCACCGCCGAAGCCTGGATCTACGACCTCGAAAGCGATCGCTACTCGCCGGCGCCAGCCCTGCCCTTCGCGGCGATGACGAGCCTCGTCGTCTGCGGCGACTTCCTCTACTGCCTCGGCGGCGAGGACCGCCAGCGCGCGCGCAGCAACGCCTGTTATCGCATCCCGGTCAGGGCCCTGCTGCCGTTCCGCTAACAGGCTCGCGCCGGGATTCTTCCCGAATCAGGGAAAACCGCAGGCTTCAGGCCTTGGGCTTCCTTTTCGCCACCGGCCGAACAAAAGGTGTGAACCGCGATTCAAGCGGCTTCGGCACCACGCACTGGATCTCGGCGACCCCGCTTTCGTAATCCTCCGACAGCACCTTGCCCTCCTGATGGGCGAGCGCGACGATGTCCATGCGCTCCAGCGGCACGCGCAGGTCGAGACGCACGACGCGGTCGATGAGCATGTCGTGCAGGCGGTGCAGCAGGTCGTCCATGCCCTGGCCGGTGCGCACGGAGAGGAAGAGCCCGTCCGGAAACTGCCGGCGCAGCTCCATCTGGCGGGCGTCATCGATGAGGTCGGCCTTGTTCAGGACCAGCAGCACGCGCTTGTCGCCCGCCCCCAGCTCGGACAGCACCTTTGTGGTCGTCTGATAATGCTCAAGCGCCTGCGGCGAGGCGGCATCGACGACATGGATCAGGAAATCGGCGAGCACCGCCTCTTCCAGCGTCGCGCGGAAACTCTGCACGAGATCGTGCGGCAGGTTGCGGATGAAGCCGACCGTGTCGGTCACCAACAGTGCCTGGCCGTCGGGCAGCTCCAGCCGGCGCGTCGTCGTGTCGAGTGTGGCGAACAGCTTGTCCTCGGCCAGCACGCTGGCCTGGGTCAGGCGGTTGAGCAGGGAGGACTTGCCGGCATTCGTGTAGCCGACAATGGCCGCGTTCGGCACCGGCACGCGGCTGCGCTCCTTGCGCATCGTGTCGCGCTGCTTTTTGACCTCCTCGAGCTCGGCCTTGAGCTTGTCGAGCCGCTTGTAGGTGAGCCGGCGGTCGACCTCGAGCTGGGTCTCGCCCTCGCCGCGCGCCGCACCGCCGCCGGCACCGCCGCCGCTGCCGCCCTGGCGGTCCAAGTGACCCCACATGCGGGTCAGGCGCGGGATCGAGTATTCCAATCGGGCCAGCTCCACCTGCAGCCGCGCCTCGCGGGTCTGCGCGCGCATGTGGAAGATGTCGAGGATGACTTCATGGCGATCGATCACCGCGATGCCACCCTCCTGCTCCCAGGCGCGCTGCTGCGCCGGGCTCAGCTCGTTGTCGAAAATGATGCAGTCGCAGCCCAGCAGCTTGGCGCGCTCCATGAGCTCCTGCGCCTTGCCCTTGCCGATCAGGTGGCGGGCGGTGTGCTCACGCGCATAAACCAGTTCCGCGGCGGTGATGCCGATGCCGAGCGTCTCGACGAGTTCCTTCAACTCATCGAGCAGCACCCCGGCCTCAGCCATCTGGCGGCGGTCAAAGCAGGCGCCGATCAGGAAGGCGCGCTCGACGACCTGGGGCTTCTCACGGATGTCAAACATCAATCACCATGCACCCGCACGACCCGCTTGCCAAGCGCCGCAGTTGCCGAAGCCGCCAAAGCATGGCATCAGAGGCCATGCTGCGTCTCCTGCTCCTGCCCGTCCTGCTCCTCGCCCTGGTCGCCTGCGGCCCCGTCGACCGCGAAGGCACGCGCCTGGACAGCTACGAGACCGACGCCAGTGAACAGCTCATCCGCGCCCTGCTGCGCGACCTGCCCGACCCGAACCCGGGCGTGCCCAAGAGCTACTCGATCGCCCTCGGCGAGATCGTGCCCAAGCGCGATTTCACCCCCGCCAGCGTGCCCTTCCTGCGCCGTTTCGACGACCTGAAACTGCGGATGATCAGCGCCGCCGTGCTCACCACCACGCCGCCCGATCAGACCATCATCGACCCCGAGCAGCGCATCGCCGTCTACATCCTGCAGATCCGCCTCATGCGCCAAACCGGCCCCGGCGTCTGGGACTACGAAGCCGGCTGGTCCTACAAACAGCACTTCCAGCGCCGCCAATGGACCGTCCGCGAAAAGGACGGCCAGTTCACCGTCGAAGCCGGCAAGGTGCTCGACGGCAACTGGCAGGAGTGAGGGGGGATCCGCTTAGGGTTTCCAGTTTCTCCTGAGGGCCTTTCACGGGACACACCCGTGTCATGGTCGAATCATAGTGGTTAGTGCACATCATCACCCACAGACTCCGACACGGGGCGGGTGGCGGTTTTTCATGTGCCTTTTGTTGTTAGGTGACATCTCGGCTATCGCCTTTCTTCCACCATGACAATGTGTGATGATGGTCCTCTCTGAGACGACTCGCGAATTCCTTCACGCTCCTTGCAACGACAATAGCCGATTGCTTCGAGTGATCCCAATATCGAACGCTGCCGTCGCAGTGACACAGAAAGAAATTGCCGTTTACATCTGCACCAATGATACTCGCTTCCTTGCCGCGCCACCACTCGGCAACTAAGGGTGGACTCCAAGGGATAATGCAAACGACATGAATTTCATGGCCCTCAAATTCGAAGATGGGCCTCACTCCGATCATTCTTGCTGCCTTTTCAAGGTGGCTGTTGGTCATTGCCGGTTGTTACGTTCAAGTCTAACGCGTTGCGCACCAGGCATGCAACAAGATACAAGAGCAGATAAAGGGTCAGA
>CAZSBO010000090.1:0-16601 GCA_964605265.1 uncultured Prosthecobacter sp.
TGCTCGGAAGCGAGCATGACCTTTTGCCAGTTCGCGGTGCCGGGGGCCGGGTTCGGGTTTTGCAGGAAGACCGCGACACCGTAGCGGTGGGCGGCCAGGGCGGTGAAGACATCGTTGGTGCCGTTGCCATCGAAGTCATAGGCGAACATCTGGGCGCCGCCGCCGATGCCAGCCGCAAAGCTGTGCTGCCGCCACAGGCCGTCGCCGGTGTTTTCCCACCAGCGCCGGGCCTCAAGCAGGTCCTGCTTGCCGTCGCCGTTCACATCGCCGACGCCGAGGCCGTGGGTGAACTTGGCCACCTTCATGTCATCGGACACGGCGACAAAGGCCCATTTCTCCGTGGGCTTGTCCCAGTTCGGGGCGAACCAGCCGAACCGGCCGCCCGTGCTGCAGACGATCTCGGGTTTGCCATCGCCGGTGATGTCGGTGAACACCGGCGACTCGTTGTCGACGACGTCGGCGACGATGTGCATCGGCCAGGGCGTGTCGTCGTGCACGCCAGGATTCAGGTACAGCCGCGCCTCCTTGCCGGGGAAACCCAACACCAGGATGTCGTTCTTCTGGTCGGCGTTGAAATCGTGGACGTAGGCGAAGAAGTTGTCCGAGTACCCCTGGATGCTGAAGGACTTGGGCGGGTAGAACGCATGCTTCTTCTCAAAGGCCGGCCCCTGCCACCAAAACGGCCCGGCAACGAGGTCCGCGCGGCCGTCGCCATCGATGTCGCCGATCGTCGCCCCCTCCGAGTAAAATTCCGCATGGAGCTGCTGACGCTGCCAGGTGATCTGGGTTTCCGCGGACAGGACGGCGGGCAGGAGGAGGGAGAAAAGCGCGTGTTTCATGGCCGGGAATGCCTCAACGCTAGCGGATTTGGCCTTTGTCGGACAAGCTTTTGTCGAAATCGGACAGGCCGGAAAAACGCCGGACACACCTTGCGCGCGCCCGGGTTCCGTTTAGAAAGCCTGCATGCCATCCTCGGAGATCCCCATCCGCCACGTCGCCACCCTGGCCCGCCTCGAACTGACCGACGAGGAGGCGACGCGCTATCAGGAGCAGATCAGCCAGATCCTGCACTACATTGACGTGCTCGGCCGGCACGACCTGGAAGGGGTCGAACCGACCTCGCACGCCCTGCCGGTGCTGGACGTGATCCGCGCCGACGAGGCCCGCCCCGGGTTCAGCCAGGCCGAGGCCCTCGCCAACGCCCCGCGCCGCGCCATGGACCAGTTCCAGATCCCCAAGGTCCTTGAGTGACCCGCCGCCCCGTCTTTTCGTCTTCCCTTTCGATTTTCCCATGTCCCTCGCCACTCAGACCCTCGCCAGCCTGCGCCGCCGCATTGCCGACGGGGAAATTCACCCGCGCGACGTCGTCGCCGACCTCGCCACCGCCATCGACGCGGGCAACCCGCAGTTGGGCGCCTACCTGAGCTGGGATGCCGAGCGCGCCCTGGCTGAGGCAGAGAAGGCCGACCTGTCGCTGCCGCTGGCCGGCTTGCCGGTGGGCATCAAGGACAACATCAACGTCACCGGCCAGCCCTGCACCTGCGGGTCGAAGATGCTGGCCGAGAACTACACGGCGCCCTACGACGCCGGCGCCATCGTCCGTCTGCGTGCCGGCGGTGCCGTGCCCTTTGGCCGGCTCAACATGGACGAGTTCGCCATGGGCTCGACCACCGAGAACTCGGCGCTCGGTCTGACCCGCAACCCGCGCGATCCCCAGCGCGTGCCGGGCGGTTCCAGCGGCGGCAGCGCCGCGGCGGTGGCCGGAAATCTGGCCATTGCCGCCCTCGGTTCCGACACCGGCGGCTCGATCCGCCAGCCGGCCGCCCTCTGCGGCTGCGTCGGCCTGAAACCCACCTACGGCCGCATTTCCCGCTACGGCCTGGTCGCCTTCGCCTCCTCTCTCGACCAGATTGGCCCGCTCACCAAGACCGTCGAAGACGCCGCCCTGCTGCTCAACCACCTCTGCGGCAAGGATGGGCGCGACTCGACCTCGCTCGACACGCCGGTGCCGGATTTCACCACGGCCATCGGCAGGGACATCAAGGGCCTGCGCATCGGCCTGCCGAAGGAGTACTTCATCGACGGCCTGCACCCCGGCGTGTCGGCCAGCGTCAAGGCGGCGGTCGACCGCCTCGCCGCCCTCGGCGCCGAACTGGTCGAGGTCAGCCTGCCACACACCGACCTCGGGGTGGCCACCTATTACATTGTCGCCCCGGCCGAGGCCTCGGCGAACCTGGCGCGCTTCGACGGCGTCCGCTACGGCCACCGCAGCGAGGAGGCGACCGACCTCATGGAGCACTACTTCAAGAGCCGCGCGGAAGGTTTCGGTCCCGAGGTGAAGCGGCGCATCCTGCTCGGCACGTACGTGCTCAGCAGCGGTTACTACGACGCCTACTACCTCAAGGCCCAGCGGGCGCGCACCCTGATCCGGCGCGACTTCGAGCAGGTGTTTGAAAAGGTCGACCTGCTCATCAGCCCGACGAGTCCGGCGCCGGCGCACAAGCTCGGCGAGTTGAAGGACAACCCGCTGGCCGCGTACCTGGAGGACGTCTTCACCATCCCGGCCAACCTCGCCGGCCTGCCGGCGATCAGCGTGCCCTGCGGCCCGGTAGAGGTGGAAGGCGTGTCCCTGCCGGTCGGTCTGCAGCTCATCGGCAAGCCGCTCGATGAACTGACCGTGCTGCGGGCGGCCGATGCGTTTGAGCGCGGCTGAGGGCGGAACCCCTGCGCCAGGTCAAGTCCAACCGAACGGAATCGACACGTCGGCCCCCCGCCCCTGCGGGCCGGGTCAGACGCCTCAGCCCTGCGGGCTGACGTACTTGAGCAGGCCGGCCAGGGTCGAGCGCATGTCCTTGCGTTCGACGATGAGGTCGACCAAGCCGTGCTTCATCATGAACTCGGCGGTCTGGAAGCCGGGCGGCAGGTCGGCGTGGGTGGTTTCCTTGACGACGCGCGGGCCGGCAAAGCCGATCATGCACTTCGGCTCGGCGAGAATGATGTCGCCAAGGGTGGCAAAGCTGGCGGTGACGCCGCCAGTGGTCGGGTGGGTGAGCACCGAGATGTAAGGCAGGCGGGCCTCGGCGTGGCGGGCGAGGGCGCCGCTGGTCTTGGCCATCTGCATGAGGCTGAGGATGCCCTCGTGCATGCGGGCGCCACCGGAGGCGGAGAAGACGATGACCGCCTTGCGCTCGGCGGTGGCGGTCTCAATGGCGCGGGTGATTTTTTCGCCGACAACGCTGCCCATGCTGGCGCCGAGGAAGCGGAAGTCCATGACGGCGAGCAGGACCGGGATCGACTCGATGTTGGCGCGGCCGGTGACCACCGCCTCCTTCAGGCCGGTCTTGTTCTGGTAGGCCTTGACCTTGTCGAGATAACCCTTGAAGCCGAGGGCGTCGACGGAGTCGAGGCTGGCGTCGATTTCCTGAAAGCTGCCTTCATCGACCAGGTTCTCCAGTCGCTCGCCGGAGCTGATGGTGAAGTGATAGCCGCATTGGGTGCAGACGCGCAGGTTCTTGGCCAGCGCTTGTTCGAACAGGCTTTCGCCGCAGGACGGACACTTCGTCCAAAGGCCCTCCGGCATGTCCTTCTTCTTTTCGCCCAACTCGTTGACGCTGCGTTTTTTGAAAAATCCCATGGTGGTGTGTGTGATGCGCGACCGCACCCGGCGGGACCGCCGACCCTCCCCGCATGGCAAAGCGCGGGAGTCGCCGGGACGAGTCCACGACGTGGCTGGCGGCCCGTGCTGGGCACAGACCGGCGCGATTCTAACCACGGGCTGCCGTAATCACCACAACTTTTTCGGCCCCGGCCCGCTTCTTGAGAACGCGGGCGCATTCGTGGGCGGTGGCACCGGTGGTGAGCACGTCATCGACGAGCAGGACGTTTTTGCCCTGCAGCGCAGAGGCCGCCCACGGCAGCCGGCGGGCCGGGGCGAAGATGCCGCGCAGGTTTTCGAGGCGGCGGGCGCGGTCGAGACCGGCCTGGGAGCGGGTCAATCGCACCCGGCGCAGGGCGCAAACCGTGGCGATACCGGTGGCCTGGCCGAGCTGGCGACAGAGTTCGAGGCTCTGGTTGTAGCCGCGCCAGAGTCGCCGCAGGGGGTGCAGGGGCACGGGCACCAGACGCCAGTCGGCGGGGTCGAGCCCGGCTAGGCGCGGATCTGCCAATGCGACGCGCAGCAACTCGGCCAGGGGCGCGCGCTGGGCGAGGTCGCGCCGGTACTTGAAGGCGTGGATCATGGTGCGCACCGGTCCGGCCGACTTGCAGGCGGCGCGGGCGAAGTCAAAGGCGAGACCGCGGTCCTCGCAGTTCCAGCAGCGGAAGGGCGCGGCCTCAGCGCCGGCGAAGGGCTCGCCGCAGACGCTGCACAAGGGTGGCTCGATCGGTTCCAAGCCCTCCTGACAGGCCGGACAGAGCCAGGCCGCCGGTCCCTGGGACGGGTCGCCCGGTTCGAGCACCGCCTCGCAGGCGAAGCAGGCGCGCGGGTAGAGGGCGTCGAGCAGGCGGCCGCCGGCAAGGCGGAACAGGCGCGGCAGCGGCGCGGTCATGGCCGCATGTTTCACCACCGGGGCGTTTCCCGCAAGCCGGCACCGGCGTGCTTTATCCTTGCCTATGCCGGCGGGCCGGCTAGTCTCGGCAGACAGCACCCACGTGCCTTATCCGAATGGACGAACCCAAACCCACTGAAAAGGAGGCCACCGCCTTGGACCTGAAGCAGATCAAACAAATCGTGGCGTTGATGGCGGAGAACGACCTCAACTACTTTCATTTCGAAAACCAGGGCTCGAAAATCGAGCTGCGCCGCGGCTCGGACCTGGAAACCGTGCAGAAGCTGCTGAAGCATCTGCCGGCCCAGGCCGCCCTGCCCGCGCCGGCGGCTGTCAGCCTGCCCGCCGCACCGCTCGCCGCCCCCGCCGCGGCTGCCGCCGCCGACAGCGCCCCGGCCGGACCGACGATCAACTCGCCGATGGTCGGCACCTTCTACCGCTCGGCTGCGCCCGGCGAACAGGCCTTCATCAACATCGGCGACTCGGTCGATGAAAACACCACGGTCTGCATCATTGAGGCCATGAAGGTGATGAACGAGATCAAGGCCGAGATGCGCGGCACCATCGCCCGCATCCTGGTCGAGGACGGCAAGCCGGTGCAGTACGGGCAGCCGCTGTTCGAGCTCAAGGCATGACCCAGGCCCGCGGACGGTGTGCCGGCCCTTTCAGGTCCGCCCCGCCACCCGGGCTGTTCCGAATCTTCCCGCACCCTCCCCCATGTTCCGCAAAGTCCTCGTCGCCAATCGCGGCGAAATCGCTGTCCGCATCATCCGCGCCTGCAAGGAGCTCGACGTCAAAACGGTCGCCGTCTATTCCGAGGCCGACGTCGATTCGATGCATGTCCACCTCGCCGACGAGGCGATCTGCATCGGGCCCGGCCCCAGCACGGAGAGCTACCTGAAGATCAGCCGCATCATCAGCGCCGCCGAGATCGCCAACGTCGACGCCATTCACCCGGGCTACGGCTTCCTCTCCGAGAAGGAGGAGTTCGCCGAAGTCTGCGAGAAGTGCAAAATCAAGTTCATCGGCCCGAGCGCGCGCGTCATCTCAATGATGGGCGACAAGAACACCGCCCGCGCCACCGCCCGCGCCAGCGGCGTGCCGGTCACGCCCGGTTCCGACGGCATCATCCACAACGAGGAGCAGGCGCTCGAGTGGGCGCGCAAGATCGGTTACCCGGTCATCATCAAGGCCAGCGCCGGCGGCGGCGGCCGCGGCATGCGCCCCGTGCTCAACGAGGCCACCCTGATCTCCAGCTTCCAGGCCGCGAGCCTGGAGGCACTGAAGTGCTTTGGCGACGGCTCCATGTACATGGAAAAGCTGGTCGAGAAACCGCATCACATTGAGTTCCAGGTGGTCGCCGACAGCCACGGCAACGTCGTTCACCTCGGCGAGCGCGACTGCTCCATGCAGCGCCGCAACCAGAAGATCATCGAGGAGTGCCCGAGTCCGAAGATCAGCGACGAGATGCGCAAGCGCATGGGCGACGCCACCGTCAAGATCTGCAAGGAGATCGGCTACGAGAACTGCGGCACGATCGAGTACCTCGTCGACAACAATGGCGAGAACTTCTACTTCATGGAGATGAACACCCGCATCCAGGTGGAGCATCCCATCACGGAGGAGGTGTATGGCTGCGACCTCATCAAGGAGCAGATCCGCATCGCCGCCGGCCTGCCGCTGAGCGAGCACGTCATGAGCGCCACCGCGCGCGGCCACTCGATCGAGTGCCGCATCAATGCCGAGGATCCGGCGCGCAATTTCGCCCCCAGCCCGGGCAAGATCAACCTGTGGTACACCTCCGGCGGCCGCGGCGTGCGTGTCGACACCCACGTCTACTCCGGCTACGAGGTGCCGCCCTATTACGACTCGATGATCGCCAAGCTCATCGTCACCGGTGCCACCCGCGAGATCGCCATCAAGCGCATGCGCCGCGCTCTGGGCGAGTTCGTGGTTGAAGGCATCAAGACCACCATCCCGCTGCAGTCGAAGGTGCTCACCACCTCCGACTTCCAGAACGGCAACTACGACATCACCTGGGTGGAGAACTTCCTCCGCCAGGAAGGCATGAAGGTCTGAGCGGACCGTTGCCATGAAAAAACCCCGCCGGTCACCCGGCGGGGTTTTTTGCTTTCAGGCGGCGCGCCCCGAGGGGCGCGGCGTCAGTTGTCGTTTTCGCGCAGCTCGACGCCGCCGCCGAACACCGGGGTGGTTTTCTTCGGCGTCTCGCCGTCGGCAGGCAGGGCCTCGAGCAGGAAGTGGCCGACACCGTAGTGGGCGCCCTCGACGTCATCGCGGATGAGCATGCCGCGGAAGATGGCATCACGCACGACATTGCCGGTCGCGCCGGTGCGCGGGTCTGGATCGGTGAGGCGGAAGCTGCCCTCGATCATGCCGGTCTTGGCGGTGAGTTTCTTCAGCGTCGTCAGGGTCGGCCCGGCCGGCTTCGGATTGAAGGGCTTGTTGCCGGCCAGAATGCCGAGCACCTGGTCGGGGTTCTGATCGGCATCGCCGAGACCGCCCTCGCTGAACAGCAGCTCAACGTTGTCCTGGCCGGGCGCGGCAAGTTCAAGCACGAGCTCGTCCTTGCCGGGAGCGCGGTAGCTGGCGCCGACCGCCTCCAGCGGCACCGGCAGGACCTCGGGGGTGCCAGGCAGACCGAAGCCGGCCTGGTAGGCTCGGGTCTTGGTGTTGGTGGCAGCCGGGCGCACCCAGTCGACATCCCCCGTCAGCGTGTTGTCGAAAGCTTCCTCCGTATCGACCGGATCGATCAGCAGCGAGCCCTGCAGCGTGCCCGGCAGGGGCTTGTAAAGCGTCTGATAGACGATCACCTGACCCGCAAAGCCGATCGTGGCGGCGCTGGTGATCTTCTCGCCGTCGGCCGTGAGGCCGGCCAACTTCCATTTGCCGCCCTTGGCGACGGTCAGACCGGCATAGCCCCAGCCCTGCGGCAGGTCAGTATCGGTCACGTGCGCGGGATCGCCAAGCATCAGACCGAAGGTATGGAGGCCGAGGAAGGGCCCGGCCTCATCGGGGCGGACATTCTGCCAACCGTTGAGCGGCACACCGTCGACGTTACCGGTCAGCGTGCGCGCATCGATGTCGATGTCGAAGGTCAGCTCGGCCTCCGGCTTGTTTTTGCGCTTGAGCTTCACGGTGAAGGTGGGGTCGAGCGTGCCGGTGGCATCCACCTCAAGACCGCCCTTGATGCCCAGGCGCTCGCCGCCAAAGGTCAGCGTACCGCTGAGGGCACCGGTGCTGCTGACCGTGAGGTCGAGGCGACCGCCCAGACGGTCATTGAGGTCGGCATCGCGGTCGACCAAGCCCGAATAGGAACCGGCGAGGCCGTCAGGGAACTCAGCAATGACGACGGTTTCCGTGACGGGATCGCTGGTGGCGGTGTTTTTGGCGGTGAGGGTGACCTCATAGGTGCCGGGTTTGGTCGGGCGCCCGGCGATCGAGCCGACCTTGGGATTGAGCTTGAGTCCGGTTGGCAGGCCCTTGGCGCTGTAGGTCAGCGGTGCCTTTTCCGGTGCCGGATCGACGGCGATCTGGAAGCCGGCGGCCGGGAAGTTGTAGCTGCCGCCAACGATGCCGTCCGGCAGGTTCTGCGGGTCATTGAGCACCGGTTTCTCCGTGAAGACCTTCAGCTGGGTCTGGCCACCGGTCTGGGTGCCACCGGCGCCGGTGACCTGGCAGGAGTAGAGGTCGGAATCCGCGGCGGTGAGGCCGATGACAAGCAGCTTCGGCGTGCGGGCGCCCTTGATGTGGCCGTCGGTGGTGTCGGCGAGCGGTGTCGCGCCCTTGAACCACTGGTAGGTGAGGCCGTTGCCGGCGGCGGTGACGGTGAGATTGACGGCCTTGCCGGCTCCGGCAGCGAGGATGCCCGCGGGCACGTTGGCCTGGACGACCCCAAGCTGGGCGGGGTTGCTGAGGGCGACGGTTTTGCCGACCTTGACCTGCACGGAGTAGGCGCCGGCATCCTTGAGGGTGACGGCCGCGAGGGCGAACTCCCTGCCCAGGGCGCCCTTGATGACGCCGTTGTTGCGGCGCCACTGGAAGTCGCCATCGGTGAGCATGACGCTGTCGCTGCTGGCCTCGGCGTCAAACGCGGCGGGCTGGCCGACAAGCAGCATGAGCGGCTCGGGCTGCTCGGTGATCGTCGGATCCTTGATGCCCTCGCCGTACAGGTTGACCACAAAGGGGTTGTTGAGGGCGTCGCTGCTCAGGATCGAGACATGGGCCTCACGCGGACCGCCTTCCTTGGGCGTGAAGCGCACGCCGAAGGTGGTCGACTGCCCCTGGGTCAGGGTGGTGGCGGCCTTGGGCGCCACGAGGGTGAATTCGGCGGCGTTGATGCCGGCAATGATCGGCTTGATGTCGCGCAGGGTGTTGATGCCGGCGTTGCGGATGACGATGTTCACCGTCGTGCTGACTCCGGCGGCCAAGGTGCCGAAGTCGACCGGGGCACCGTCGTTGACCAGCGGCACGCCCTCGGGCTGTTCCACCTGGATGGCGGCGCCGATGAAGGCGACGCGCGGCTCGTTGCCACTGACGGCATCGGCGGCGGTGTACAGCAACTGGCCATTGAAGGAGGTGAAGTGGCCGGGATTGGAGGCGGCCAGCGGGCCGCTCAGGTCGTTGATCATGCGGGTGCCGGCGATGGTGCCGTCGGAGATCCACAGTTCGCGGCCGTTGACACCGTCATCGGCGGTGAAGCAGAGCACGCCATCGATGTCACGCAGGTCGCGGATGTCGAGGCTGGCGGTGCGATCGGTGCCGTTGCGGAAGTCGGTCAGCATGACTGTGCCGGTGGAATTGCCGGTGCTCACCCACAGCTCGCGACCGTTGATGCCGTCATCGGCGGTGAAGAACAGGCGGCCGGCGGAGGCGGTGAGGTCCTCGGGCGACGAGTTGGGGGCGCCGGCGGCGATGTCGCGCACCAGCAGGGTGCCGGCCTCGGTGCCGTTGCTGCGCCACAGCTCACGGCCGGCAACGCCATCCGTGGCGGCAAAGTAGATCAGGTTGCCGACCGTGGTGATTTCCGTTGGGAAAGATCCCGGGGCACCCGGGTTGATGTCGCGCACCCGCACGGTACCGGCCTCGGTGCCATCGCTGGTCCACAGCTCCTGGCCGCCCTGGCTGTCATTGCGCGCCGAGAAATACAGGCGCTGGGAGGCGCCGGCACCCATGATGGCGAGGAATTCGTTGCCGTCGGTGATGCCCGAGGCACCGCCGGTCGCAATGTCACGAACGGTGCTGGCATTGCCCGGCGTGCCGGTGGTCTTCACGAGTTCGCGACCGACCCCGCTGTTGGCAAAGAAGTAGAGTTCATTTTTGAAGACGGTGAGCTTGCGGGGGTTGGAATCCGTACCGCCGGTCACCAGGTCGACGACCTGAACCGTGCCTGCCTCGGTGCCGTTGCTGCGCCACAGCTCGCGGCCGGTCTTGCCGATGCCGCTGCCATCGGTGGCGGTGAAGAACAGCACCCCGTTGAAGTCGGTCAGCTCCTGCGGCTCGCTGCTGTCACCGTCATTGATGTCGAGCACCTGGAAGGTCTGAGGGTCGGCGAGCGGGTCGTGCACCCAAAGCTCGCGGTTGCTGTCGCCATTGGTGGCGGAGAAAAAGACACGGCCGCCGGAGACCGTGATGAATTGGGGATCCGAGCTGTTCGGCAGCACGGGGAAGCCGCCATCGTCGCCGGGGAAGAGATCCTCCACCAACTCGGTGCCGCCTTCGCTGCCGTCGCTCTTCCAGAGCTCGCGCCCGTTGATGCCGTCGTCCGCGGCAAAAAACACCTCGCTGCCGGCAACGGCGAACGAGGCGGCCTCGGAGCCGGCGGTGGTGGCACGGAAGTCGTAGACGAGCTGGGTGCCGTTGGCGTTGCCAGCCGGGCTGTTGGTGAGATCGGTTTCCCACAGCTGGCTGCCGTTCAGCAGGAAAAACACCTTGGAACCGACGCGGGTCATGTGGCTGACGCTGCTGCCCACGCCCAGACCCTTGAGGCGGGTGACCGTGGTCGGCAGGGCCACGCTGTTGTGCGTGCAGGTGTAGAGGCCGAGATTGTCGGCACCGTCGACGGCCGTGAACACCAGCGTGGTCAGGTCGTAGGCCAGCAAGTTCGAAGGCTGGGAGCCGTTGGCGCCGGCCACGATGTCGAACACACGCGCGGTGTTGGCGTTGCCGGTGCGACCGTTGCTGACGTGCAGCTCCTCGCCGCTGCCGTCGTCGGCCGTGAAGAACAGCATGGAGCCGACCACAGTGAACTGGCGCGGATTCGAGCTGTCGCCACCGCTACGGATTTCCTTGAGTTGGATCGTGCTGCCGCCCGGCAGGCCGTCGCTGCGCCACAGTTCAACGCCGGAGGCCGTTGCATTGGTCGCCGAAAAATAGAGGTAGGTGCCGGCCTCACTGCCCGTGACGGTCATCGGCGTCATGAACTCCGGGTCCGAGCTCTCCGAGCCCGAAAAGATGTCGGCAACCAGCACGGTGCCGGCCTCGGTGCCATTGCTGCGCCAAAGCTCGGCGCCAAGCTCGCCCCCGGTGTTCGCCGCAAAGTAGAGCAGGCCATTCATCGCCGCGAACGAGGGATCAAAGCCCTCCACGAAGGGGGTGCCCCCCTCGGGCACGAGGTCAATCACACGTGTCGTGCCGCCCGGGGTGCCGTCCGTCTTGTACAGCTCACGACCGGAGGCGCCGTCGGTGGCCGTGAAGTAGAGGGTCGAGCCCAGCGGGAAAGGGTGGTTGATGCCGGAGGCACCGGACAGGTTCGGATTGATGTTTTTGACCTGAACGGTGCCGCCATTGGTGCCGTCGCTTTTCCAGAGCTCAAAGTTGTCCGCCACGCTGTAACCGACAAACAGCAGCGTGCCGTTCAGGTTGGCCAGGCGCTCGGGGCCGTTCGAGTTGGGAAAACCCAAGTCCTTGACGAGGCTGGTGCCGGCGGCCAAACCGTTGCTGAGCCACAGGTTGCGCTTGCCGGCGTCGTCCGCCGCGGAAAAGAACACGCGGCTGCCCGCCGTCGTCAGGTTGACCGGATCCGATCCCTCCGGTCCGGCCACCAGATCACGCAACAGCGTCGTGCCGGCCGGGGTACCGTCGCTCTTCCAAATTTCCGCACCGTTGAGCGCATCCTCGACGGCGATGACAAGGATCTCACCGCTGCCCGGATTGACACGGACCATGCTGGCCGGCACGGCAGGTGCCGGCAGGGCCTGGCCGTTGATGTCCCGGACCAACTGCGAGGTCTGCCCGGAGGCTGCCGCGGCGATCAGGCACAAGGCGGCAAGAGATGAGGGGAATTTTTTCATGACTGTATAGACAGGGTATTGACACCGACGAAAGAAGGCAATGCTAAATTCAAGGGCGGTCGGCGGCGATGGCCCGCGTGTGGCCTCAAGGTTTTGGACCCCTGCAACCCCGGAAACGCTCAACCGTCGTCTCCGCGCTTGCCCCGGCCGCCTTCCGCGTCCATGGATTTTGCCCCATTTTATGAGTCGCTCCTTCCAGCTCGCAGTCCTCCCCGGTGATGGCATCGGCCCCGAAGTCATGGCCCAGGCCCTCGCCGTCCTCGACGCCGTCGCCGCCAAGTCCGGCCTCGCCTTCACCTACAGCCACCAGCTCGTCGGCGGCGCCGCCATCGATGCCACCGGCAAGGCCCTGCCCGCGGAAACGATCGCCGCCTGCGAGGCCAGCGACGCGATCCTGTTCGGCTCGGTCGGTGGTCCGAAGTGGGAGCATCTGCCGCCCAACGAGCAGCCGGAACGCGGTGCCCTGCTGCCGCTGCGCAAGCACTTCGGCCTGTTCGCCAATCTGCGCCCCGGCATCTGCTACCCGGCGCTCACCGCCTCCAGCCCGGTGCGCCCCGACCTCGTCGAAGGCGGCTTCGATGTGCTCTGCGTGCGCGAACTCACCGGCGGCCTGTACTTCGGCCAGCCAAAGAGCCGCACGACCCTGCCCGACGGCGACATCGAGGTCATCGACACGATGGTGTACAAGAAGAGCGAGATCGTCCGCATCGCCCACGTCGCCTTCAAGGCCGCGCAACTGCGCCGCAAGCACGTCACCAGCGTCGACAAGGCCAACGTGCTGACCAACTCCGTGCTCTGGCGCGAGACGATGCTGGAGGTGGCTAAAGACTATCCGGATGTCACCCTGGCTCACCTTTATGTCGACAACGCCGCCATGCAGCTCATCAAGGCGCCACGCAGCTTCGACGTGCTCGTCACCGAGAATCTCTTTGGCGACATCCTCAGCGATGAAATGGCGATGATCGCCGGCAGCCTCGGCATGCTCGCCAGCGCCAGCCTCGGCAAGCCCAAGGGCGACGGCCTCTACTTCGGCCTGTTCGAACCCAGCGGCGGCACCGCGCCGGACATCGCCGGCAAGGGCATCGCCAACCCGATCGCCCAGATCCTCTCCGCCGCCCTGCTGCTGCGCTTCTCGCTCGGCCTGGAACCGGAAGCGCTCGCCATCGAGAACGCCGTGAAAAAGGTCATCGAAGACGGCCTGCGCACCGGCGACATCTTCACCGGCGCGCCTGGCACCCGCCTGGTCAACACGGCCGAGATCGGCGCCGCCATCCTCGCCGCGCTCTGAATTTGCCCCGGCGGCCGGCGCGGACGTAACCTGCGGACGCCGCCATGTCCCCGCTGATCGAAGTTCGCCACCGCCGCGGCATCCACCTGCCGGAGGCGGACCTGTGGCTGGACCCGCGCTTCGCCGTCGAACGCGCCTTCGTCTCGCACGCCCATGCTGACCACTTTGCCCGCCATCGCCTGAGCCTCGGCTCGCAGGTCACGCGCGAGCTGGTGCGCACGCGCTTCGGTGCGCAGGGGGAGTTTCAAGCCCTGCCGTTCCGGGAAACACGGCCTTGGGAGGACTGGCAACTGCGCCTGCTGCCGGCCGGCCACATCCCGGGCTCGGCCCTGCTGCACCTGAGCCGCGGTAGCGACGGCGCCAGCCTGCTGTACACGGGCGACTTCAAACTGCGCCACGGACTCAGCGCCGAACCCTGCGAACTGGCCCCGGCCGACACCCTGGTCATGGAATGCACCTTTGGCCTGCCGCAGTTCCGTTTCCCGCCGCGCGAACAGACCATAGCCGCCGTGCTGCAGTGGGTGCGTGAAACCCTGGAGGATGGCGCCATCCCGGTCCTGCTCGGTTACGCCCTCGGCAAGGCCCAGGAAATCCTGCGCCTGCTCGCCGGAGCCGGTCACCCGGTCATGCTGCACAAGTCGGTCTTTGAAATGACCCAGGCGCTGGCGCCGCAGCTCGGCCCACTGCCGGATTTTGAGCTTTTTGATCCCGCCCGCGCCCCCGGTCACGTCCTGATCTTCCCGCCCGGCACCCAGCGCAGCCTGGCCCTGCGCCGGCTGAAGACCTGTCGCACCGCCCTGCTCAGCGGCTGGGCCCTGCAGCCAGGCGCGCGCTACCGCTACCAGGTCGACGAGGTTTTCCCGCTCAGTGATCATGCCGATTACGACGAGCTGCTCGCTGCGGTCGAGACCGTGCAGCCGCGCCAGGTGTGGCTGGTCCACGGCCCGGCCCGCGAGTTCGCCGCCGACCTGCGCGCGCGCGGCTGGCAGGCCTGGTCGCTGGAGGAAGCCGACCAACTGGAGCTGTTCCGCCTGGCTCCCGCCGCGCTGCCGAGCGCCACGGCACCGGACCCGGCGCCAAGCCTGCAGGCGGCGGAGGGATTCGCCGCCTGGTGCGCAGTCGCCGCCGCCACCGCCGCCGAGGCCTCGCGCCGGAAAAAGACAACCCTGCTCGCCGAGTACCTGCGCGGCTTGCCGGACACCGACCTGCCGCTGGCGGTGCGCTACTTCGCCGGCCTGCATTTCGATCCCGCCGCCGGCGAGGCGCCTCTGAACGCCGGCTGGGCCGTGCTGCGCCGCGCCCTGCAGGCGTTGAGCGGCCTCGGCGAGGCCGAGTTCCGCGCCGTTTCGCGCTCGCAGGCCGATGCCGGTCGCACCGCCTTCCTCGTCCTCGGCCTGCCGCGCACAACCCCCACGCCGGAGCACCCCGTCCTGACCCTGGCCGGCACCGACTCGTTTTTCCGCGCCCTGCGCGCCGCGCGCGGGCCGGCCGCGAAGACCACCCTGCTGCGCGACACCCTGGCCGGACTCGATGCCGTCAGCGGCTCCTGGCTGGTGCGCCTGCTCACCGGCGAACTGCGCATGGGCTCGAAGGAGGGCCTCGTCGAGGAGGCCGTGGCGACCGCCTTCGACCAGGACGCGGAAGCCGTGCGCGAGGCCGCCATGCTCACCGGCGACCTCGGCCACGCCGCCCTGCTGGCCCGAGAAAGCCGGCTGCAGGAAGCGGCCCCGCGGCTGTTCGTGCCCGTCAAGGTCATGCTCGCCAGCCCGGAGGAAAGCGCCGAGGCGATCTGGCAGCGCTTGGTCGGCGAGGATCCCCCCGACGCGGCAGGCCGACACGTCTGGCTCGAGGACAAGTTCGACGGCATCCGCGCCCAGCTGCACGCCGGTCCCGGCCGTGCCGAGCTGTTCAGTCGCGACCTGAAACCGGTCGGCGCGCAGTTCCCGGAACTGCTCGCCGCCGCCGCCGATCTGCAGGCTTCGGTCATCCTCGATGGCGAACTCATCGCCGAGGCCGCCGACCGCCGGCTGTCGTTCTTCGACCTGCAAAAGCGCCTGGGCCGGCGCGATCAGGGCGATCTCTTCCTGCCGAGCGACATCCGCGTCCGCTACGTCGCCTTCGACCTGCTCTGGCAAAACGGGGTCAGCCTGCTCGACCGACCGCTGCAGGAGCGTCGCGCCGCCCTGGAAGCCCTGCACCTGCCCGAACCGCTGGGGCGCATCGAGGTGCTGCAGGCCGATTCCGCCGAGGCGATCGAAGCGGCCTTTCATACCGCGCGCCGGCGTGGCAACGAGGGACTCATCGCCAAGGAGGCGCTGTCGGCCTACCGACCGGGTCGTCGCGGCAAGGCCTGGCTGAAGCTGAAGAAGGCCTTTGCCACGCTCGATGTCGTGGTCGTCAAGGCCGAGCAGGGCCACGGCAAGCGCAGCCAGGTGCTGAGCGACTACACCTTTGCCGTGCGCGACGAGGCCGGCGCCCTGCGCGTCATTGGCAAGGCCTACTCCGGGCTGACCGACGCCGAAATCGAGGAGCTGACCGCGCATTTCACCGCCAACACCCTCGACCAGCGCGGCCGGGTGCGCACGGTGGTGCCGGCCACCGTGCTGGAAATCGCCTTCGATTCGATCCAGCCGAGCGCGCGTCACGACAGCGGCCTGGCCCTGCGCTTCCCGCGCATCAAGGCCTGGCGGCGCGACAAGGGCCCGGAGGAGATCGACGACCTGGCCTACGCGCGCCGGCTGGCGGGTGTGGGGCCGGCGACGCCGGCATGAAAAACGGGCCGGAGGTTGCCCTCCGGCCCGTTCATGGGGTTTTGTTGCCTTGCCGTTGCCGGTGAAACTCGCAGCTCCCGGATGCGCGCTTCGCCTTGGCGACAAAGAGTTTACGGATGGCGGTCCGCCCCGGATGGAGCGAACCGCCGTGGATGAGAGTCCCGGAGGGCCTCTTTTATTCAACCGAATTACATCATGCCGCCGTGGTCATGGCTGTGACCGGCGTCCGACTTCTCCTCTTTCGGGATGTCGGCGATGAGGCACTCGGTCGTCAGCAGCAGGCCGGAGATCGACGCGGCGTTCTGGAGAGCGCTGCGGGTCACCTTGGCGGGGTCGACGACGCCGGCCTTGATGAGGTCCTCATACTTGCCGGTGGCGACGTTGTAGCCGTTGTTGCCCTTGCCCTTCTTGACTTCGGCCACGATCAGCGCGCCTTCGACGCCGGCATTGGCGGCGAGCTGGCGGAGCGGGGCTTCGATCGCACGGGCGACGATTTCCGAGCCGGTCTTTTCGTCACCGACCAGGCCGAGGTCGCCGATGGCGGCTTGGGCGCGGATCAGCGCGACACCGCCGCCAGGGACGATGCCTTCTTCGACGGCCGCACGGGTGGCGTGCAGGGCGTCTTCGACGCGGGCCTTCTTCTCCTTCATCTCGGTCTCGGTGGCCGCACCGACGTTGATGACGG
>CAZSBO010000091.1:0-16507 GCA_964605265.1 uncultured Prosthecobacter sp.
GGGGCGCATTCCCGGCTTATCCGCGCAGCGCCGTGGAAATGCAAGCCCCTGTCGAGGTCGTTTGCGCCGTGATTTGTCGCGGCGGGGAAGTGCTGATGGCGCGTCGCCCGGCCGGCAAGCGCCTGGCCGGCCTCTGGGAATTTCCCGGCGGCAAACTTGAACCCGGCGAGGCCCCGGAAGCCGCCCTGCATCGCGAACTCGTCGAGGAGCTCGGCTGCCGAGTCGCCGAACTGCAGGCCGGTCCCGAGGTGGTGCATGCCTACCCCTGGTGCACGGTGCGCATGTTTGCCTTCGCCTGCCGCCTCGATCCCGCCGGACCGGAACCGCGTGCCCTGGAGCACGAGGCCATCGAGTGGGTGGCGCCGGAGCGGCTCACGGAGTTCGACCTGGCCCCGGCCGACCTGCCGCTTTTGCCCTGGGTGCGGGCGTTGTTCTGAGGCTGGCCTCAGGGCTGGCGGGTCAGGCGCGTCGTCACCTGCTGACGCACGGGCACGGTCTTGCCCTGCACATCCAGTTTCAGGTCGGCACGGAAGGCGCCGAAGGCGACCTGGCGCTGGCGCAGGTCGAACAGCACCTGACCCAGGACCTTCGAGCCGGCCCCCAGGCTGAGGGCGCGTTCGCCGGCATCGCGCGTTTGCAGCTCGCCGCTGAAACGCACCTTGGCATGCGGCGATCCCTGGTAATCCACCGTCGCCTCGTAGCTGGCCTTCAATTCCACCGTCACCTCGCCGGCACTCGGAAACTTCAGGCTCTCCTGCGTCGTCCAGGTGTCGCCCGCCCGCACAGCGTGTTCGGGCAGGCCCATGATCAGGGAGCGACGGAACAATTCGGCGACCTGGCCCGCCTCCGCCACCCCCTGCAGGCTGGGCTGACGGTCGGGTCGCGGGGCCACCATGTCGGCCGTGTCGCGGGCGCCGAGGAAGCGGTCGTTCTCATCGTAGAGCAGCACGAACTGCTGGCCGAGACTGCGGCCGATCGAGCTGCGGATTTCCGGCGAGGCCTCGTCGAGCTTCTCGGAGTCGAAGGTCTGGCGCTTGCCCTCCAGGATGGCCTCGCCGCTCAGCGATGAAAAAATGACGCTGACCTCCTTGCGGCCCTCCTGCAGGCGACCGACACCCAGCCGTGTCGTCTGCTTGACCTTCATGCCCTGCTCGGGCTTGCGGCCCAGGGCTGACCGATCGGTCACGGTCTCGGTCAGCGTCTCCAGAACGTAGGCTGCGCCCGGCTGCCAGTGCGGGCGCAGCAGCACGGGCGCCTCCTCGGCCGGCAGCATGAGGGCGGTCAGCAGCAGCAGGCCGGACAGGCGAAGGAAGGGCAGGGGGGACATGGCCGCGCGCAGCTAACGTCGGGCAGGCGGGCGGGCAAGGGGGGAATGACGAACCGAGAACCGAGAAAACAAAACTTTCGAGAAAACTGGCACGCTTTCCGCTCAACTCTGTTGGCGCATCTCCCGGCCAGCAAAAAATCAGGAATGATGACTGCTCGTCGTTGCAAACTGCCAAACCACACACCTAATTGCCTCAGCCATGAAAAAAATCGAAGCGATCATCAAGCCGTTCAAACTCGAAGACGTCAAGGAAGCCCTGTCCGACGTGGGCGTTGAAGGAATGACCGTCGTCGAGGTCAAGGGCTTCGGCCGTCAGAAGGGCCACACTGAAATTTATCGTGGCTCCGAATACACCGTGGACTTTCTGCCGAAGGTGAAGATCGAGGTCGTTGTCGAGGACTCGCGCAGCGACACCGTCGTTGAAGCCATCGTCAAGGCCGCCAACACCGGCAAGATCGGTGACGGCAAGGTCTTCGTCAGCGAGGTGCTTGAAGCTGTGCGCATCCGCACCAGCGAGCGCGGTGCCGACGCCATCGCCGGGTCCTGAGGTGTGTTTTTTGTGCCCGTCCGGCCCTGCCGGACGGGCTTTTTTTTGGCCGCTGCCCCAGACCGCTGCCCCAAAAGGTTAACAAAGCCAAATAAATGGCTTGTCGCGGATCGGCCTTTCTGTCAGCCTGCGGAACAATTCCGTGATTCGCTTTTTCCAGTCAAAAGTGCGGACCGGCAACCTTGGCATCCAAACTGCGCCAGGAGACAGGACCAACCCCGGGTGCCACCACCCCAACCCCTCCGCCTGACATGGACCGCGACGAACTCTCCGGCATTGCTGCGCCCGTTTTTTTTGCCAATCCGGACTTGGCCGCCGGCCCGCCACTCGCCAACGTCCCGCCGTTGAAACGCAAATCCGCCTCTCCCGCCCGTCGCCGCAAAGCCACTCGCGCCACCGGTTTCAAGACCTTCGTGCTCGACACCAACGTCCTGCTGCATGACCCGGCCTGCATCCATCGCTTTGCCGAGCATCACGTCTGCATTCCCGTCGATGTGCTCAGCGAGCTCGACCGCTTCAAGAATGAGATGACCGAGCGCGGGGCCAACGCCCGCGAGGTGCATCGCGCGCTGATGAAGACCTTCGCCGCGCCCGAAGCCTCGGTGACTGAGGGCGTGCGCACGGACGGTGGCGGCAACCTGCGCATCGTCGTCTATGACCCGGTGATGGCCGCCGACCTGGCCAGTGTGCTGGAGTTTCAGCGCGTCTTTCCCGGCCAGGACAAGATGGATCACCGCATCCTCGCCTGCACGCTCTGGCTGCGCGACCAGCTCGACACGCCGGTCATCCTGGTCAGCAAGGACCTCAACATGCAGCTGAAGGCGCGGGCCATGGGCCTGGAGTGCGAGGACTACCTGCACGACAAGGTGGAGCCGCGCGACGTCGCCAATTTCGACATCGCCCGCGTGGCGGTCAGCGGTCACGAGCTGCAGCGCTTCGCCAGCAGCGGTCGCCTGGCCCTGCCGCCGGCCCGCCTGGCCGGTCTGGTCGCCAACGATTACGTCCTGATCGTCGCCGGCGACAAGGCCTCGATGCCGGCGAAGATGACCGCCCAGGGCGAGCTGCGCCGCCTGCATCACACCCCGGAGGCGATCAAGGTCGGCCAGGGCCGCGCCATCAAGCCGATGAACCTCGGCCAAACCTGCCTGCTCGACGCCCTGCTTGATCCCGAGATCAGTTTGGTCACCTGCTACGGCCAGGCCGGCACCGGCAAGACCCTGCTCGCCGTCGCCGCAGGCCTCTCCCAGGTCTTTGCCCGCACCTATCACGGCGTCACCATCAGTCGCCCGATTGTCGCCATGGGCCAGACCGTCGGCTTCCTGCCGGGCACCCTGCAGGAAAAAATGCGTCCCTGGCTGCAGCCGGTCTATGACGCGCTCGACCTGCTCATGCGTCCGCTCGACAGCCAGCAGGGGCCGCAGCGCAAGAAGAACCGTTTCCTGCCCGACAAACCCGCGGCCCAGGAGGCGGCCGCGCCCTACGAACCGCTCATCCAGCAGGGCGTCATCGAGATCGAGGCCCTCTGCTACATCCGCGGTCGCTCCATCCCCGACCGCTACTTCGTGCTCGACGAGGCCCAGCAGCTCACCCCGCTGGAGGCCAAGACCATCGTCACCCGCATGTCGCGCGGCTCCAAGCTGGTCCTCGTCGGCGACCCCGCGCAGATCGACAATCCCTATGTCGACAGCCGCAGCAACGGCTTGGTGTACACCCGCCAGCGCATGCGTGGTCAGCCCTTTGCCGCCCACGTGCCGCTCAGCAAGGGCGAGCGCAGCCCGCTGGCTGAGGCCGGGGCACGGCTGCTCTGAGGGGCCCTCTGCACGACCGGCTTTTCTCCGCGTGGCGGCGCACCGTCACCGCGGCGGCACAGCCGCTTTCAATTCCAGGCGATGACGCGCGGTGGCCTGCAGGCGGTGCGTCGTCGCATCCGCGCTGAGGCCAGCGAGCTGGAAGTTAAAAGGCTGGTCGCGCCGTGAGCGCGCTCAGGAGAGCAGGGTGCGCACCTCTTCAAGCGCCTGCTTGGTGCGCTTGATGCCCTCGATCTCAGGGTGCTTGTCGCCCTCGTACTCGATGCCGATGTAGCCGCGGTAGCCGGCCTCGACGACGATCTTGATCAGGCGCTCGTAGTCGAGCGTCATCTCGCGTCCCTCGCGGCGGTCCTCGGTGTAGAACTTGCCGGCACCGGTGTCCCAGTCGTAGGCCTTGGCGCTCATCGCCTGTTTCACCCAGGGCATGAACTCGCGCAGGCCCTTGTAGGGGTTGTACAGCTCGCCCTTGTTGCGGTCGGTGTAGAAGTTGCCGAAGTCGGGCAGGATGCCGACGCGGGCATGGTCGGCCAGCTTCATGACGCCGGTCAGCCAGAGGCCGTTGCTGGACAGGCCGCCGTGGTTTTCGACGACGACAAACAGGCCGCGTTTGTCGGCCTCGACACAGAGGTTGTGCAGGCCCTCGGCGGCGTGCTTCATCTGCTCCTCGTAGCTGAGCTTGGGATCGCTGGCGGCGTTGACGCGGATGCTGTGGCAGCCGAGGCGGGCGGCGGCGTCGAGCCACTTGAGGTGGTTCTCCACGGTCTTCGCCTTGGCGGCGGCGTCCGACGCGCCGAGGTTGCCCTCGCGATCGATCATGATCAGCAGGCCCTGCACGCCCTCGCCGTCCTGGCGCTTCTTCATGTCGTCGAGGTAGGCGTTGTCGGTCGCCTTGTCGGCGAACATCTGGTTCACGTACTCGACGCCATCGATGCCCAGGCTGCGGGCGATCTTGCAGAAGTCGAGGTGCTCGAGCGGCTCGGCACCGGCGCGCTTGAACATGCCCTTGTTGAGCGACCACTCGGCGAGCGAGATTTTGAACAGCGGCGCGGCGTTCTGGGCGCGCACACCGGCGGCGGTGGCGGCGAAGCTGGCGGCGGCAAGCTGAAGGAAGCGGCGGCGGGAAGATGGGGTCGGCATGAGGGTGGCAGGGGTGAACGGACATTTCAGCGTTGATCGGGGTTGCTGGCAACTGCGAATCCTGCCCGGCGCTTGATGCCGCTGGCTTTCGCGTCCAGTCTGGCCGGGCGCATGGCCGAACAGTTCCTCTTCCTCCAAAAAACCGCCGGTCGCGGCGGCGCCAAGAACCGCCTGCTCGACACCCTCTCCGCCCTGCAGGCTGGCAGCGATGCCCGTCTGCATGTGCTTTGCGGCGAGACTGGCGAATTTACCGAGCGACTGACCGCCATGGGGGTGCCGTTCAGCGTCGGGTCGCTGCCGGAGTGGCGCAAGCTTGGTGGCCGGCTGCGCTTTGCCGGCGCGATGCGCGCCAACCTGCGGGCGCTGCCCTTCCAGCGCGCCGATTGGGTGGTCAGCAACGAGATGTGGTGGGCGCCGCACGCCGGCGCTCTGGCCCGCGGGCTCGGGGCGCGCTCGGCGATCATCATCCGCGACGGCATCGCCACCGCACCCAAGGCGCGCCAGTACCACCTGCACCGGAACGACCTGCTGCTGCCCTCGTCGATTCAGATCGCCGAGGGTCTGCGCGTCGATCCGGAACTGGCGGTGCGCACCCAGGTCTTCCTTGACTCCGTGCGCCTGCCGCCGCCCGCGCCTGCCGCCGAGGCCCGGGCGCTGGCCGAACGTCTTGCCGGTCAGGCGGGCGTCGAACGCTGGCTGCTGGTCATTGGCAAGCTCGGTTCGCGCAAGCGTCAGGCCGATGCCGTGCGCGTGCTGCGTCGCCTGCTCGATCTCGGCCATGCCGGCCTCGGTCTGGCGCTTGCGGGCGATTGCGAGCCGGAGTACGAGGCCGAGATGGCGGCGGTGCTTGCCGAATGCGGCGTTGCCGACCGCGTGGTGCGGCTCGGCAACGTCGCCAACGTGCGCCCGCTCTTCGACCTCGCCGAGATCTGCCTGCTCACCAGCCTGCGCGAGGCCCTGCCCGGGTCGGTCATCGAAGCCCTCGAAGCGGGTCGCCCCTGCTTCATGTACCCCTGCGAGGGTGCCGAGGACATTTTTGGGCCGCACCGGCCGGATTTTGTCAGCACGGCCTTTGAGCCGGCTGAACTGGCGGAGCGCATCGACCGCCTGCTGCGCCAGCCGGAGGATCTGGCGCGCCTGACCGTCGAGTTGCAGGCGCGCGCGCTGGGCCTGTTTTCGCCGGAAGCCCACCTCGGCGAGATCCAGCGCGCCTTCGGTCTTGAGGTTCGTTCACCGGTCGCGGCCTGAGTCCGGCAAGAAGCCGGCGCGCGCCGCGTTTCCAGCCGCCATGCGCCTTCTTTGCTGCCTTCTTCTGCTCGCCGCCGGTTTTGCATCGGCCCAGACGAACCGTCCCGACGTGCTCTTCATCGCGGTCGACGATCTCAACGACTGGACCGGCTACCTGCGGGGTCACCCGCAGGCGCGCACGCCGAACATCGATCGCCTGGTCGCGCGTGGCACCGCCTTCACCAACAGCCATTGCGCCGCGCCGGCCTGCAACCCCTCGCGCGCCGCCCTGATGAGCGGCCTGCGCCCCTGGCAGACCGGCATCTACACGAACGGCGATCCCGCCCAGGGGGTGATGCGCGACACGCTCACGATCAACCGCCACTTCCTCGCCCAGGGCTACCGCACCCTCGGCGGCGGCAAGATTTACCACGGCTACAGCAGCGAGGGCCGCGACGACAGCTGGACGGAGTGGAAGGGGCTTTTCCCCAGCATCCAGGAGCACGAGGAAAACCTCAATGGTCTCGGCCGCGGCCATTTCGACTGGGGACCGGTCGACGCCAAGCCCGAGGCCATGGGCGATTTCAAACTCACCACCTGGGCCGTGGAGCAACTGCAGCAGGCGCCCGCGAATCAGCCGCTCTTCCTTGCCGTCGGCTACGTCAAACCGCACCTGCCCTGGTACGTGCCGCGCGAGTACTACGACCGCTTCCCGCTCGACCAGATCCAGCTGCCGGTGGTCGGTGACAACGACCTCGCCGACGTGCCGGAGGCGGGACGCCGGATGGCCAAGCCGGAGGGCGACCACGCCGCCGTGGTCGAGGGCAAGCAATGGGCGCAGGCCGTGCAGGCCTACCTGGCCACGATCGCCTTCCTCGACGACCAGGTCGGCCGCCTGCTCGACGGTCTCGATGCCAGCCCGCGCCGCGACAAGACGATCATCGTCTGGTGGACCGACCATGGCTGGCACCTCGGGGAGAAGCAGCACTGGCGCAAGTTCTCGCTCTGGGAGGAGGCGACCCGCACCTCCTTCGCCGTGGTCGCTCCCGGCCTTGGCAAGCCCGGCCAGAGCTGCGCGGCGCCGGTCGACTACATGAGCCTGTATCCGACCCTCTGCGAACTGACCGGCCTGCCCGTGCCCGCCCATGTCAAGGGGCCGAGCCTGGTGCCCCTGCTGCGCGATCCGCAGGCGGCGTGGCCGCATCTCGCCGTCTGCAGCCATGGTCGTGGTAATCACGCCGTGCGCGATCGCGACTGGCGCTACATTCGCTACGCCGACGGCAGCGAGGAACTCTACCACGACGCCAAGGATCCGGGCGAGTATCACAACCTCGCCGGCCAGCCCGAACATGCCGCCCTCAAGACCCGCCTGGCGGCCGCCCTGCCCGCCGCTGACACCGAGGTGCCTGCCACGGCTCCGCCTTCCAAAGCCAAGGCTGACAAAGCCGGCAAAAAGAAGAAAAAGCCCGCCCAGAACTGAACTCGGCTACTCCCGTAGGTCTGGGGTTCGTCCATTCCGTCCATCGGGTCCATTCTGTCCATCAGGGCACCCCGTTCATCCCGTCCATTCCCCCCAGCGCAAACCGTCCCCCCAGTCCCTCGGCATTGCGTGCCGCGAGGCGGGCGGCGTAGGCAGCGCATGCCACGGCCGGCCAGTCGCTCAGCCAGCCATGCAGAAAGGCGCCGTGAAACACATCGCCGCAGCCGGTGGTGTCGACGACCGGTTCGGCGGGGAAGGCCGGCTGATGATGACGCGTGCCGTCGGTCAGGGCCAGATGGCTGCCGCGCACACCGTCGGTGATCACCACGACCTGCGCCGGCGGGGTCAACAAAGCCGCCAGCATCGTCTCCACGTCCTCGCTGCCCGCGAACTGGCGGGCGAAGTCGCGCGCCACCAGGCGCAGGTGGCTGGCGGCGATCAGATCGCGCAGGGATTCGCGCCAGCGACCGGCCCCGCCATCGAAGGCGATGGTGACGCCGTGGGCGGCGGCTTCGGCGACGGCGGCGCGCGCGACGGTTTCGTGGCGACCGTTCAGGTGCAGCAGGCGGGCGCCGCGCACGAATCGGGCTTCAGTTTCGCCCCAGGCCGGTTCGCCGGCGTCGCTGGGGTGGTAGGCAATCTGGCGGGCACCGTCGCGGCGACGCACGAGGATGCCGGCGGTGGCGGAGCGGCGACTGGGGAGCACCTGCAGGGCGGTGGTATCGACGCCGTACTGTTCGAGTTCGGCGCGCAGGGCCCGACCGGGGATGTCATCGCCGCCGACATCGATCAGGGCGGCGCGATGGCCATGGCGGGCGAGCGTGCAGAGGGCCGTGGCCACCGGACCGCCGCCCATGGCGACATGATCCGAGGCGGCGCAGACGCGTTCTTCGGCGGCGAACGCCTCGACGATCCAGAAATGATCCCACGTGGCCGCACCGACGCCGATCACTTCAGCGGGGCGGAGAGGATCAGACCGCGCGGGCATGGGCGCGGGGCGGGGGAGTCAGCGTCTCTTCTTGCCTCACATGCCAGCCCCACCGCTCTTGGCGAGGAAGTTCAGGGCGAGCGCAGCAACGGCGAGAAGGAAAACAACAAGGGCGAAGGGCATGACGGCGTCAGGTGAGGGATTCGGGGATCGGGCGGCTCACTGCGGGATGGCCGGGAGCTGGTTGGCGAACCGGTTCATCCAGGTGCCGTCGTCCTTGTTGTAGGTTTCCCACTTGGCCGGCAGCGAGTGCGGCACCATGAGGGCCGAACCGTCCTGGGCGGAAATCTTGTCGCCACCGAACATCTGCAGCACGAGCAGGGCGGCCGAAAGCACGAAGCAGATCGCCGACAGCGGCATCAGGCCGGCTTCCGGATCCTTGTCGTCGTCATAAAACTGCTGGGAGTCGGCGGCGGCGGCACGCTTGACCGGCGCGCTCGGGGGGGCGCTGACGCTCGGGCGGGCCATTGGCTGGGTCTGCTGCAGCTTGACGGTGGCCTTGGGCAGGCCGGCGGCCGGAGCGCCACCGAGCGGTGCGGTGCCGGCGGTGCCCGGGGGCTTCGGCGCAGCGGCAGCCGGCTTGGTCAGAGGAGCGGTGGTGGCACCGGTTTCGACGCGCGGGGCGGCGCCGGGGACCATCGGCGGACGCGGGGCCATCGGGGCGGCCGGAGGAGCGGTGGGCGGACGCGGGGCAGCCGGAGCGGCGGCCGTGAGCGGCACGGTGGCGGCGGGCGGTGGAGCCGAGGCAACCGGACTCGGGAAAGCGGCCGGAGGCGGGCTCGCAGGCGGCGGGGCGGCGGGCGGCAGTTTCACCGGCGACGAGGCAATCTTGGGGGCCGGCGGCGGCAGCGGGGCGGAAGGCAGCTGGACCGGCGCGGTGGTGCGACGCGGCGCGTCGGCGGGCGGCGGCACGGCCACGGGCGAACTCTCTTCACGCGGGCGCAGGGTGATGCGCACGGTTTCCTTCTTCAGGGGCACGGCCGAGGTCTTGGGAGTGCTGGGCGGCGGCGGCGTGTTGTCTTCGCTCATGATATCGGGTGGCTGGCTGCGGGATTTCGAGATTAAATGTCTATTTAGCGGGGCGGCGCCTCTGGCGTCAATGCCATTTATCGGCCGGACGCTCTCAGCGGAATTTTTTCAGGCGCTCGGCGACGTCGCCCTCAAGGCGGCGCACAAAGCCGAGGGTGAACTCATGCACATCCAGGCTGTCGTCGTGCACCAGTGGCGTCAGGTCCATGGCGAAGGTCAGCAGGCTGGTCTTGTCGGTCGTGTGCGAGTCGAAGTAGGTGGCGTTGGCGTGGCGCAGGCCCTCCTCGGCGAGGTCGTAGCGCTTGCCGCCGCTGATCTGGCTGTCAAAGACGCCGAGCAGCGGCCGCAGCAGGTGCGGGTGTTTGTCGACCTTGAGCATGGCCTTGTCCTCGGTGAGCAGCCAGTCGAGCTTGCGCCAGACCTCGCAGCCGTAGACCTGGCGCGGCCGCGCCTCAAGCGGCAGGGCGCGCAGGGCCTCCAGGCAGCGCAGGAAGGTGGCCACATGGGTGTCGTGGCGGTCGCAGGGATTGTGCAGGTACAGCGTGTGCGGCCGCGCCTGCTCCAGGATGAACTTCAGGTCCTCGACCACCGGGCCGTCACTCTGGCTCTTCACCTCGTCGCTCGGGTAGCCGAGCTGGGCCATGAAGCCGTACTCGCCGACGTAGGCAGCCTTGCGCTGCTCGTGGCGGCGCACCGACTGCATCTCCTCGTCGGTGTAATTGGCGTAGTCGCCCTTGCGCGGGCTGCCGGCGCCGTCGGTGACGACGACCCCGCCAAACCACTCGTTTTCACTGTGGAAACACTCGGTGATGCCGTGGTAGGCGGCGATTTCCAGGTCGTCCTGATGGGAGACGATGCCCAGGTGGGTCACCCGCCGCAGGGCTTCAAGCGGCTCGGTCTGGTCGGGGATGAAAACATCGTGTTTGGGATGGCGGAAGGTCACGGCGGGGATGAACAAGCACAGACTCGCCGCCGGTGCAACGAGCCAGAAAAAGAACGCGCGCTTGCGCAACCACCCGGCCCGGGCGTGGTTGATGCTTGGGATGAGCACCGCTAGCTTGGCGGGGCTGCTGCCCGCCTACCTCATGCCGGAACCGGAGTGGATCGAACCGCCCGTGGCCGCCTCCCCCGCGGAGGCGGAGCTGAGCGCGTTCGCCAATGACGAGGAAAACGTCCGCCTCATGTGCCGGGTGCGCGACGGCGACATGCGCGCCTTCGAACGCCTGGTCGAGCTGCATCAAAACACCGTCATCGGCACGGCCGCCCGCATGCTCGGCAATGTCGATGACGCCCACGACATCGCCCAGCAGGTCTTTCTGCGCGTCTGGAAGAGCGCGCCACGCTACGAGCCGACCGCGAAATTCACCACCTGGCTGTTCACCATCCTGCGCAATCTGGTCTTCAACGAGACCCGCCGACGCGGCCGTCGCCAGGAGGTGCCGCTGGAAGGTGAGCATGACGACGATCCGCCGCGCCAGTTTGCCGATCGCACCGCGCCAGCCCCCGATGAACTGCGCCAGCAGGCCGAGCTGGAGCAGGCGCTCGACCGCGCCATCGCCGCCCTGCCGGAAAAACAGCGCCTCGCCGTCATCCTGCGCCGCCACGAGGAACTGCCATACGAGCAGATCTGCGAGATCCTGAACCTGTCGCTGCCGGCCCTGAAGAGCCTGCTGTTTCGTGCCCGCGGCGAACTGCGCAAGCAACTGGCGTCGCATTTGGGCGATGCCGATCCGGCCGCCTGAAATGAAAAAGCCCGCCGATGGGCGAGCTTTGGCAATCGAAAGTGGCGACCCCTACGGGACTCGAACCCGTGTCGCATCCGTGAAAGGGATGTGTCCTAACCGCTAGACGAAGGGGTCGTATGAGCGGGCCGAGATAGTGCCGCATCCAAGCCTGTGTGCAACTGAAAAAAGTGGCAAAATTCAAACCTGCCCCCGCATCGGTTTTGCCGCCAGTCCGGCTCCAACTTTCAACCTTCAGCTGGAACCCTCCAACTCACGGTGCGGCGAGCAGCAGCTTCGCACTCAGGTCTGCCGCACCGGCATGGGCTTCCAGGGCCGCGCGACCCGCGGCGCCCAGCCGGGCCTGCCGATCGGCATCGTTGAGCAGCTCGCTCAGGGCGGTTTCCAGGGCGGCCACCTCCGGCACCTGGATGGCGCCGCCGGCCTTGAGCAGCAGGTCGACTAGCGCTTCAAAGTTTTCCATGTGCGGCCCGAACAGCACGGGTCGCTCCGCCATCACCGCCTCGGCCGGATTTTGCCCTCCAGTCGCCAAAAAACTTTTGCCAACCACCACCGCCGTCGCCAGGCACTGCCAGGCGCGCAGCTCGCCGGTGCTGTCGATCAGCAGTACCGCCTCGCCGCCACGCAGGTCGAATGCCGGCGTGTCCGCGGTCGAGCGCTTGACGGTGTGCAACTCCAGGTCCGCCAGATCGCGGGTGATGGCGTCGGCGCGCTCGACATGGCGCGGCACAACCGCCAGGGCGAGATCGGCAAAGTGCGCACGCAAGCGTTGCCAGACGCCGGCGAGCAGGACTTCCTCGCCCGGGTGGGTGCTGGCCAGCAGCAGCAGGGGCTGGTCGGGATGCAGGCCGCCGCGGGTGAGCAGGCCAGCCAGGCTTTCCACCTGCACCGGATCGGCGGCGGCGCCGGCCGGATCAAATTTGATGCTGCCGGTGCGCTGGATTCGCTCCGGAGCGACGCCAAGCGCGGCGAAGCGCGCGCGGTCGGCTTCCTCCTGGACCAGGACGAGGTCGAGCAGGGCAAACACCGGTCGGATGAAGAAGCCGAAGCGCTGGAAGCGTCGTTCGGAACGCGTCGACAGACGGGCGTTGACCAGGCTCAGGCGCCGGCCGCGGCGCTTGGCGGCGCGGGCGAGGTTGGGCCAGAGCTCGGCCTCGACCAGCACGAGCTGTTCGGGCTGCGCCGCGCGCAGGGGCCAGGAGCCGATCCAGGGCAGGTCGACCGGGGCAAAAAGCACGACGACCCGGCCCGGGTGACGGGCGGCAAAGTCGCGGGCGAGGGTGTGACCGGTCGGCGTCGTCGTGGTCAACACCACGCCGAGTTCGGGCGCGCGCGCCAGCAGCAGCGGCACCAGCTTGGCGGCGATGCCGACTTCGCCAACGCTGACCGCATGCAGCCAGAAACGCCGCGCTGGCAGCGCATTCAGGGCCGCGCGCTGCTCCCGGCTGAGCCGACCGAAACGCTGGGCGAGATCCTGCCAGCGGCCGCCGCGACGGCGCAGCTTGATCAGCGCCGAGGGCAGCATCAGCAGCAGGGCGACGGGCAGCAGGAGGTTGTACAGGAACAGGCTCAGGCGCATGGGACTGCAAGCAGTCAGAGGGCAAGCCGTGCGGGTCAAGCGGCAAGGCTGGGTTGGAAACTCGATAGGCGGCCGTGCGTCCTGCGCGCAACATGGCGGCGCAGGCAGCGTCTTCTCTGGGCGTGAAGTTGCTTCTTTTCTTCCTGCTGCTCCTGCCCGTTTCGGCGGCCCGGACCGCGCCGCCGCGGCCCAACGTGCTGGTCGTGGTCGCCGACGACCTTGGCTGGGCCGATGTGGGTTTCAATGGTGGCAAGGACTACGCCACGCCGAACCTCGACCGCCTTGCCGCCAGTGGCGTCAACCTCACCGATTTCCGCGCCTGCCCGATGTGTTCGCCCACCCGCGCCGGTCTGCTCACGGGGCGCTGGCCGCTGCGCTTCGGCCTGATGCGCGCCGTGGTGCCGCCCTGGTCCACCCACGGCCTGCCTGAATCAGAACAAACCCTGGCGGAACGACTCGCCCCGGCCGGTTACGAACGCCGCGGCCTCATCGGCAAATGGCACCTCGGTCATGCCCGCCAGGCCCATCACCCGCTGCGCCACGGTTTCACGCACTTCACCGGCTGCTACAATGGCGCGGCCGATTATTTCACCCGTGAGCGCGACGGCGAGATCGACTGGCATCACGGCGCAACAACCGTGCGCGAGCCGGGGTACACGACTGACCTCATCGGCGAACACGCGGCGCGTTTCATCGCCGAGTCGCCCGCCGATCGCCCCTGGCTGCTGTACGTGCCCTTCACCGCACCGCATTCGCCCTACCAGGCGTCGGCCGAGGCCATGCAAGCCCACGCCCGTTTCAAGCGGCCCGAGCGCCGCGCGTACGCGGCGATGATCGAGTCGCTCGACCGCAACGTCGGACGCCTGCTCGCCGCCGTCGAGGCACGGTCGGATGCCGACAACACCCTGATCCTGTTTTTCAGCGACAACGGCGGCATCCCGCGTGCCGGCTCCAGCAACGGCCCCTGGCGCGGCGCCAAGCTGTCGGTCTACGAAGGCGGCACCCGCGTCTGCGCGGCAATCCGCTGGCCGGCCGGCGGGCTGACCGGAGGTCGCCGCTTCGAGGGGCGGATCGGCTACATCGATGTCCTGCCCACCGTTCTCGCCGCCGCCGGCGTCACGCCCGCGGAGAACGCGCCGGCCCTCGATGGACTGAATGTCCTGCCTGCGCTGTGCAGCGAGGCCACCCTGCCCGAGCGCCCCTGGTTCAGTTATCTGCACCAGAACGATGAGGCCCTGGCCTCGGTGCATCTGGGGGCGTGGAAACTGGTCGCCCGCGGCGATGGCTTTGCCGCCACACCCGCCGCGCCGCCTGTGCTCGAGTTGTACGATCTCGCCGCTGATCCCGGTGAAACCCGGGACCTCGCGGCCCGCGAGCCGGCGCGCGTGCGCGACCTGCACGCCCGCCTGCGTGAATTCGGCTCCTGGCAGCAGCCGGGAGTCGGCGCCTACAGCGAGGGCCGGGAAGGGTTTCGCGCGCCCAAGGACTGGATCATCGACACGCCATGAAACACTTGCTTGCCCCTGTCTGCAGCCTGCTGCTCGCCACGGCCGCCGCGGCCGCGCCGCCGAACTTTGTCGTGGTCTTCATCGATGACCTCGGCTGGGGCGATTTCACCTGCTTCGGCGGGCGCGACACCCGCACGCCGAACCTCGACCGGCTGGCCTCCGAAGGCCTGCGCTTCGAGCATTTCCATGTCAACTCGCCGATCTGCTCGCCCCGACAACGAGCGCCGCGGGGTCGCCCAGTGGCTCGATCCGCAGGCGCCGACCCTGCCGCGCCTGCTGCAGGCGCACGGCTATGCCACCGGCCACTTCGGCAAGTGGCACCTCGGCGGCCAGCGCGATGTCGATGACGCACCGCCAATCACCGCCTACGGCTTCGACGAAACCCTGACCAATTTTGAGGGCATGGGCGCCAAGCTGCTGCCGCTCACCCTCAAGCCCGGCGACACGGAACCGGGGCGCATCTGGGCTGATGCCGAGCGACTCGGCGGACCGGTCGTCTGGATGCAGCGCTCGGAGATCAGCCGCGGTTTTGTCGATGCCGCCGTGCCCTTCATGAAGCGCGCCGTCGCGGCCGGCAAACCGTTTTATGTCAACCTCTGGCCCGACGACGTGCACGGCCCGTGGTGGCCGAGGGTCGAGGAATGGGCCGATGACAAGCGCGGGCTGTATCTGTCCGTGCTTGCCGAACTCGACCGCCAGATCGGCCGCCTAGCCGAGTTTCTGCGTTCGGACCCCGTGTTGCGCGACAACACCCTGCTGCTTGTCTGCTCTGACAACGGACCCGAGCCCGGGGTCGGCAGTGCCGGCCCGTTTCGCGGCACCAAGGCCACGCTTTACGAAGGCGGTACGCGCTCGCCCCTCATCGTCTGGGGGCCGGGCCTGGTCGCCTCCTGCAAGGCCGGCTCCAGCAATGCGCGCTCGGTGCTGGCTGCCTTTGATCTGGCGCCCTCACTGCTCTCGATCGCCGGCGGCGAACCACCGGTGGATGTCAGCTTCGATGGCGAAAACCTGGCGCCGACCCTTCTGGGACAGAGCGAGGCCTCGCGGCGCGCGCCGATCTTCTGGCGCCGGCCGCCCGATCGCAAAACGATGGGCGCCTCGCCTGAGCGACTGCCGGATCTCGCCGTGCGCGAGGGCGACTGGAAATTGCTCTGCGAGTACGACGGTTCCAAGCCGCAGCTCTACCACCTGCGCGAGGATCCTGGGGAGAGTCGCAACCGCGCGGCCGAAGAGCCGGAGCGCGTGACCCGCCTGACCCGCGCGCTGCTGGAGTGGCATCAGGCGATGCCCGCCGACAAGGGGCCCGAGCTTGGCAGGGCGGCACCTGCACGGAAGAAAAAGAAGGGGTGAGGGCGCAGGCTCCGAGTCGGTTCAGGCGCTTCTCATGGTGCGCCAAATCTTCAGGCTGCAGGCGAAGCCACCGGCGAGCAGGAGCGTTCGAATCACTTGCCAGGCCATGAGGTTGTTGTAGTGACTGCGCTCTGCGCCGCGGATTTCGGTCTGCTGCCTCGACTTCATCTGGATCACGGCGACGCCGGAATGCGCTTCAAGCGCGGTGTCAATGGCCGACCCAAGAGTGGCTGCAAACAGCAGAAGGGAGAGAAGGGCCCAGCGTCTCATGTCTCCACTTTGCCGGGCCGGAGCCGCTTGGGCAAGGGGGAAGGGAACGTCACGCTGACAACCGCGAACTGCGAAACCGAGAACCAATGGGGACCTGGGGCTTCGATCAGCCATCGACTCTCACCCGGCATCGGTCATGAGCGGTCGAAGGTCGCGAGGTTCCTGCGTTGTAGCCTCGGGAGTTCTGGCAAGGGTCATTTGCGGTGTGACCTCGATGCCATGGCGCTGGTAGAGATCGAGCATTCTGGCGGTGGCGCGGCGGCCGGCCTCCAACATGAGTTCGGTCATGGCTGACATCTCGACAGGCGGTTCTTCCAGAAAGCCTTTACGATTCAACATGGCCGTGAGATCTCGGAGGGTGGAGGTGCTCTGATGGGCGATGGGCACCGGAGGAGGAAATTCATTGTCCCATACCGTCCACTCGTCAGCAAGTGGCAGATACCGGGTCAATGCCTGCCTGCCAGGGCTTACGCATGAAGAGCCCCGAGGAGTTGGAGTCTGAAAGCAGGGTCGAG
>CAZSBO010000092.1:0-16412 GCA_964605265.1 uncultured Prosthecobacter sp.
GACGCTGAGGCGGGCTCAGACAGGCCGCGTTCGGACAGACCCCGTCAGGACAAGCCGCGTGGTCCGGCCAGTGCGGGTCGCGCCGCTTCGGCATCGGCCAAGCCGACCGCGACTGGCGCGCGCAAGCTCTGGAACCGACTGACCGGGCGCTGAGGACAGGATTCGCGGCATTTCCGCGCTTGCGACCTGCGCGCCCCGGCGCTCCATGTGCCCTCGCATGTCCGCCGCCCACGCTCCCACCGTCGTTCTCGAAAACTTCTACCCCTGCCTCGAAGGCGGCCGTCACGCCGTCAAGCGCGTCATTGGCGAACCGCTCGACGTCTGGTGCGACGCCTTCACCGATGGCCATGTGGTCATGAGCGCCGTGCTGCGCTGGCGCCTGCAGGGCAGTCGCCGCTGGTTTGAGGCGCCGATGAAGCCGGTCGACAACGACCGCTGGCAGGGCCGCTGCGAGTTCGGCAAGGCCGGTCGCTGGGAGTATGTCGTCGAAGCCTGGGCCGACAGCTTCAAGGGCTGGAAAAAGACCTTCGTGGTCCGTGTCGAGGCCGCCGATCCGGATGTGCCGGTCGAGGCGCTGGAAGGGGCGCGTCTGCTGCGCGAGGCCGCCGGCCGCGCCCGCGGCGCCGGGTCCGCCGAGGCGGCCGCCCAGCTTGAAGAAATCGCCGACCTGCTCGCCGGTCGACCGGCCGCCGGCCTGCTCGATGTCCTGCAATCCGCCGAACTGCAGGCGCTGATGGATGCCTTTGCCGATCGCTCCCTGTCGACCACCTCCGCGCCGCTCGGCGTCATCGTCGAGCGCGAGCGTGCCCGGTTCTCGGCCTGGTACGAATTCTTCCCGCGCGGCGCCGAGGGCCGGGCCGACAAGCACAGCACCTTCCGTGACTGCCTGCCGCGCCTCGATGATGCCAAGGAGATGGGCTTTGATGTCATCTACTTCCCGCCGATCCATCCGATCGGCATCACCGCGCGCAAGGGCCGCAACAACACCCTCACCGCCCTGCCGGGGGATGTTGGCAGTCCCTGGGCCATCGGTGGCCCGGCCGGCGGCCATCGCGCGATCGAGCCACAGCTCGGCACGCTGGAGGACTTTGTCTGGCTGGTGGGCGAGGCGAAGAACCGCGGCCTGGAAATCGCCCTCGACTTCGCCATCAACTGCTCGCCGGATCATCCCTATGTGAAGCAGCATCCGGAGTGGTTTTACCAGCGGCCCGACGGCAGCATTCGCTACGCGGAAAACCCGCCGAAGAAGTACCAGGACATCTACCCGCTCAACTTCCACTGCGCCGACTGGAAGAACCTCTGGCGTGAGCTGATCGACGTCGTGCTGTTCTGGGTCGACAAGGGTGTCAAGATCTTCCGGGTCGACAATCCGCACACCAAGCCGGTGGCCTTCTGGGAGGAACTCATCCGGACCGTGCACCGCAAGGATCCCGAGGTCATCTTCCTGGCCGAGGCCTTCACCAAGCCGAGGATGATGCAGGTGCTCGGCAAGATCGGCTTCAGCCAGAGCTACACCTACTTCACCTGGCGCGAGGACAAGGCCGGCCTGACGCAGTATGCGAGCGAGCTGTGCCAGGGTGAGATGCGCTGGTACTACCGCGGCAACTTCTGGCCGAACACGCCGGACATTCATCCCTCTTACCTGCAGAACGCGCCGGCCAGTATCTTCCGCCTGCGCGCCGCGCTCGCCGCTACGCTGTCCTCGTGCTGGGGCCTGTATGCAGGCTATGAACTCTGCGAAAACCAGCCGCTGCCGGGCCGGGAGGAGTACCTGGATTCGGAAAAGTTCGAACTCAAACAGCGCGATTACAACGCACCGGGCAACATCAAGGGTTTCATTGGCCGGCTTAACCGCCTGCGCCGCGAGCACCGCGCGTTGCAGCTCTACGACAACCTCGTCTTCCACGGTGCCGACCACGGCGAGATGCTCTGCTACAGCAAGTGCACGCCGGACTTTGAGGATCGACTGCTCTGCGTGGTCAGCCTCGACGGCCATCAGACCGTCGCCGGTCTGGTCCACCTCGACCTCGTCGCGCTCGGTCTCGATCCGTCACGTCCCTTTCAGGTGCACGACCTCATGCACGGCCAGACTTACGCGTGGAGCGGCCCCGACAATTACGTTGAACTGAATCCGCACGGCACGTCCATGCACCTGTTCGCGGTGCGTCAGTGAGCCTTTACTTCCAGTCCTTCGTCCAGAAGGTCAGGTGCTTGGGCGATTCCGTCGCCTCGCCGATCTCCTTCCAGACGAACTCGGCGCGCAGCTCAGGGCGCCGGCGGTAGCCGAGCGAGGTCCAGAAGTCGTCGAGCGGCCGGTAACCCGGCGGCCGCTGCGGATGGTCGTCGGCACGATCGACGGCGCAGAAGGTGGTCATGCGGGCGCCGAGCTTGGCGGCGTGTTCCTCGCGGCGCTGGAAAAAGCGTTTGCCGATGCCGCGGCCGCGGTAGGCCGGCAGCAGGATGGACTCGCCAAAGTAACAGATGGGGGCGACGTCGATCCCGGCCTGCAGGAAGGGCGACTGAAACTCCGGACCTTCCTGGGCCAGTGGCAGGCAGGTGCTGGCCCCAACGACCGTTTCGCCATCGAATACCAGCACGACCAGGCTGTCCGGACTGCTCAGGTAGGTGCGCAGGTAGTCGCGCTCATACTCCAGCGTGCCGTCGTAGAGGTAGGGGTAGTCGCGGAACACGGCGATGCGCAGGGCGCCGAGCGCGTCGAGGTGCGGGGCGAGGCGGGGGCCATGAACATTTTCCAGACGGAGCATGGTCACCCATTTCACAGGCCACGCCGATGTCATGGACTGTTTTCGCCGCTTGAAGGCAGGCCCGGCCTGCGCCATGTCGCGACCATGTCCGAACCCGTCCAAATCTGGCTCAATGGCCGCGTGCTGCCCGCGCAGGAAGCGCGGCTTTCGCCCTTCGAACACGGCCTGCTGGTGGGCGACGGTGTCTTCGAGACCCTGGCCGTGCGCAAGGGCCGCGTCATCGGCCTGCGCGAGCACTGGCAGCGCCTTGTGCGCTCCTGCGCGACGCTGGGACTGACCGCCATGGACGAGGCGGAATTTGCCGATGCCATCGCGGCGGCGGTGCGCGCCAACGGCCTGCTCGATGCGCGTGTCCGCGTCACCCAGACCAGCGGCGACGGCCCGCTCGGTTCCGATCGCGGGGCAGGCAAGGGGACCCGGCTGGTGGCGGCCACGCCCCTGAACTCCTGGCCGCCGAGCGAGAAGGTTTGCCTCGTGCCCTGGACCCGCAATGAAAACGGCGCGCTCGCCGGCGTGAAGAGCATCTCCTACGCCGAGAACGTCATCGCCCTCGCCGAGGCCAAGCGCCGCGGCTGCGGCGAGGCCCTGCTGGCCAACACCCGCGGCGAACTTTGCGAGGGCACCGGCTCGAACGTCTTTGTCGTGGTCGACGGCCAACTGCAGACGCCACCGCTCGCCTCGGGCTGCCTGGCCGGTGTCACCCGCCTGCTGGTCCTGCAGGCCTGCGCGGCGGCCGGCATCGACTGCGCGGAAACGGCTTTGCCGGCCGGGGTGCTGACGCGCTGCGAGGAGGCCTTCCTCACCTCCTCGACCCGCGACGTCCATCCGATCGCCGAGATCGACGGTCGTGCGCTGGCCACACCCGGACCGCTGACGCGGGCGGTGCAGGCCGCCTACGCCGCCCACCTCGGCGCTTGACCGGACGCCCGGCCCCGGTCAAGGATGCGACTTCCATGAAGTCGCTGCTGATTCTCCCCCTGCTCGTCCTCGGCCTGCACGCTGCCGAACCTGTGTCGCTGTTTGACGGCAAAAGCCTCGCTGGCTGGACCGCCGCGGGCGGCAAGGCGCCCGGCCCGGGCTGGAAGATCGAGGGCGGCGTGCTCATGCTCGACGGCGTCGGCGGCAACCTGCTCAGCGACAAGGAATACACGAACTTCGAGTTCGAGTGGGAGTGGAAGATCGCCGAGGGCGGCAACAACGGCGTCAAGTACTGGGTCACCCAGGTCGGCGGCAAGGAGTGGCTCGGCATCGAGTATCAAATGCTCGACGACCAGAAGCATCCGGATGCCAAAAACGGCGCCAAGCGTCTGACCGCCTCGTTCTACGACATCCAGGCGCCGACGGTGAAGACTTCAGTCAATCCGCCCGGCCAGTGGAACGCCAGCCGCGTCGTCGCCAAGGACGGCAAGCTGCAGCACTGGCTCAACGGCGTGCTCGTGGGCGAGGCCGACACCCGCTCGGCCGACTGGCAGGCCAAGATCGCGGAAAGCAAGTTCAAGACCAAGGTTGGCTTTGCGCCTGGCAAGGGCCGGATCATGCTGACCGATCACAAGGACAAGACCTGGTTCCGCAACCTGCGGATCAAGGAACTCTGACCTGCGCGGGCAGGCTCAGGCGGCGAGGCGGTCGCGCACCGCAAACGTCTCGGCCGGCGGCACCCCCCAGATGAGGTGCCTGGACAGCAGGCGGATCAACTGTCGGCTGTAGCGCGAACGCGTGCGTCCGCCCGAGGCCATGCTGGCGATCTGACGCTTGGAGTGGCGCTCCATGACGCTGGCGATGTTGAAGGGCGAGGGTTTTTCCGCCAGATGCCGGCCGGCCAGATGCAGGCGGAAGATGCGGCCGTCGTAGAAGTAGGCGATCAGCTCGGTCCAGGCCTGATGCCAGTCGATCATGCGCCGGCTGTAGGTGTCGAGCGCCCGCGCCAGTGCCGCCGGTTGCTGCAACAGTTCGGTGCCGCGACGGAAGACGCAGTCGTCGAGTTCGCGCGCGCCCTGCAGCGACAAAAACAGGCCGGGCGACAGCATGGGATCGACAAAGCCAAAGGCGTCGCCGAGCAGCACCCAGCCCGGGCCGTGACCGCGTTCGGACAGCAGTTGGTAGTTCGTGTAGGTCATCACCGGCGTCACGCGCCGGGCGTGCGCGCCGCGCCCGCCAAAGGCCGGGTCCTCGCGCAGGATGCGCTCGAGTCGCTCCTCGGGCGTGGCGCCGAGTGCGCGCGCCGCTTCCTTGCGGATCACCACGCCGACCGAGAGTCGGCCCGGCAGGGGAATGCGCCAGCTCCAGCCGGCGCGCAGCAGCGAGATGATGACCTGGCCCTCCGGCACCTCGTCGTGCGGGAAGTCTTCAAAATGGGCAAAGTGGGCGACGTCATCGCGGCCGCCGCGCTGCGCCGGCAGGTTCATCAGGCGGGCAAATGCGCGTGCGCGACCGGAGGCATCGATGAGCAGCGGCTCGGCTCCGGCCGGCAGACCGGCCAGCGCCCGGCTGGCTTCGCTCAGGCGCACCGACGGCTGGCCGTCGCGCTCGCAGGCTTCGAGCTGGGCGCGGGCGTGAAGGAAGCGCGCGCCGAGTTCCTCCGCGCGCCGGCGCAGCAGGTTGTCGAGCTCGGGCCGCGGCGTGTTGAAGGCGTAGGGTGGCAGGTGGTCGGCGACGTTGGTGAAGCTGAAATGGATGCGCGGGCCGTCGGCGCCGTCGAAGAACGAGGCACCCGGCTTGCGCATGGACATCGCCGCGACCTGATCCTCGATGCCGAGCTGCCGGAACACCGGCACCACCCCGGGGATGAGCGATTCACCGACCAGCAGATCGGGGCGTTGATCGTCGTCGAACACGGTGCAGGAGAGGCCGCGCTGGGCGAGCAGCGCCGCCAGGGTACAGCCGGCCGGCCCGGCCCCGATGACAACGACTTCGGACATGCGGCAAGCAAGCTGTGGATGCAGGGGAAGGCAATGGGGAAAAGGGAAAAGGGAAAAGGGAAAAGGGATGAGGGATAAGAGAGCCGAGAACCGGGAACCGGGAACGGGAACGGGAACGGGAACGAGAACCGGAACGGTGGCTCCGTGCCAAGCCGGCCCTTGCCGGAGCGCCGGGCCTGTTTAAGCTGGTTCATGCCCCGCAGCTCCCGCGTTCGTTTCGACTGCCTGGCCGCCATGCGTGCACTGGCGGAGGAGAGCCGGCTGAAGCTGGTGCGACGCCTGCTTGCCGGCCCCTGCTGCGTCAACGATCTCTGTGACTCGCTGGGACTGACACCCTACAACGCTTCCAAGCACCTGCGCGTGCTGCGCGAGGCCGGGTTGGTGGCCATGGAAAAGCAGAGCCAGCAGCATGTTTACGCACTCGCCGCCGGCCTGCGCAGCCGCCTGCAGCCCGGCACCCAGACCCTCGACTTGGGCTGCTGCCAGTTCCACCTCGACAAGATCCAGGGTTGAGATGGCTGAAAACGAACGGCGGGTGGTGAGACGCTGCCGGTCCTTTGTCAGGATTTTCCGTTGATGACACATCCTCGAAGCCGCCCACGCCCTCTAGGTCTCCTTCATCCTTGATCATCCCATGTCAAAAGCCGCAAGCCCCACCGCCGAATCCGCCACCCGCGATCGTTACGCCGCCGCAGCCAAGGCCCCCGAGGCTGCGCTGTGCTGTCCGGTGAGCTATGACCCGCAGTATCTGAAGATCATCCCCGCCGAGGTCATTGAGAAGGACTACGGCTGTGGCGATCCCTCCAAGCACCTGCACCCGGGCGAGACCGTGCTTGATCTGGGCAGTGGCACGGGGAAAATTTGCTTCATCGCCTCCCAGGTGGTCGGTCCCACCGGCAAGGTTATCGGTGTGGACATGACCGACGACATGCTGGAAGTGGCCCGGCGCAATGCCCCCCTTGTGGCCGAGCGTGTCGGCTATGCGAACGTCGAATTCCGCAAGGGCCGCATCCAGGATCTCGCGCTGGATTTGGAAATCCTCGATACCGAGCTGAAGCAGCGGCCCATCACCGATGCCGCGTCCTTTCTCGCCGCCGACGAACTCGCGGAGGAGCTGCGCGTGAAGCACCCGCTCGTTGCTACCGAAAGTGTCGATGTCGTTGTCTCCAACTGCGTGCTCAATCTCGTCGAGGCACCGCACAAGCGCCGTCTCTTTGAAGAACTTTTTCGAGTGCTGAAAAACGGCGGGCGCGCCGTCATCTCCGACATCGTCAGCGATGAGGACGTGCCGGCGGGCATGCAGCGCGATCCCATTTTGTGGAGTGGCTGCATCAGCGGTGCCTTCACCGAGGAGGGCTTTTTGCAGGCTTTCCAGAACGCTGGATTCCACGGCATTGAGATTCTGAAACGCGATGATCAGCCCTGGCAGACTGTGGAAGGCATCGAGTTCCGCAGCGTCACCGTGCAGGCGTGGAAGGGCAGGCAGGGCCCCTGCTTCGAGCGCAACCAGGCCGTCATGTACAAGGGACGCGACTCCAACGCCACCACCAAAGCCGCGAACTGCCGATCGGATGGCGAAGGCGCTAACTGCTGCTGATCCACACCATGAACCGTTTCCAGCAAAAGCTCACCGAACACGCCGTCCCGCTCACCCGCGGTGCATTTCAGACGCTGCAGATCAACGTGGGTCGCAAGTGCAACCAGACCTGCGTGCACTGCCATGTGGATGCAGGGCCGAACCGCACGGAGATGATGGATGAGGCCACGGCGCGGCGTGTCGGCGCGTGGATCTTGGAGCACAGGCCGGCCACGGTGGACATCACCGGGGGGGCACCGGAACTGAGCGAACACTTCAATGACTTCGTCGAGACGGCCCGCAGTGTCGGGGCGCATGTCATTGATCGAAACAATCTCACCATCATCGAAACGAAATCGCACGCCTATCTGCCGGATTTTCTCGCAAAGCACGAGGTCGAAGTGGTGGCCTCGCTGCCGTGCTATTTGGAGGAAAATGTGGACGAGCAGCGTGGCGGCGGCGTTTTCGCCAAAAGCATCCGTGCCTTGCGCAAGCTCAACGCCGTGGGTTACGGCACAAAACTGCCGCTCACGCTGGTCTATAACCCGCTCGGCCCCAGGCTGCCGCCGAGTCAGGCCGAACTCGAAGCGGACTACAAGGAGGAGCTGGCGAGGCGCTACGGCATTGTCTTCACTCGGCTCTTCACCCTCACGAACCTGCCCATCGCCAGATTTGCCACCCACCTTCGTGAAACCTACCAGTGGGACGCTTATCTCGACCTGCTCGCCAACAGCTTCAATCCCGCCACCGTGGACGGGCTCATGTGCCGCAGCACCCTCAACATCGGCTGGCGCGGCGAGGTCTATGACTGCGACTTCAACCAGATGCTCGGCATGCAGTTGCGCAACGGCAAGGACCTCTTCCTCTGGGACGTGACGCCACAAAGCATCGGCCAATACCCCATCCTCACGGCCAATCACTGTCTCGGTTGCACGGCCGGCTCCGGCAGCAGTTGCGGTGGGGCTTTGACGTGATCCTGTTTTTAACTTCATTCGGTGGAGAAGGCAGAGGTTGGTGCTCATGGCGATAATCTGCGCAAACAGGCAAATAATATTTGCGCGATCCGGCAAACAATGACAACGGGGCGCTGTGCTCGCTGTCCTGTTTGTCGCTGTTCTCGCCGTGGCCTACGCCAACGGCGCGAACGCGAATTTCAAGGCGGTGGCCTCGCTCTATGGCAGCGGCACGACGAGTTATCGTCGGGCGGTGCACTGGGCGGCGGTGACGACAGCGACCGGCGGTCTCGCCTCGATGGCGCTGGCTGGGGCGATGTTGAAGGCCTTCTCAGGCAAGGGGCTGGTGCCCGATGCCTTGATTGCCGGACCGGCGTTTTTGCCGGCGGTGGCCGGAGGCGCGGCACTGGCCGGCCTGCTCGCCACCCGCTGGGGATTTCCGGTCTCGACCACCCACCTGCTCACCGGTGCCCTGCTCGGTGCGGGCTGGACGGCCGGTGAGGTGCATGTGGGTCGGCTCTGGCAGAGTTTCGTGCAACCGCTGCTGCTCAGTCCGGTGCTGGCCGTGGCCGCCGGTGGTTTGCTTTACCTGGCCTTGAAAGGCCTGCGGTTGGCACCCGATCACCGCACGCGCTCGCTCGACGCCCTGCACTTTCTCAGTGCCGGCGCGGTCGGTTTTGCCCGCGGTCTGAACGACACCCCCAAGATGGCCGCCCTGCTGCTCGGCATTGGCGGGTTGTCGGGCGAGGCCGGTCCGCTGGCGATCCTGGGTGCCATGACCCTCGGCGGCCTGATCAGCGCGCGCCGGGTGGCCGAGACCCTGGCCCACAAGATCACCGACATGAATCCCGGCCAGGGTTTTGCCGCCAACCTTGCCACCGCCCTGCTGGTCACCACCGCCAGCCTGCATGCGCTGCCGGTTTCCACCACCCATGTTTCGGTCGGCGCCCTGCTCGGCATCGGCATCACCACCCGTCAGGCGAAATGGCGGACGGTCCTCCCCGTGCTCGCCGCCTGGGTCGTGACACTGCCCTGCGCGGCTTTGTTCGCCGCGCTGCTGTTTGTCCTGCTGCGACTTTTACTCCCATGAAAATGCTGCTTACCCTCGCCCTGTTCACCGTCGCCGCCCAGGCCGACATCGGTGTCATCTCGCCCGCCGAAGCGAAAAAGCTCATCGAACATCCCGATCCCGCGCAGCGGCCGGTCGTGCTCGACACCCGCGGCGGTTACAAGGACTACTTCCGCGGTCACCTGCCGACCGCGCATCACCTCAACTTCGACACCCTGCGCGGCACCGATCAGGCCGTGCCGGTGCAGTACCTGCCCGACCGCCTGACCAAGGCCCTGCTCAAGCGCGCCGGCGCCGACAAGGATCGACTTCACCTCGTCTATGCCACGGGGGATCGCCTGCCGAATGATGAGATCCTCAGCACCAGCATGGTGGTGTATGTGCTGGAGAAGTTCGGCATCAACCAGATCCGCGTTGTCGACGGTGGTCTTGCCGGCTGGGTGAAGGCCGGTTTCGCTGCTGAGCGCGCCTACTTTGGCAATCCCACGGGCCGGTTGCCCTGGCGCGGCACCAAGGGCATGGCCGCGGATGTCGATGAGGTGCTCGCCCATGCCGGCCAACCTGGCAAGCTGCTGGTCGATGCCCGGCCGCTGAATGAGTACCAGGGCAACGACGATGTCTGGCTGCGCAAGGGGCACATCCCCGGTGCCATCAGCTTCCACTGGGCGCGCCTGATGGAGAGCGACAACACCCATCAGTTCAAATCCCTCGCCAGCATGAAGGCCGAACTGCAGCGTGCCGGCATCACGCCGGATCAGGAAATCATTTGCTACTGCGGTACCTCGCGCGAGGGCAGCCTGCTCTACTTCACCCTCAAGCACGTGCTCGGTTACCCGAAAGTGCGACTCTACGAAGGCTCTTGGAAGCAGTACGTCTGGATCCGCAACCAGTCGCTGCCCGCCGAAACCGGCGGTCGCGCAGCGGGGAAGGGGAAGGGGAAGGAATGACGAATGGGTAGGGCCCCGCTGCGCCGGGGCCGTGTTCTTCGTGGCCGAAAAGAACTTCAGCGAGCTGGCGCTTCCAGGCCGCGCGCTTCGGCGAGGCGGGCGAGGGCCTCGGGGCCGACGGGTTCTTCGGCCTGCCAGGGTAGCCAGGCGGTGCGGCGGGCGTGGACTTCGGTGACTTCGTGCAGGTAGCGACGTTCGGCCTGTTCGCGGCGCTGCAGCAGGGGATCGCAGCTGCCGCAGCCCTGCAGGCTCTGGTTGATGATCCAGGCCCAGGGTTCGATGCCGGCGCGGCGCAGGTCGGTCTGCAGGGCTGCGGCCTCATGCACCGGGGTGGCTTCGGGCAGGGTGACCAGCAGCACGCGCGTGTAGTCGGGATCGCGCAGGCGCTCGAGCAGGTGCAGGACTTCCTCGGGCTGGCTGCTTCGCGCCTGGCGCTGCAGCTCGCGGTGGTAGGCCTCGCTGGCATCGAGCAGCAGCAGGGTGTGGCCGGTCGGGGCGGTGTCGAGCACGACAAAACGATCGCGACCGCGTGCCACCTCGCGGGCGAAGGCGCGGAAGACGGCGATCTCCTCGGTGCAGGGCGAGCGCAGGTCCTCCGCGAGCAGGGCGCGGCCGGCGGCATCCATCTGCGAGCCCTGCTCGGCCAGGACCTCGGCGGTGTAGGAGGCGGTCTCCGCAACCGGATCGATGCGGCTCAGAGTCAGGCCCTCGATACGGCCGTCGAGCGTCTGGGCGACATGCGCGGCGGGGTCGGTGGTGCTGAGATGCACGGCGTGGCCGCGTCGCGCGAGCTGGACGGCGAGAGCGGCGGCCACGGTCGTTTTGCCAACGCCGCCCTTGCCCATGGTCAGGATCACACCGGCGCCGGCCTGCTCGAGGTCGCCCAGCAGATCGGCCAGGCTTTCCATGGCTGGCGCTGGCGGCGTCGCTTCTCCGCGGGTGGCCTCGCTGCTGCCGTCGAGCAGGAGGCGCAGGCCGTCGAGGCCGAGGATGTTGATGGCGCGCAGCGGCACGCTGAAGCTCGGCAGGCGACCCAGGATGTCGGCGTGGCGGGCGAGGGCTTCGGTGCCGCGCTGCTGCAGGGCTTGCGCGGTGGGGTCGTTCGGGCAGGGGGTGGTGAAGACGCCGTTGATGACGAGTTGCTGGTTGGCCACGCCGAGCGCCTGCAATTCTGCCGAGGTGCGGGCGGCCTCGCGCAGGGCGGCCGATTGCGGCCGGCTGACGAGCACCAGGGTGGTGGCGGCCGGATCGGCCAGGGTGTGCACGGTGGCCTCGTAGATGCCGCGCTGCTTTTCCAAACCGGCCAACGGCCCGAGGCAGGACGTGCCGCTGGTGTTGGTGTCGAGAAATTGATCCCAGGCCTTGGCCAGGCTCATCAGGCGCAGGGTGTGGCCGGTGGGGGCGGTGTCGAAGAGGACGTGGTCGTAGCCGGCAGCGGCGCTGGCGTCGCCAATCAGCCCGGAGAACTCATCGAAGGCGGCGATCTCGACCGTGCAGGCGCCGGAGAGTTGCTCCTCCATGCTGCGCAGTGCCGCCTCGGGCAGCAGGCCTCGCATCGGGCCGATCAGGCGTTCGCGGTAGGCCGCGGCGGCTTCGATCGGGTTGATGTTGAGGGCGTCCAATCCCGGCGCCCCGGGCACGGGGGTGGGCCGACGGCTCAGCGCTGTCTGCAGCACCTCGTCGAGGTTGGAGGCGGGATCGGTGCTCACCAGCAGCACACGCCGACCGGCGGCGCTGAGGCGCAGTGCGGCGGCACAGGAAAGGGAGGTCTTGCCGACCCCGCCCTTGCCGGTGAAAAACAGGAAGCGCGTGCTGTGGGCCGGCTCAGGTTGGTAGGGTGGCAGGTTCATGCGTGGGCCTCCTTGCCGAGCGCCGCGCGGAAAAACGCGGGTCGTTCGTCGTGGCTGGGGTAGTGCCCCTTCAGATAGACCTCGCCGTCGAGATAAATGAGCGGCAGCACGGTCGGTCCCTCCTGCTCGAGCGCGGCCTTCACCTTCGGATTCTTCACAAAGGCGAGCGGTTGCTGGGCGAGGTTGTAGCGTTCGACGGCGACGCCGGCATTGGCCAGCATGGAGAGCAGGCCGGCAAAGTTGACCAGATCGGGATCGACATTGGGGCCGCAGATGCCGGTGGCGCAGCACATGGCCGGATCATAAACCTGCAGCGTTTTCACAACCTTAGCTTACTTGGTGGATTGACCAAGTAAAGCTCAAGGGCTTCTCCGAACGGGGGCAAAACTGCTCGGTTTTTGTGCGGGCGCTCTGGCTTCCGTGTGGGATCCGTGTCGACTCCTGATCCGCAGCAGGGGGGCGGTTGAGGACCCTTGGCGGATCTGCTGTGGCCCTAGTCCTCCTTGAGGCAGATGCAACGAAGCCGGGCGGATGCGCGTTTCGGACGTGGCTGTGCAAGACGTTTGCCTGTCGCCCGTTGCCAAACGCATGGCATCCCTGCAAGTCGCTCGTCGGATCCTTTTCGCCGCTGGTCTCGTCCTTTCCATCTTCCCGGCAGCCGTCGCGGCGGCACGTCCGAATGTCGTCGTACTGCTTGCGGACGATCTTGGCCACCAGGACATCGGTTGTTACGGCGGCCCGGTGAAGACACCGACGCTTGATGCCCTTGCGGCAGGGGGCACGCGGTTCACCGATTTTTATTCCGGCTGCGCGGTGTGCTCGCCCTCGCGGGCGGTGTTGCTCACCGGTCGGCACCACATCCGCGCGGGGGTTTACAGTTGGATCAGCGATGCCGTGCAGCGCTCGCACCTGCTGGAGCGCGAGGTCACACTGGCGGAGGTGTTGAAGCAAAACGGCTATGCCACCGCCCATGTTGGCAAATGGCACCTGGGGCTGCCCACGCCCAAGCATGACAAGCCGACGCCTGACAAGCACGGCTTTGACCATTGGTTTGCGACCTGGAACAATGCCGAGCCCAGCCATCGCAATCCCGAGACCTTCCTGCGCAACGGCGAACCCGTGGGCAAACTCGAGGGGTATTCCTGCCAGCTCGTCGTCGATGAAGCCATCACCTGGCTCGACAAGCAGCGGCCCGGGGACAAACCCTTCTTCCTCAACGTCTGGTTTCACGAGCCGCACGCCCCCCTTGCCGCGCCGGACGAGATCGTCGGAGGCTATGGCAAACTCAAGGATGCTGCCGCCATCTACTCGGGTACCATCGACAACACCGACCGTGCCATCGCCCGGCTGCTGGCGAAGCTTGCGGAGGTCGCCCCACCCGGCGACACGCTCATCCTATACGCCAGCGACAACGGCAGCTACCGCAAGGATCGCGTGGGCCGTCTGCGCGGTCAGAAAGGCATGAACTGGGAAGGCGGCATCCGCGTGCCCGGCATCTTTCACTGGCCGGGCGTCATTGCCGCGGGGCGTGTGGAAAACACCCCCGCCGGTCTTGTCGACGTACTGCCCACGGTCTGCGGCCTGCTCGGTCTTGCGCCACCGAAGGACGTGCCTCTGGACGGCTCGGATCTCTCGCCCCTGCTCAAGCCGAAGACTGGCCGTGCCTTCACCCGTCATCAGCCGCTTTTCTGGCACCTGCAAAAATCCCGCCCCATCGTCGCCCTGCGCGACGGTCCCTGGTCGCTTACCGCCGACCCCGCTTTCGAGCTTTCCACGGACAACCTGTTTCGCGAGGCCTGGATTCCCGCCATCAAGTCCGGTGCCTACAAGAACTGGCAGCTCTTCAACCTGGAAAAAGACCCCGCGCAAACCACCGACCTCGCCGCTGAGCATCCCGAACTGCTGGAGCGCCTGAAAAACCAGCTGCTCAGGATCAACGCCAGCGTCATGGCCGATGGCCCCGACTGGCACCTGCCGAGGTGACTGCCTGCGGCAACCCTCTTGATGAGGCCTTTCCCATGAAACACCTTTTCCTTCCAACGGTCCTGTGCCCTCTGCTCGCTGCCTTGGCTGCCGAGCCGCCCAACCTCGTGGTCATCCTCGCCGATGACCTCGGCTACGGCGATGTGGCCTGCTACAATCCGCAGTCGAAGATCCCGACGCCGCACGTGGACCGGCTCGCCCGGGAGGGCATGCGGTTCACCGATGCGCACACGCCTTCCGCCGTCTGCACGCCGACGCGCTACGGCCTGCTCACCGGGCGTTACGCCTGGCGCACGCGGATGACATCGGGCGTGCTCGACGGCTACAGCCCGCCGCTCATCGAGCCGGAGCGCGTCACCGTGGCCTCGTTCTTGAAGAAGGCCGGCTACCGCACCGGCTGCATCGGCAAATGGCATCTCGGTCTGCAATGGACGCGCCAGGGGGGTAAGCTGGAGACCGAGGACAGGGGACCTCAGGGGGTGCGGCCCGGCTTTGACATCGATCATGCCCGCCCCTTCACCGGCGGACCGAATGCCGTCGGCTTCGATCACTTCTTTGGCATCAGCGCCTCGCTGAACATGCCGCCCTTCTGTTTCCTGCACAACGATCGCGTGCTGCACCTGCCGACGCTCCGGCAGGAGCGCCTGCGCGACGCGCTCTTCCTCGCCACGGACGAAGGCCTGCGCTCGCCGGACTTCACCAATTTCGCCGTCATGCCGCGCTTCGCGGGCGAGGCGATGGCCTTCCTCGAAAAGCAGGCCGCGGCGAAGCAGCCGTTTTTCCTGTATGCGCCACTGACCTCGCCGCATCTGCCGGTGGTGACGAACCAGGAGTATCGCGGCAAAAGCCAGGCGGGTGAGTATGGCGACTTCGTGGTGGAGACTGATGCCTTTGTCGGCGCCGTGCTCGACACACTCGACCGCACCGGCCTCGCGGCCAACACCCTGGTGCTTTTCACCTCGGACAACGGCGGCCTGTTTCACTGGTGGCAGGCCCGGGAGGCGGATGATGTGAAGCATTCCAAAATCACCGGTCGCGCCGCGCACATCCGTGAGTTCGGCCATCAGGGCAATGCCCACCTGCGCGGCACCAAGGCGGACATCTGGGAGGGCGGGCATCGCGTGCCCTTTGTCGTGCGCTGGCCGGGAAAAACCCCCGCGGGCAGCGTCAGTGCGGAGCTGGTGGAACTGACCGACCTGCTCGCCACCGCTGCCGACATCCTCGGTCAGCCGCTGCCCGCCGGTGCCGGACCGGACAGCCGCAGCATCCTGCCTGCCCTGCTGGCGGAAAAGCCGGCCAAGCCCGTGCGCGAGTTTGCCGTGCATCATTCCATGCAGGGCGTGTTCGCCATTCGCGAGGGGCCGTGGAAGCTGGTGGCTGGGCATCGCGGCTCCGGCGGCTTTTCCCAGCCGAAGCAACTCGATCCTGCCAAGGAAGGTGGCCCGCCCGGCCAGCTCTACCACCTTGAGCAAGATCCCGCAGAGACACACAATGCATACGCCGAGCATGCCGACGTCGTGCAGCGTCTCAGCACACGCCTGAAGGCCATCCAGGACGCTGACCTCTGAGCTTTCCGCGGGCGGTCAGCGGAACATCAGCACCGGCACCTGGCAGGTGCGCACCATGGTCGTGGTGGTGCTGCCAAGGATGAGCTGGCGGATCGGGCTGTGGCCGTAGGCACCCATGACCAGCAGGTCGATGCCGGCAGCCTTGACGACCTGGGCGATGATCTCCTCAGGCGGACCCGCCTGAGCGGCGGCGGTCACCTGATAACCGGTCGCGCGCAGTTTTTCGGCGGTTGCCTCCAGTTCGGCGGTGACGGTGTCGTCGACACGGCCGGCACGCAGCAGATGGCAGTGCAGGCCCTTCAGCAGCGGGCTGGTCAATGCAAATTCAACCGCCTTGAGCGCGCTCGGTCCACCGTCATAGGCGAGGAGAAAACGTTCGATCGGCTTGAAAGCGCGCGCGGCGACCAGGACCGGGCGGACGCTGGCGCGGATGACGCGCTGCAGTTCACCGCCGAGGTGGCCCTTGGCGAAGTCGCAGTGTTCACCGCGCTTGCCGAGCACGACGAGTTCGGCCTCGGGTTCCAATGCCTCCAGGGTGTCGACCAGACGGCCGTGCCGCTGCAGGGTTTCGACCTCGGTGATGCCAGCCTCGGCGAGTTGGCGGACGGCGTCTTCGAGGATGGCCTTGCCCTTGAGCCGGGCCACCCGCGCCTGCGCTTCTTCCAGTTTGACGAGTTCCTCGGTGAGTTCCGCACTGGCGTTGAAACCGATGGCACCGGTCAGGTCATGGCCGCGGGCCAGCTCACGGTGGGGGTCGAGACCATGCAAAACCCGGATGCCGAC
>CAZSBO010000093.1:0-5463 GCA_964605265.1 uncultured Prosthecobacter sp.
GCCGACATCCGTGTTCACCGCCGTGCGCGCCACGGTCGTGCCCTGGGCCAGCAGCTCCCACTGGCCGGTGCCGCCGTTGCCCACCTGCAGGGCACCCTCGCTCACCGTCGTCGTGCCGGTGTAATCGTTGAAAATCGTCATCGTCGCCCGTCCCGCTCCCGCCTTCACCAAGTTCAAGGCGGCGGCGGACTGAGTCACATCGTCGTTGACGTGCGAGACCTGGCCATCGCGGAAGAGCACATCCCAGTTGCCATTGGTGGTCTGCGTGATCGTCAGGGTGCCGACGGTGCTGGAAGCGTTCTCGACGATGGCCGAGCTGTCGCCGAGCGGCGTGTAATCGGTGGCGGTGATGACGCCGGTGGTGGCATTGATCACCTGGCCGGCCTTGGCATCGAGGTCAGCGGTCGTCAGCCGGTCCGCATACCAGTTCGGGCTGGTGAAGGAATAGAGACCGGTGGTGCTGTTGCCGTCATTGCCGGTCAGGTTGCCGATGGTGAGGTTCTGGCCGCCGGCCTGGAACATCGCCAGGTTGCGCAGTTCGACATCGTTGGCGGCGCTGAGTGCGGTCACCGAGCCGGCGCGGAAGATCTCGATGTCATCGCGATCAAAGTTGCCGGTGCCGGTGCCGGCTTCCGGACCGACGGTAAACCGGCCGTTGTAGCCGCTGTTGTCACCGGAGAAGAGGAAGGTGCTGAACTGGTCATTGGCATCATCGTTGGCGCTGCCGCCCTCATTGTGGTCGAGCATGAGGTTGTTGCTGCCGCTCAGGTTGCCGGTGATGTTGAACACGTGGTGCTGGCCATGACCGACGAGATTGCCGTCGATGCCGGTGGTGTCCTCAATGTAGAAGCGCACCTGGCCCAGGTTGTTGGCGCCGCCAGTGCCGCCCGTGCTGCCGCTGCCCAAATGGATGTCACCCGAGAAGGTAAGCACGGTCTCGGGGCTGTAGCCGAGCGCCAGGCGGACCTCCTGCTTGATGTTGTCGCGGATGAAAATGTCGCGCGAAATCTCCAGGGTCTGTACACCGGAATCAATGGAGGTGGTGGTGTTGCCAAAGCGGGTTTCGACACGGATCTGCAGGGCACTGGTGTCGAGACCCAGGGGATCGCCGAACAGGATCAGGCCGGTCGGCTCAAACATGCTGGTCTGCCAGCTCTGCACGCCGACGAAGCCGTCCTGAATGTCGAGATCACCGGTCCACTCGCGCATCGGGTTGTAGAAGCGCAGGTTGCCGTTGCCGGTTTTGGTGATGTTGCCCGAGCCGAAGATGCCGCCCTCGTTGGGATTGAGCAGGAACTCGGAATTGCCGGTGCCGCCCGCATCCCCGTAGAGGTTGCCGGTGGCGTTGAAGGTGACGTCACCGATGATGCGCAACTGACCGTCAAAAGTCGGCTGGCGCTGGGTGCCGCCGAGGACGGTGACCTGATCCCCGGCCTCTTCGCCGAACTGGAACCACTCGCGCAACCGGATCTGCTGATCACGGGTGCCGTCGCCGCGCTTCGGCGAAATTTCGAGGGTCGCCTGGTCGCGCAGGATGGTGGCGTCAGCCCAGGAGTAGGTGGTGCCGAAGACGGTGTACTGGGCGTTGTCATTGCCCTGCCCCTGAAGGTCGACTTTGACCGGATTGACGCCGTCGCCAATGTAGGTCAGGCCGGTGTAGGTGGCCTGCAGGCCGAGCAGGTCCTGAGTGGCCGCCGCCGCCGAGCGATCGCCGAACTGGATCGTGCCGGGACCGGCGTAGGTGAGGTCGCCACTGAAGGGGTTGCCGGAGGTGATCGTGGCCACCGGATTGCTGGTGCCGACGAACTGGTTCGTGCCGCTGGCGCGCAGCACCAGGCGACTGCCGGCGTCGGCGACGGCGATCGTGGCGCCGTTGTCGCCAATCGTGAGCGTCTGGGTCATCACAGGGCTGGCCGTGGCCGCGGCCGTGTAGCTCAGGCCGCCGCCATTGAGGGTGAAGCCGGTCGTGCTGCCGAAGCGGGCCGGATCATCGAAGGCGACCGTGGCGTCGCCGGTGACAAAGGTCGCACCGGTGTAGGTGTTGGTGCCGCCCAGCACAGTCGTGCCGGTGCCATTGAAGACCACATTCTGGCCGCCGCTGATGTCGCCCGACAGGGTGACCGAAGCGGGGGCAAAGTTGTGGACGATGAGGTCGGCACCGCCGGTGGTGATGCCGACGCCCGTGCCGATGGGTTCGCTGCCGGCGTAGCTGGTGGTGATGAGCAAGCCCCCGTCGCTGAGGTTGAGTGTGCCGGAGGTGATCGTGCCGGCGCTGGTGTTGAAACGCACCGAGGCGGTGTCCGCAGCGGCCTGGCCGGCGGCGACCACATCGGTGTGGTTGCCGGCACTGAAGCTGTCGGTGCTGTAGCCGCTGAAGGCGACCACGTTGCCGGAACCGTCGGTGGCCGCCCAGCTGCTGGCAGTCGGGGTGGCGTCGGCGGTCTGGCCAAAGGTGGCCCAGGAGCCGAGGCGGCTGTTGGCGCCGGCACCGGTGAGGCGGATCGTGCCGCCGGCGATCGACTGGAAGTGGACCTGTCCGGCCGCGCTGCGCGACGGGGCACCGGCGATTTCCAGGGTGGCCAGCGGCCCCACAGCCGCCAAGGCGCTGCCGCCGGCGGTGATGTTGAAGGTGCCGAAGGTTTCGCTGAAAGGCGCGGCGGCGGTGGAGCCATCGAGAAGGAGGATGCCGCCCCCCAGCCGCAGGGCCGCGGCGCTGCCGACGCGGCGGCCGCTGTTGGCGCCGTAACCGGCCAGCTGCAGGTAGCCGCCGAGCACGTTGACCGCCTCGACGGTGCCCTCGCCGTGGCTGGACCCGTTCAGGTTGACCGTGCCGCGGCCGACCTTGGTGATCGAGGAGTTGACGCCAGTTCCGCCATCGATCAGGGCGGCGTTGAGGTTGACGGTGCCGCCCTCGGCCGCGAACAGGCGCAGGTCGCGGTCATAGGCCGCGAAGCGGGTCATGTTGGTGAAGGTGATCGCACCGGTGCCGGTGCCGAAGCTGACCGAGCCGCCGCTGTTGAGGCCACCGAGGGTGCTGTTGCCGGTGATGTTGCCGCGGTTGAAGTTGTCATTGCCCATGAGGTTTTCGGGATCATGGGTTTCCACACCGACCTCCCAGGAGGACAGATTGAAGTTGGAGCCGGCATTGGCGAGGAAGAAGGCCAGGTCGTCGTTGGCACTGCCGTCGCTGGACATGATCGAGCGGCCGCCCATCTGGAAGCCAACCGCGGCGTTGCCGATGGCCGACTCGATGGCGCCTGCGGCCGCTGCCGAGTAGAAGTCGCCACTGCCCATGTAGACCAGGTTGGCCTGCAGCAGGCGGATGCGGCCGGCGGCCTGCCAGGGATTCCAGACCTGCACGGTCATCTCATTGTTGGTGGCCACCAACTCCGAACGCAGCACACCGTTGATGTTGGAGGCGTCGAGCGGCCCGGAGAGGGTGCCGGAGGCGTTGTCCATGACGTTGCCCTTGAGGTCGAAGATGCCAGCGCCGCCGGTGTAGCTGCTCCACATGCGCGAGTCGGTCCGGCCGGGGCCGGCAATGGCGGTCGCACCGCCGTAGAGGTCGCCGGAGAGAACCTGGTGACGGGTGCTGTCGGAGTAGATGCGCGGGGTGAAGGAGCGCACGTAGCTGGTGGTTCCGGCGATGTCGATGTTGTCGACGATCACATCGCCGCGCCAGGTCGCACCGTCCTGCAGGGCAAGGCCGAGATTGTTGCCGCTGATCCGGCCGATGAGGATGTCCTTGCCTTCGACCTCGACGCCGTGGCCGACGACCAGACTGCCGGCGCCGGCCAGATTGACCGTTGTGCCCAGTCCGAGGGCGTCATCGTGACGGACATACAGGGTGCCATGATTGACATAGGTTTCGCCACTGTACTTCTGGGCCGCCTGGACAAACATGCTGGAGGCGCCGGTCTTGATGAAGTTGACCGCGTTGACGACACTGGCGTTGAGGATGAGCTGGCTGTTGTCACCGTCAGTGGCGCGCAGGGCGTCGATGGCGTCACTGGTGTTGTAAAAGGCCCAGACACCGCCGATGTTGAAATGGGCATCCTGACCGTTCATGTTGAGATCACCGCCGTTGATGGCGCTGCGGATGTCCATGTTCCAGTTGGTGGCAAGGGCATCACCCGCGACGTTCTGGAAGCCGGTGTTGGAAAACACCACCATGCCGGATTTGAGGGTCAGTTCCGTCCTCGGGTCGATCCAGACGGCGCTAAAGTTGCCCCTGCCGCCGCCCGATGAGGTCGAGGAGGTGGCGCGATCATCAAAAACATAGCTCTCCGACTCGAAGCTGAGCGAGTTCACGGTCAGCGGCATGTTCAGTTTGAGCAGCGAATTGCGCCGATCGATGTAGGCGCCCTCGCCGGTGGTGAACCCGGTGTCGGCGGTGGCACCAACGACGAGCAGGTTCTGGTCCGCGGTCAGGTTCTGCTCATTGAGGTCGAGCGTTTCGTTGACCGCGCTGCCCGGGTGACTGAGCGTCAGGTACTCGGAAGTGTCCAGCGGACGCAGGAAATTGGCGCCGCCGGTCGTGGTGGCGACCGTGACCAAGCGGTTGGAGGTGCGGTCTTCGTTGTAGAGGTTGCTGGTGCCGGCTGCATTGAGCCAGAGCGGCCGCACGCCGCCGAAGTATCCCGGGACGATCGGAGTGTCGCCACTGCTGCCGTCGCCGGAACCCACGACGGACGGCGCCGTATCGACACGGACTCCGCTGACGTCACCCCATTGAGTGGTCCCAAAATCAGCACCCGCGAAGCTGGTGCCGGAATCAAGGCCGACGAGATGAACGGAGGTGCCCGCCGCGCGATTGATCTGGTCGAAGTGCCAGATGCCGTAGTCGCCGGTGAGACGGACCGCACCTGATGCAATGTCGGCGCCGATGTCGAACTCAAGGCGCGCGAGGCCGGCGTTGACGTTGAGGGCACCGACGTCCTCCTCGCCGGAGTACACACCGCCGGTCGGGCGCAGGCGCAGGCGCACGTAGCCATCGGTGTTGACCGGCATGCTGTCGTTGAGGCGATCGCGGAATTCATTGATGCTCGTGCTGCCGGCCTCGAAATAGACAATGGTATCACGCTGCAGGTTCATGCTCGACATGCCCTGCAAGCTGCTGGCGCTCGTGATGTAGACATCGCGGCCGGCGTTGTTGAGGGCGCCGATCCACTCCGGCACGTTGCCGTAAAAGCGCAGGGTGCCGTTGCCGGTGCGGGTGATGGAGCCGGGACCGATGAGGTCGCCGCCGCCGTTGTTGAAGTACACATTGCTGGCGTTGCGATTGTTGACGACGACATCCTGCTCGATGAACATCTGGCCTGCGAGGCTGTAGGTGCGCGCCGTGCCGGTGGTGACGATCGTGCCCATGCCTTCGTAACCCTGGCCGCGGAAGGTCAGCCACTCGCGGACCGAGGCATCCGAGGTGGTGTTGAGCATGAGGGTGCCCTGGTCACCGATGACGGT
>CAZSBO010000093.1:5563-16338 GCA_964605265.1 uncultured Prosthecobacter sp.
CTCGCCGGCTGCCAGTCGGTGCCGATGTGATTGATGGCCGTGTAGCCATTGGCGGTGGTGGCGTGGCTGAATTCGCTGGTGATGTAGCCATCGATGGTCAGGGTCTTGCCGGGGTCGACCTGCAGGGTGCCGCCGTTGGTGCCAAGGAAGATCGTGCGCGCGCCATTGAGCGCCATCGTCTCGGTGGCATGCAGGGTGCCGCCATTGAGATGCAGGTTGCCACTGTCCATGATGGCGCGCACGCCGCCATTGCCGTCGCCGGCAACCGTGCCGTCAATGTTGACGTCGGTGCTGACATAGACACCGGTGGTGTAGCCGCTGCCGCCCGCGGTCAGCGTCAGGCCGGTGATTTGCGAACTGCTGTTCGTGTTGTAGGTGCCCGTGGCGGCGACGACCGGCGCGTCCACGCTGGTGAAGGTGAGGGCGCGGTTGGTGACAGAGGCGCCGTTGGTCGAGCCGATCGCGACGCGCACGATCTTGGCGATGGAGGCATTGACCTCACCGAGCGCCGAATCGCTGGCGATCTCAAGCACACCGCCATTGATGAAGGTGTCGCCACTGAAGCTGTTCTCCGAACTGAACACGACGCGGCCGCCGCCGGCCAGCGCGACGCTGACCCGGTCGACGCCGTTGTCGGTGATCGCCGTGCCGAGATTCAGGGTGCCACTGCCGTGGTGATGAAGCATCAGGTCGTTGCCGCCGTCACTCCAGGCGCTGGTCAGGGAGCCGCCAACCAGGCTGACGTCGCCTGTCGCCGAGGCGGGCACCAGCAGGCCGCCCTGCTCAAGTGTCAGCGTGTTGCCATCGCCGATGGTCAACTGGACGTTGCCGGCTGCGCCGACGCGCAGGGTCGCCGAGGCCGTGCTGCCGCCCAGCACCTGGTCGGCCGTGAGGTCGGTGTGCAGGCCCGTGCCGAAGACGCCGGCGGAGTAGGCGGCATAGGCCTGGACGCCGGTGGTCGACTGCCGCGCCGCCCAGTGCTCGACGCCCTCGGCGGCACTGCCGTAGACCGCCCAGGCGCCGAGGAAATCACCGGCCGTCGTGGACAGGCCGGCGGCGGTGATGTTGACCGCGCCATTGCCGTCTTCGAGGAAGTTCAGCGAGGCACCGGCGCGGCGGGTCAGAGTGCGCGCCGGGCTGGCCGCGCCCATGGTGAAGGTCGTGTTGTTGTTGACATTGACGTAGCTGGCGCCGCCGAGCAGGAAAATGTTGCCGTCGAGCGTCTGCGTGCGGGCGGTGCCCTGCGCCTCAAGGACCAGGCCGCCGCCGCCCCAGCCGGAGACACCACCGACGCCGCTGGCGCTGGTGCCGCGGGTGCGGGCGAACTGGTTGTTGCCGTTGATGGCGCCCCCCCAGCGGGCCTCACCGCCGAGGAAGTTCCAGCGGTCGATGTCGCTGTTGCCGGCGGTGGCGTTGCGGTTGAAGATCACGATGCCCGGACCGACGATGCTGGCCACGGAATTGAAGCTGTCGGTCGTCGAGTTTTCGTCGTCGAGACGGCCATTGAAGACCGTGGTGCCGCCGCGCACCTGCAGGAAGCGGATGTCGCGTTCGCTGGTCTGGTTGGCGAACTGCAGGCCGAAAAGGGTCGTGTTGTCGCGGCTACCATAGTAGACCGAACCGCTTTCGTTCTCACCGCCGAGGGTGAGGGTGCCGTTGCGGTTGTCATTGTAGGCGTAGAGATAGGGCGCATTGAAAAGCTGGTCCGGCTTGGTCAGCAGCAGGTGGCTGTGATAGGCGTTGGTCGTGCTGCCACCATCGGCGCCGAGCACGGCGCGATTGTAGTAGTCGTTCGCCGTCATCAGGGCGCGGGCGCCGTCGGTGTAGAAACCCAGGTCGTTGCCGGTGTAGCCGGCGGGGTCATACTGCACGCGGAAATAGCCCTGGCGCAGGTCGAGGCGGCCGGTGGCATCCCACTGCTGGAAGGCGTTGACGTTGCCCTCGTCATGACCGCTCATCTGGAAGCGCAGCGAGTGGTTGGAGTCGAGGCGCGTGGCCGAGTCACCCATGCGGTAGAGTGAGGTGATGGCGGCATTGGCGGGATCGGTGCCGAGGTTGCCGGTGGCGATGTCGCGGAACTGGCCGCGCAGGTTGAGGGTGTAGGTTTCGCCGAAGCTGCTGGTGATCAGCGGCGGGTCCGAAAAGGAGTCGGAGTCGGTCAGATTGGCGTTGTTGATCGTGTAGATGTTGCCGCTGACCGTGAGGGTGCCGTTGTGGCGTGCGGTCACCGCGTAACTCTGGAACTCGGAAGTGCCGTAGGCGTCGGCGACGTCGAGCTTGATGTCGCCGCCCCAGGTGCTGTGAGTGGCGCCCTCATTGCGCAGGATGGTGGCGCTGGTCTGCGTGGTGTTGGAGACCAGCAGGTCGACGCCGGTGATGTTGGTGCCATACTCGAGCAGGAAGGCCGAGCCGCCACCAATCTGCACCTCGCGGCCGGCACCGCCCACACCCAGGGCCTGCGGGTGACGGGCGATGATGCCGCCCTGCTCGCTGACGTAAATGTTGCCACTGATCTCGTTGACGGTGTCCAGATAGAGATTGTTGCGGCCTGTCTTCACCAGGCCGTCGGCATTGACGATGCTGGAACGCATGAAGGCGTTGTTGCCGGTGATGACCTCATACCAGTTGGCGGTGTTGCGGTCGAGGTCGTGCCAGATGGCGTTGGAATTGACGATGGCGACGTTCCCCGCCATGTCGAGCGAGCCGCCGCGGATGATGACCTCCATGTTGGCGGAGTTGGCCTCTACGAAGCTGTTGAGGTTGATCAGACCGGATTCGAGGGTCAGGGTCGTGCCGTTCTGCAGGATCAGGTAGTCCTTGGCGGCGGTGGGCACGGCCTGGCCGGAGGCGGTGGCGTCGAAGCTGATCGTCAGCGAGTTGATCGACGTGTCGGCCGTGATCTGGCGCGAGGCATAATTGTTTTTGTCACCCGTGTTGCCGCCGGTGGGTGAGAGGTACCCCTGAATCCGCCAGTTGCTGCCGGCACCGGGCACCGCGCCGGTGTCGAACTCGGCGGAGGTCAACGGCCGCAGATGGCCATTGTCCAGGGTCATCAGCTCCATGCCGCCACCGGCGAACATGAAGGATCCCTGAACGCTTTCCAGGGAGCGTGTGTAGGTGCTGATCGTCGGCGTGGCGAGCGTTGGCAGGACGGCCCCAAAGGCACCCACAACCACGGGCGCCGAGCTGCTGCCGAGCGCGCCGGCACCGATCGTGGTGATGCCGGCCGTGTTGTTGACCTGCAGGGTGTTGTCGGCACCCGCGGCGCCGAAGGTTTGCGACGGATTGGTGACGTACACCTTGAGGATGCCGTTTTCGCTGCGGGTGAAACTCTGCAGCGAGCCGTTGAAGGTGCCGCCGGCGCGGGTGTCGAGGTAGAGGTAGTTGCTGCCGTAGTTGGCCTGGACGTTGCCGAGGTTTTCGGTGTTGTTGACGGCACCGTCGGTCTGCAGCTTGAGGAAGCCGTTGCGGAAGTTCAGCACGCCGCCATCGTTGAGACGGTTGTTGTGGTTGGCGCTCGGGTAGTTGGGATTGGTCGTGCTGTTGAGCAGGGCGAGCGATCCCCAGCGGGTGAGGGTGATCGTGCCGGCTCCGGCCAGGCTGCCGTTCGGGCCGGCGAGCGTGAGGTTGGTGTACTCGGGCGTGGCCGGCGCCGTGCCACTGGTGGTGAAGCTGTTGGTGACCCAGCGGTTGGTCGGCTGCTTGATGAGGATGTCGCCGTCGAAGCTGGTGCTGTTGTCGGAAACGATGCGCATCTCGCGCGAGCCGCGCACGGTGAAGCCGGTGCCGTTGTTGCCCAGGCTGGTGTTGTCGATCAGCCCCTGGAACTCGAGGGCGCCCGGGTAGTCCCAGGTGCCGAGGGTGCTGTTGTAGTTCGCCGAGCCGCCCTGGATGTCGAACAGGTTGCCGGAACCGAGGCTGTCACGGCCGATGCCACCGGCGACCAGATTGAGGGTGACATTGGGACCAAAGACCTGGTCGAAGGTGCGACCGGCATCGCCATTGCCCTCGCGCTGCCAGGTGCCGTTGGAGAAGTTGACGATGAAATTGTCAAAGGTCTGGCTGACATGAGTGTTGGCCGCATGGGTGTTGGTGCCGCTCCAGATGGTCGCAAAGGAGAGCCGCGGATCGTTGACCGAGTTGCCCGAGGTCGGGCTGGCCGTCCGGTTGGGGTTGAAGGGATCCGAGGTGCGGGTGCCGTTGGCGGGATCGACGCCGTCGTAGGTGTTGCGATTGGCGGTGACGTTGATGACCAGGCCGTCGAGGTTGTTCCCGTAGGTCGTGCCATCGATCAGGGCACCGCCGAGCAGGGCGCCGTTGTTCTCGAACTTGATCTCACCCTCAAAGATGTTGATCTCCGCACCCGTGCGCCCGCGGATGTCGGCGTTGTGGAAGCGCCATTCACTGGAACCGAGCTTGGTCAGGCTGTGACCGCCGAGATCGACGATGGCGGCGATTTCCGTCGAACCATCGCCGCTCAGGCGACGAGTGACCATGCCCGGGCTGTAACCGCCCAGACCGGAGTCGCCAGTCAGTTCGAGGTGGCTGATCGTGCCGGTGCCGGCGGTGTTGCGCACAGCACCAAGGCCATTCGGCCCCATACCCTCAATGAGGAAAATCTCGGTGTCGTCGCCCTGGACGTTGAAGTCACGGTCGCGCAGGTCGACCGCGCCGCCGGCGACGACGGTTTCGTTGCCGACGCCGACCGCACCACCGGCGGCGTTGTTGCCCTCATAGCGCAGCAAACCGCTCTGCACCAGCACCTGCCCCTGGAAGGTGTTGGCGTTGTTGATCAGCACCCAGCCCAGGCTGGCATCGGCACTCGGATCGTTGATGGTGATGGCCGTGGTGCCAGGCAGGATGCTCGGACCGCCGGAGATGACGCCACTGAGGATCATGCCCTGGTTGTTGCTGGCGTCCGAGATCGTGATGTCGAGCGGGCTGTTGAGCACCATCGCCGAGGCGATCGTGTTGTTGCTGCCGTTCAGGCCCATGTTGATCTGGGCATTGGCACCATCGTTGTCGAACACCAGGGTGCCGCCTGAGATGGTAAAGGAATTGGTGCCGTTGGAATCACCAAAGTTCAGAACGCCCACCGTCGCTGTCGATGAAGCCAGACCGGCGTCAATGGTGACCGTACGCGTACCGGTAATGTCATTGGTGAAGTTGGCGATGTGACCAATGCCGTTGGGAATCGTGCCACCGCTCCAACTGCCGCCCGCACTCCAGTTGCCATTGGCATTGACGTTCCAAGTGCCCGTCACTTGGGCCTGAAGGGATACGGCCATCTGGCTAACCAGCATAAAGCCAAGCGTCGCGACGAGTCCGCAAGCCGATTTTTTGAATTTAAAGTATTTTGCCTTCATTGCTGCCCGATCATGGGCAGCGAGCAAAGAAATCGTCTATTGGGCGATGGATTGCCCTTATCTAAAGAGGAGTCGCACTTGATTGAGCCGAAACTTTGCCGCAATAAAGAAACGTCGCTTATTTTGATAGGTGATTTCTTTGCAGGTGGGCACCAGCCACTGGTGAGGCCCTGCAGCGAGGCGGTCCGTTCGTCGGTCCGACCAAGGGATTGCGCGACTCAGTTGGCCTTGCGGCTGTCGAGCTTGCGCAGTTCGACCCAGCGAATGGCAAAGGAGGTCAGCGAGGTGCCCTCGGTGAGCTTGAGCTTCTGGCGGATCTTCAGCTTGTGTACATCGACGGTCTTCGGGCTGATGCCCAACTCGCCGGCGATCTGGCCGGTGCTGAGGCCCTCGCCAATGAGCTGGAAGACCTCGAACTCACGGTCGCTGAGGTCGTGGATGGCGCCATCCGGCCCCGGGTGCGAGCCCGAGGAGAAGGCGAGCAGGATGGTCTCGGACATCTTTTCGCTGAGGGCGATGCCGCCGGAGAGCACATGGCGGATGGCTTTTTCAAAATCGCCATGGGGTGCATCCTTCATGACGTAGCCCTTGGCGCCGGCCTTGAGCGCACGCTGGGCATAAAGTGTTTCATCGTGCATGGAAACGACCAGCACCGGCAGTTCCGGATGCAGGGCGCGGATGTCCTTGATCAGCTCCAGGCCGTTGCGGCCCGGCATGGTGATGTCGACCACCATCGCGTCAGGCACATCCTGTTCGAGCAGGCGCAGGGCTTCCGAGGTGTCGCCGGCGGTCCAGGCACAGGACAGGTCCTGAAGGTTTTCGACGAGCATTTTCATGCCCTCGCGCATGAGGGTGTGGTCGTCGACGACGGCGATGCGTTTGGTGGCGGTGGTTTCCATGGCGTTTGCGGGTTTCAGGTTTCGTTTTGAGGGGGTGAGAGCGGGACCAGGCACTCGACGGAGACGGTGGCGCCATCCTCGGCGCTGGTCGGCGGGTGAAAGACGAGCGAGGCGCCAAGGGCATCCAGGCGCTGGCGCACGAAGTGCATGCCCATGCCGGAGCCGTTGCTGTCCGACTCGCCGGGGCGGTAGGGCATGCCGTCGTGGCTGACGACCAGACGCGCCTCGGTCGGCGTCGTTTCGAAGGCGATCTCCAGCCAGGTGCAGCGGCTGTGCTTGGCGGCATTGTTGGCGAGCTCCTGGGCCACCCGGAAGATGTGGGTGGCGGTCTCGCCGGTCAGCAGTGCATCGACGTTGGAGAACTCCACACGGCAGGGAACCTTGAAACCGCTGGTGATGAAATCGCCGAGGTCGCTGAGGGCGGCGGTCAGGCCGAGCGCCTCGATGCCGACCGGCGCGAGACCGCGGGCAAAACGCCGGGCAATGCCGGTCGCCTCACTGAGGTCGCTGGCCAGTTCGGTGGCCAGGGCCTGCTGCGGGCTCTCCTGGCGGGCGAGCGCCGCCTGCAGCACACCGGTTTTCATCAGTGCGGCCGCCAACCGCTGGCAGAGGTCGTCATGCAGGTCCATGCCAATGCGCCGGCGCTCGTTCTCGGCGGTGTCGAGCAGGCGGCGCTCAAGCATCTTGCGCTCGCTGACATCCATGACAATGCCCGCCACGGCGTGGCCACCCGTGGTCGATCCAGGCACGGTGAAGCCGCGGCAGCGCACCCAGCGCGTCTGGCCGTCGTGGCCGGCGAGGCGCAATTCCAGCTCCTGGGTGGCGCCACCGGCGCGCAGGCTGCGCAGCACCTCCAGACAGCGCCGGCGGTCCTCGCGCGCGAGCGCGCGCAGCCAATCCCAGCGGTGCACGGCCAGCCGCGCCGGATCGCGCATGAACACCTCCACATAGGCGTCATTGACGAAGGGCTCGCTGTCCGGCTGGGCCGGCGCCAGCCAGAAAACATCGCGCATCGCCATGGCGATCTGGCGCAGGCGCAGCTCGGAGTGCCGCAACTTCTCGTGGGCGGTGCGGATGGCCTGGGAAACATGCGCCAACTCGTCGTTGCCGGGCAGGCCAGCCAGCGGATCACGCTCCAGGGAAATGCCCTCGACCTGGCCAACCAGGACACTGACCCGGCCGGTGATGACAATCTTCAGCAGCAGCCAGAGTGCCAGACAGCCGCCGGCCAGGGCCAGCCCCTGCACCGTCGAGGCGTGCAAAGCCGCGGCCATGCCCTCGGCAAGCGGCCGCTGCAGGTCGTACTCCAGCACGACACAGCCGCGCCGCTCATCCAGACCCTCGCGAAAGGGAAAGATGGCGAGCAGGGTGCGGTCGCGCACCGTCTCGATCACCCGTCCCTCCATGGTCGTGCGCGCCGTCTCGACCAGCTCCTGCGCGGAGGCCAGCGGCGTGCGCGCCAGCGACAGGCCGCGCAGGCTCTGGCGGGTCGCATGGCTGACGCTGCCGCGGTCGTTGAGCACCAAGCCGAGCACCAAGTCCTGATGGGTCGAGGTGTAGCTGATGTTGAGGTCGATCAGGTGCGCAGCCTGCCGGCGGATCAGGTGCTGGGCCATGCCGGACAGGCGCGAGCCCTCGGTAAAGGCCTCGGCCAGCAGGCGCTCGCGCCGCGATTCGACCGACCGACCGGTCATGCGCACGGCGCTGATGCTGATCAGCACCGCACCGACCAGGAACAGGGCCGAGGAGATTTTAAACTGGAGGGAGCGCGTCACGGCAGGCCCTCCAGCAGCGAGGCATCAAAGACCTCCTCGGGTTGCACCGCCCTCGCGGCCGGCGTCTCGGCGGGCAGGCTCTCCTGCAGCTCGCGGAAAAGCGTGGCCAGCCAATCATCCTGACCGCGCAGCCAGAGCCGGCTCTGCCGCAACCCGGGCATGTCCATCTTGGCAAGGGTGTCGCGAAAGCCCTCGGCGCTGACGCCCTCACGACGCAGCACCGGGGCCAGCGCCGCCCCCCCCGTGCGCAGCCGCTCCGCCCAACGCCCATGCGTCTGCACCAGCTGCACCAGCGCCTCGCGATGCTCGGTCAGCGCGGCGGCATGCACCGCCAGCACACGCACCACCGCCGCCCCAGGCCGGCTGGAATCATAAATGGGCCGCAGCCGGTCGAGCCGCAGCGGCCAGGGTTCCGTACAAACAATGGCGTCGATCGGCAGCTTGTCGAAGGCCTCCTGCGTCTCGGTCGGATTGAGCACCACCGGATGGATCTCGCCCAAACCCACCTCGGCTTCGGCCAGCGCGCGCCCGAGCAGCCAGGCCCCCGCCGTGCGCGGTTCATAGCCCACCCGCCGGCCGCGCAGGTCGGCCACCGACCGGATGCCGGGTTTCACCAGCACCACATCCGCCCCGCGCGAGATGTCGGTCACCATGACCACCTTCAGGGGATAACCCTGGCGCACCTGCAGGATCACCTCGTCGAGCGAGAGAATCGCCGCATCCACCACCCGGTTGCCCACCGCCCGCATCGCCGCCGAGGTCCAGTTGATCTCCACCAAGCGCACCCGCGAAGGGTCCAGCTCACCCTGCTCACGCGCCAGCACCCAGGGCTCCGCCCCCGGCCACAGGCCGACCGCCACCATCAGCGGTTTGCCCTGCTCGGTCACCGGCAGCAGCAGGGCGCCAGCCCACAGCGCCAGCACCAGCAGCATCGCCAGGACGTTGCTGGGCGCGAACACAGGCTGAGGATTGGGCGAATGCATGGCGGCTCCAGGGGCACGCCGCAGCAACCGGAAGCGCGGCAGGCGTCTGGCAGTAAAGCATCCCGCACTTCTTAGCGTCAATAAGGCTTTGCTTTATCAAATGGCAAAGAAGCCCCTGGCAACCGCCGTTCGCGCCGCCTCAGGGCTCCGCTGCCACCGGCTCATGGGGCACGCCATTGCCGCTCAGGTACACGCAAATCCGCCAGGCATGGTAGCCCGCATGATCGAGCCAGTGCAGGGCATCCAACCGCTCCAGCGAATGCGCCGGCGATCCCTCGCCCTCGGCGGTCGCCTGCAGGATCGACGCCCGCTCATGCCGCCGCAACTCGGCCAGCGCCGCCGCCTTGGCCTGAAGTTCGGACAGCCAGGCTGCCGGGCCGCCGCCCACCAGCCCGGAGATCGCCAGCCCCAGAATCTCGCCGGCCAACTGACGAGCCGTGCGCAGCGACGCATCGCCCAGGCGCTCCAGAACACCGGCAGGCAGGTCGAGCCGCACCTGCAGTCGCGTCAGATGGTCGATCGCGTGCATCTCGGCCAGGCGTGCCTGCGACACCGCGGCGTCTCCGGGCAGCACCGGAATGCGAGCCAGAAACTGCTGCGCCTCAGCAAGCGCGCCGGCGATCTCCTGGCGGAGGTTCTCCGGTGCCGCCTGCCCCTCCAGACAGCCTCGCAGGGCCTCAAACAAACGGCAGGCCGTCTCCGCCAGCGCGCGCCGCAGCGCCTCCAGGGCCACCGGCGGCGTGTGCAGCAGGGTCGGATCCAAATGCCGGGTCAGGCGCGGCCCGCGGTCGCGCAGCAGGAACTCAATCAAGCGGGCAAACCCGCGCACCCAGGGCAGGAACAGCAGCACGCCGACCGCGACAAAGCTGGTGTGGAACGCCGCCAGACTGACCGCTCCCGGTTCCAAGCCCCAGTGCGACTGGGCATGACCGATGCCGCGCAGGTACCAGGGCAGCAGCGCCAGCGCCAGCCCGCCGGTGGCGGCGTGAAACAGCACGTGCGCCAGGGCCGTGCGCTTGGCCGGCACACTGCCGCCCAACGCCGCCAGCACCCCCGTCACCGTCGACCCCATCGCCGCCCCAATCGCCAGCGCCGCCGCCTGCTCGAAGTTCACCGTGCCGGTGTGCAGCGCCGTCAGCGTCGCCGCCATCGCCGCGCTCGACGACTGCATGACCATGGTCAACCCCATGCCGACCGCCAGCGCCAGCAGGTGGCCCTGAAAACCGGCCGGGGGCAGGTCCGCGGTCTTGATCGACTCGCCCAGGCCCTGCATCGAGCCCTGCAGAAAGTCGATGCCGAGGAAGATCAGGGCAAAGCCGGCCAGGGCCGTCCCCAGGGCCGAGCGCCGGCCATGGCCGAACAGCTTCAGGAAGGCCCCCAGCGCCACCACCGGCAGGGCGAACAGGCCCAATTTCACCTTCAGGCCCAGCAGCGCCACCATCCAGCCCGTGCCGGTCGTGCCGAGGCTGGCGCCAAACACCACGCCCAGCGCCTGCGGAAAGGTCAGCAGCCCGGCGCTGACAAAGCCGATCACCGTCACCGTCGTCGCACTCGACGACTGCACCAGCAGGGTCACCAGCGCCCCCGAACCGAAGGCCTTGAACGGCGTGCCGGTGAAACGCACCAGCGCCCGCCGCAGCGATTCCCCCGCCATCACCCGCAACCCCTCCGTCAGCAGGGCCATGCCAAGCAGGAACAGGCCCAGCCCGCCGGCCAGTTGCAGGGACATTTCGATCATCGCCGCCCAGCTTG
>CAZSBO010000094.1:0-16338 GCA_964605265.1 uncultured Prosthecobacter sp.
TGCCGACGAGCAGGGCGGGGGAGAGCACGAGGCCGAAGGCGATCGAGAAGGCGACATCGGCCAGGCGCTTCAGCTTGCGCATGTAGCCGCGGCGCGGCAGGGCGCTGGCGTGCACCAGCCACTCGACGTTGACGAGGCTCAGCGGCACCGCGCCGTAGGCCTCCTCGATGACGTCGGTGAGGCTGGACACCTGGTGGCCGGAAAAGCAGACCCGGCGCAGGGTCGCCGACATGGCGGGATGTCGCAGGTGCGCTTCAGCACAGATCAGGGCATCGATTTGCAGCCGCTCCATGCGCTCAACAATCTCGGTGCAGGTGCCGAGGTGCAGGGCGGCCAGATCGCCGGCCAGGGGCTGCGGGCTGAAGTAGCCGGCCACCTCGGTTTGTGGCGGCTTGACACCGCGCAGGATGGTGAGGGCGAGTTCGTCGCGCGGGTCGCTGATGACCAGGGCCATGCGCCGGCGCACCTCCAGGCCGCGGCGCACCAGCATGTTGTGATGGGTGAGCAGCAGGCCGAGGCCGATTGGCACCTGCAGGGCAAGTACGCCGCGACCGAGGCGCGAGGAGAAGTTGAGCGAGCCAACCGCCAAGAGCACGATCACACAGGCAAAAAAGGCGACGCAGAGCAGCGACACACGCTCGCGCTTGCGCAGGGGCGTGCCCTGCAGCGAGTACAGCCCCAGGATGTAGACCATCGCCGGCAGGGCCAGCGAGGCGGTCCCGATGGCCGGCCAATAGCGCATGATGCCGTCGGGCCACCAGTCCTGGAAGCGAATCATGGCAGCCAGCCAAACCGAACTGAACACGATCAGCGAGTCGATCGCGAATTGCGTCCGGATGGCAAGCCAGCGCTGCGTGCTCGGGAGAGAGGTACTCATGCGGCGGGAGCGGAATGAAAATTTAACAGCAACTGCCGGACCATGCAAGAAAGATACCGCGGGCTTTCACGGATCTGACCGAAGTTCATTAGGGCTGATTTCCATAATTATCACAACCCTTTGGTGGCGGGCCACGGCGGGTTCGACCAAGCATTTGGGCTTGGTGCGTTGACCGGTGCTGGCCGGCATGTTAAAGGAGGGTTTCGCCGCGCTCCCTCCCGACATGAAAGATCTCGTTGAAAATCGCCGCCACATCACCCTGGCGGGCAAACTGCGGCTGGCTTGGCTGGTCCTGCGTGAAAATGGTCCGCTCTGGTGCTTCGCCTTCGCCGTCTATTATGGCTGCAGTTCGGTGGCACGCCGCGCCTTCGACCTGATGGACCGCCTGCGCCGTGAAAAGGGCGTGCCAGGCATGAACAGCCGCGCCCTCAACAAGGCGATCTGGGAGGCCTGGGACTGGAGTGCCGGCGGCGAGGAATGGAGCCCGTCTGAGGAGTGGAAGCAGGCCGTGCTCAGCGACGTGCTCGACCGCCACATTCCCACCGGTGGCGCGGTGCTCGAAATCGGTCCGGGTGGCGGTCGCTGGACCGGCCGCCTCATTGAGCGCGCCCAATCCTTCCTCGGCGTCGACATCTCTGAATCCTGCGTCGAGGTCTGCCGTGAAAAATTCGGTGGCAGGCCCGGCGTTGCCTTTGCGGTTGGCTCCGGTTGCGATCTCAAGGGAGTGCCGGATGCCTCGGTCGATGCGCTTTGGAGTTTCGACGTCTTTGTGCACATCAATGAGGCGGAGGTGGCGGCTTATGCCGACGAGTTCCGCCGCGTCTTCAAGCCTGGTGCGGTGGGCGTGCTCCATCACGGCAGCGTCGGCGGCGCCCTGGGCGGCTGGCGCAGCAACCTCACGCATGAGCGTCTGCTCGAACTGCTGCGCACGCGTGGCTTCGACATCGTCGCCTCGTTCAAGGAATGGACCTCGCCCGACGGCCACACCCACCAGGCCGGCCTGTACGAGGATGTCATCACGGTCTTCACCCTGCCGGCCCGATGAGCGACACCGCCCCGCCGCGCAGCCGCGAGGCGCTGCGCCACCACTACGAAGTCGAGCGCGAGCTGGCCGCGCGCCTGCGCGCCTCCACCCGCGAGGAGCGCACCGCCCTCTTCGGCCGTCTTTACGGCGAACTGTTCGAGCGCGTGCCCGATCACCCGCGCCACACGCGCAAGGGGTCGGAGGCTGCGCGCCGGCGCGGTGTCCAGGCGCAGATGCGCCTGCTGCAGGGCACGCTTCGCCCCGGTCAGGTGTTCGTCGAATTTGCCCCCGGCGACGGCTGGCTTTCCAACGCCGTCGCGGCCACCGCCGCCCAGGTGTACGCCATCGACATCTCCGACCAGCGCGACCTTTCGACGCCGCCGCCGGCCAACGTCCGCCATGTGGTCTACGACGGCTATCACGTCGATCTGCCCGACGCCTGTGCCGACGTCGTGTTCAGCTACCAGTTCCTCGAGCACCTGCATCCCGACGACGTCGCCCCGCACTTCGAACAGGTGCGGCGCCTGCTCAAGCCGGGAGGCTGCTATGTCTTCGACACGCCGCATCGCTACAGCGGTCCACATGACATCTCACGCTATTTTGGCGACCGCCTCGAATGCTTTCACTTTCAGGAGTGGACCCATCGTGACATGCGGCGCCTGCTGCGCGCGCACGGTTTCAGCAAGGCCCGGGTCTTCCGCATGGGCCGTCCGCAGACGGGTTTGTTCAACATCCTTGTCGACGGCCTGGAATGGCTGCTGCAACCGCTGCCGCACCGGTTGCGCCGGCGCCTCTGCGGCCGGCTGTTTCCGTCGGTCGCCATGGTTGCCATCAAGGATTCCGCGCCGGCATGAACGCGCCCGCCGACCGGCCGCTGCGCGTACTGCACGTGCTTGATTCGCTCGCGCCGGGCGGGCTGGAAAACGGCGTTGTCAACACGGCCCGCCGTCTGCACGGCCAGGGCTTTGACATCCAGGCCGCCTGCCTGCGCTTCCGCGGCGATTTCGCCGAGCGCATGCCGGATCCCTCCAAGGTGGTGGTGCTCGGCAAGACCGCCGGCTTCTCGCTCGGTGCGGTGCGGCGCCTGCGTGCCCACCTGCTCGCCACGGGCGCCGACCTGCTGCACAGCCACAATTTGGGCACGCTGATCTACGCCGTCGCCGCCACCTTCGGCGGCAGGACGATTCCCATCGTCCATGGCGAGCACGGCCAGTTGCAGCCCCAGGACCTGACGCCGAAACGGCTGCTGCAGCGGCGCCTGCTGTTCCGCCTGTGCCGGCGCATCCACGCCGTTTCTGCCGGCCTGCGCGATCACCTGCGCGACCACGGTCTCGATCCGGCTGGCCGCATCCTCGCCACGCCCAACGGCGTCGACAGCCTCCGCTTTCAGCCGGCGACCGATCTCGCCGCCGCCAAGGTCGCCCTCGGTTTTCAACCCGGCGATCTCGTCGTCGGCATCGTTGGCCGGCTGGTCGCCCTGAAGCGGCATCGCCTGCTCCTTGAGGCCCTCACCCGGCTCGCCGACGTGCTGCCGGCCCTGCGCCTGCTCGTCGTGGGCGATGGCGGTGCCGAGCGAGACGAACTGGTGGCGGCCATGCGCGAGCACCCGCAGTCGGAGCGCATTGTCTGGGCCGGCCACCGCAACGATTTGGAAAACTGCTACCAGGCCATGGACCTGCTGGCCGCCCCCTCGGAGATCGAAGGGTTGTCGAACGCCGTGCTCGAGGCCATGGCCTGTGCTGTGCCCGTGCTCGCCCACCAGGCCTGCGGCAATGCCGAGGTGATCGACCGCCACCGCAGCGGTTACCTGGCCGATCTGCGCGACGCCGCGGGTCTGGCGACGGAGTTGCAGGCGGCGCTGAGCGATGTCGCCGAGCTGCGCCGACGGGGTGCGGCGGCGCGACAGGCCGTGCTCGAGCGCTACTCGATGGAGGCGATGGAAGCCTGCTACCGGGAGCTGTACCGCGGAGCGGTTCAGGCGGTGACGCCCAGTTTCAGGTAGCCGATGCTGGCCAGGACGGTGCCGATGACGATCGCGATGAAAAGCACCACCGGCGCCGGCAGCACCTTGCGACGGGCCAGCACGGGCAGGAAGCCGAGCACCAGCCAGAGGGCCATCTTCACCAGCAGACCCGGCGAGCTGTAGGACAGGCCGAGCTTGGCGACCAGGCCGAAGCCGGAGACCAGGCTGATGACGAGACCGATGCCGTGCCACTTCATCGCGCTGCGCGCCGTTTCGGTCGAGAGCAGGGCGCCGAAGCCAGTGAAGACAAAGATCAGGCCGACGAGGTGGGCGATGTGGTAGAAGGCGGGACTCATGGCCGGATGCTGGCACGGAAGGCGGTCGCCGACAAGCAGGCTTTGCGGCGTTTGTCGCGGCAACCGGCTGTCGGGCGGCGTTTGATCCTTGTGGACACCGTTGCCGTCATCTGCCCGTCCTGCTTCCAGGAATTCGAAGTGCCTGCCCCCACGCCGGTGGAAACGCCCTGTGACGTCGATTACGACTGCGAGATCTGCTGCCGGCCGATGCGGATCCTGTTCGAGTTCGATGGCGATGAAGTGAGCGGCAGTGCCCGCAGCCTCGACGATTGACAGCGCGCGCCGACGGCGCTTCTTCCAGTGTGGACCCCACCTTCGAACCCCTGCGCCAGATGTTGCGTCGCCGTCTTGAGGTGATCGCCGACCGCGATCTGCGTGAACGCGATCCGGCCGGGCAGTTGCGGCAACTGCAGGAGGTATCCGAGGCGATCACTGCCGAGCACGCGCGCCTGCGGCCACAACTGCCGCCGCGGCTGAATCACTACCTGACCCAGGCCAGCCTGCAGAAAGCGCTCGCTTGGCTGGAGGGCGACGAAGCCTGAGCTGTGCCATTGCGCGCAACAGGACGGCGCCATGATGCGTAGGGTTCTGTCGATCATGCCCCGCTTCTTCCGACTCGCCATCCTCGCCCTGCTTGCGGGCGCAGGCCTGGCGCGCGCCGCCGATGTCCCCTCGTTCCGCAATGAGATCATGGCTGCGCTGTCGAAGGCCGGTTGCAACCTCGGCACCTGCCACGGCAATGCCACCGGCAAGGGCGGCTTCAAGCTGTCGCTGCGCGGCGAGGACATGCGGGCGGACCATGCCGCCCTCAGCCGCGACATCGCCGGCCGTCGGGTCAATCCCTTCCGGCCGGAGCAGAGCCTGATCCTGCTGAAGGGCACGAACCAGCTTGCCCACGAGGGCGGCAAACGCCTCGACCCGAAGGGCTGGGAGTATCAGGTGCTGCGCGACTGGATCGCCGCCGGCCTGCCCGCCGCCGCGGAGAGCGACGCCCGGCTCAGCCGGCTGGAAGTCACGCCCACCGAGGCCCTCATGGAAGAGCGCCAGGACGGGGTGCAACTGCGCGCCCGCGCGCACTTCGCCGATGGCCGCGTCCGCGATGTCACCGCCCGTGCGGTCTATGAGCCGCTGCAAAATGGCCTCGTCGAAGTCAGTCCGGGCGGCCGGGTGCGGCGTCTGCAGTTTGGCGAGCCGACCGTACTCGTGCGCTACCTCGACCAGTCCGTGCCGGTGCGCCTGACCTTCCTCCAGGACCGGCCCGGCTTCGTCTGGAGTCGGCCGCAGCCGCACAACTTCATCGATCGCCACGTCTTCGACAAGCTGCAGGCCCTGCGCATCAACCCGAGTGGCCTCGCCCCGGACGAGGTCTTCCTGCGCCGCGCCTGGCTCGACCTGACGGGCCTGATCCCGCCGGCCGACGAGGCCCGCGCCTTTGTCGCCGACCGCGGCCCGGACAAGCGCGCGCGCCTGGTCGACCGCCTGCTCGCTTCACCACAGTTCGCCGATTTCTGGGCGCTCAAGTGGGCCGACGTGCTCAAGGTGGAAAGTCGCACCCTCGACGAAAAGGGCATGGCCGCCTTCCACGGCTGGATCCGTGATGCCATCGCCCGCAACCGGCCGATCGATGCCTTCGTGCGCGACCTGATCGCCGCGCGTGGCAGCACCTACGCCGAGCCGCCCGCCAACTTCTACCGCGCCAACCGCACGGCAGCCACGCGTGCCGTCGCCGCCGCCCAGGTCTTCCTCGGCACCCGCCTGCAGTGCGCGGAATGCCACAACCATCCCTTCGATCGCTGGACCCAGGACGATTACTACAACTGGTCGGCCGTCTTCGGCGAGGTCGACTACAAGATCCTCGACAACAAGCGCCGCGACCGCAGCGACAAGCATGAATTCGTCGGCGAGCAGGTCGTCTTCCTGAATCCCAAGCTCAATGTCCAGAACCCGCGCACCGGCGAAGCTGCCAAGCCGCGTTTTCTCGGCGACAACCTGCCGGAACTGAAGAACGGCACCGATCGCCTGCAGGCCGCCGCCGACTGGCTGACCAGCCCGGCCAACCCGCTCTTCGCCAAGGCCCAGGCCAACCGCATCTGGTACCATCTCATGGGCCGTGGCCTCGTCGATCCGGTCGACGACCTCCGCCTGACCAACCCGGCCAGCCACCCGCGCCTGCTCGACGAACTCACCGGCGAACTGGTCGCCAGCGGCTTTGATCTGCGGCACCTGATCCGCCGGGTGATGCTCAGTCGCACCTACCAGCTCGACAGCGCGACGAATGCCAGCAACGCCGGCGATGAAACGAATTACTCCCACAACCTGCCGCGCCGTTTGTCGGCCGAGCAGCTCTTCGATTCAATCCATCTGGCGCTCGGTGCGGCACCGGTGTTGAAGGACGCGGCTGCCGGCCTGCGCGCCGCCCAGTTGGCCGGTCCGCGCAACGGCCGTGGCAGCCCCGACCCGATGTCGGCCGAGGCCTTCCTCGTCCAGTTCGGCCGGCCCAAGCGCGAGCTCAGTTGTGAATGCGAGCGCGCCGGCGACACCAGCATCGGCCAAATCTTCCAGTTCATCAGCGGCCCGGTGGTGGCCAATGCCCTCGGTGCCAGGACCGGCCTCGCCGCCCGGCTCGCGCTCCGCGAGGATGTGGCGGTTGGGGTGGAGGAACTCTATTGGAGCCTGCTGACACGCGCGCCCACGGCCGACGAGGCGCGGGTCATGACCGCCCTGCTCGCCTCGGCCAAGGACCGCCGTGCCGCCCTGGAAGACATCGCCTGGTCGCTGCTCAACGCCAAGGAATTCGTCCTCAGGCGCTGACCGTGGCGAGGGCGGCGGCGACGAAGGCCGCGTGGGCGCGCACTCGCGCATCCAGGTCGAACTCCGACGGGGTTTCGAAGGTCAGGGTCAGCGGGCAGCCAAGCTGGTGCAGCACCACCGCCTCCGGCAGGCCCGGCAGATGGGTGGGCAGGCGGCGCCGGCGGATGACGCCCGCGCGTGCGATGGAATGATCAATGCGCCTACGCGGGTCGATGCCGATTTCACGGGTCGCCGCGGTCAGCAGTTCCGCGGCGTGACTGTCGCGGTGCGCGCCGAGTTCATAGACGTAGGCGCCCTGGCCGTCGTAGTCCTCATGCAGGCAGAGGCCGAGGTGCCAGGCACGGGAGGAGGCGATGTGTTGCCAGGGGCCGCAGATGGCGTCGTCCTCGAGGTGAAAGCGCCGGTTGAGGTCGAGCCCGCGTCCGTCGGCGCGGGTGTTGAGCGCTAGGCCGTGCGGATTCAGGCAGGGAAACAGCACGATGGCATGCGTGCGCAGCCAGGCCGTGTGGGCCTGCGCCCAGGCCAGCAAGCCCCAGGCGGCGGCGGGTTCATCGCCATGCACGCCGGCGGAGATGTAGCAGGCCGGCCCGCTGCCGCCGCGGCTTTCATACCAGATCACATCCAGGCCGTCGATCCGCGCCAGGATGTGCCGGCGCAGGCCGGCTGCGCGCGCAACGGCGGCCCAGCCAGCGGCGAGGGCGCGGACGTCATGGGCGCGGTGGTGCGGCAGCAGATTCATGGTTGGGCGGCCTTCCAGGCGGGCCAACCGCCCTTGAGAATGAAGCAGCGCTCCAGGGGCACGATCTGCAGCAGGCGCTCGCGCACGCGCCGCGCCGCCTCGCAGCGTTCGCCGCTGCAGTAGATGACCACCGGCTGATCGGCGGTTTGCAGGTGCTCGAACAGCTCGACCAACTGACCGTCGAACTGCTGCTCGTTGAGTGGGCGCGCGCCCGGGATGTGTTCCTGGCGAAACTGTTCCTCCGGTCGGGCATCGAGCCAGATCACCCGGTTCTGCCATTCGTTGGCGACGCGCGCCACCGTGACTTCGTCGTCGCGCGGTGCCTCCTGCTGCAGGAACAGCGCCGGGGCGCGCGGATGCAGCAGGTGAGTCGCGGCGGCGGCGAGCAGGGTGCAGCCGCCAAGGACCCAGGCTTGAAGGAGGGCGCGCAGCATGGTTCAGGGTTGTCCCTCGGGTTTGCGGTACACGGAGAAGAAGGCCATCTGCCGGCGGTACTTCGGGATGCGGCTGTCGGTCTCGATGCGCAGGGCGCCGAGCATGACTTCCTCGGTCGACTTCGGCCGCACGCTCACCTCATACTCGCGGCCGGGCTGGATTTCCCGCCAACTGAACTCGACGTTTTCGCGGGTGGAAGTGATGCCGGTGATGCGGATGGGCTCGTCGCCGGTGACCGTGACCCGCGTGGTCTGCGCCTGGGCCTCGCCGCCGACCCACCACTGCAGGGTTTTGGGTTCGATGCGCAGGATTTCCGGCACGGTGAGACGGAAGGGCACCACCCACTCCTCCTGATCCGGATCGTCGGTCTGCACGTGCAGGGTCTTTTCGTGCACGCCGACGAAGGTCGACACCTTGAACACGGCGTGTCCGGCGCCCTTTTCGCCGGGTTGGTACACCGCCTTGTCGAGGTTGGCACTCAGGCAGGAGCAGGCGCTTTCGAGGTTGAGCACGCGCACCGGCTTGGTGCCCTTGTTGGTGAAGTGGAAGGTCACCTCGACGGTCTCATCCTCGGGCCGGGGATTCACCTCGACAACAGGTGTGTCGAGCGCGAGTTCGGCGGCGCCGGGAGTGGCGGCGGCGAGGGCCAGCAGCAGGGTCAGGGCGCGCGGGCGATTCATGACGGCAAGGAAGCCGCGGGGCGTGCCGGCGTCAACGGCGCTTCTTCTTGCGGCCGTGGAGGATGGCGCGGGCCTTGTCCTCCTCGTCGAGCACGGTGGTGTACTTGTAGCTGAAGCCTTCCAGTTTGCGGCGCTCGATCTTCTGGCTGATCAGCCGCTCGATGGAGGCCACGTAGGGCAGTTCCTCGGCGCTGAACAGGGTGAAGGCATCGCCTTCCTTCTGGGCGCGGCCGGTGCGGCCGATGCGGTGCACGTAGTCCTCGGAATTCTCCGGCACCATGTAGTTGATGACGTGGGTGACGCCGCTGATGTCGAGGCCGCGCGCCGCCAGGTCGGTGGCGACAATGACCTCGAACTCGCCGTCGCGGAAGCCCTTGAGGGCCTTCTCGCGCTCGCTCTGGCGGATGTCCGAGTGCATGACGGCGACCTTGTACTCGCCCGACTGCTTGAGCGCGCCGTAGAGCTGGTCGGCCTGCATCTTCGTGCGCGTGAAGATCATGACGCTGTCGAAGTGGGTCTTCTGGAGGATGGCCAGCAGCAGTTCCTCGCGCTGGTCGCTCGCCACCGGGTACATGAAGTGGCTGACCGTCTCGGCCGGCGAAAAGCGGATGCCAATTTCAATGCTGACCGGGTCCTTGAGCGCAAAGTCCGCCAGGGTCTTGATCTGCGGCGGCATGGTGGCCGAGAAGAACAGGGTCTGTCGGCCCTTCGGCGTGCGCTCAACGATGCGGCGCACATCGGGCAGGAAGCCCATGTCGAGCATGCGGTCGACCTCGTCGAGAATCAGCACTTCAATGCCATCGAGCTTGGCGGTGCCGTCCTGCATGAAGTCGAGCAGTCGGCCAGGCGTGGCGACGACGACGTCGACGCCCTCCTGCAGGCCGCGGCGCTGCTTGTCGTAACCGACGCCACCGTGCACGAGCAGAACGCGCAGGCCGGTGTGCTTGCCGTACTTCTCAAACTGCTCCACCACCTGGGCGGCGAGTTCGCGGGTCGGTTCCAAGACCAGGCAGCGGAAACCGCCGGGGGCGCCCAGACGGGTGAGGGTGGGCAGGGCGAAGGCGGCGGTCTTGCCGGTGCCCGTTTGCGAGGCACCCACCACGTCCCTGCCTTCGAGCACGACCGGGATGGCCTGCTCCTGAATGTTGGTCGGCTTCGTGTAGCCGGTTTCGCGGATGCTGGCCAGCACGGCGGGCGCCAGGCCGAGGACTTCGAAGGCCTCGGGGTAGGGGCCTTCGGGCACCGGCGGCGCGGGAGGCGGCGGCAGGGCCTCGTAATTCTTGATGGGCGATTTGGGTTCGTCGCTGTCTCCGCGTTCGCGTCCGCGACCGCGTCCGCCTCGTTCGCCGCGGCCCCCTCGTTCGGGCCTGTCGCCTTCACGGCGCGGCGGCCGGGCCGGGCGTTCGCCGCGCGCCTCGTCGGCGACGGGCTTCGGGCCGCGCGGCCGGCGCTCACCGCCGGACTGGGGCGGGCGCGGATGCGGGTGCATCTTGGCGGCGTGATGGATCTCCTCCGCGGGCTTTTCCTTTGCCGGCGTTTTGTCCTTTTTCTTGGCACCGCCGAGGCCGATGACTTTTTTCAGGCCTGCCTTCAGGTGGCCCAGCAGGGACTTCTTCTTCTTGGGCTCAGGGGAATGCGAGGAACTCACGGGCTTGCGTTGCGGGTTGGGGTGGCGGTCAAGTCATCGCCGCGGGCGGGGGCAAATGCAAAGCCGTAGTTGGTTTCCTTGTCAACGGGCCTGTTCGCAGGCGCGCGGTTTGGTGGAGCATAGCGGATTCGAACCGCTGACCTTCTCAATGCCATTGAGACGCTCTACCAACTGAGCTAATGCCCCGGAAAAGAAAACCGGCTCCCCTGTTTTGGGGAGCCGGAGATTAGCTTCGTCGCCTGAATTGACAAGCGATTTTTGACAAACTTTTTCAGCGGCCGGGAGCCGGGGCGGCGGAGGCGTCGCTGGCCGACTTTTTCATCGTGTCATAGATCTTCTTCGCCTCGGCGATCTGGTCGGCCTTCATCTTGGCCTTCAGTTCATCGCGATACTTGACGGCGAGTTCGGCCTTGTTGGAGGCGTCGACCGCCATGTCGGCCCAGGCGAGGGCGCGCGACAGGTCGGGCTGGTTCTTGGCGGTGTTGAGACCGCGCTCGGCGAGGCTGGCGAGGCGCAGCATGGCGAGCGGCACGCCCTGGGCGGCGGCGTTGCTGTACTGCTGGGCGGCCGCTTCCGGCTGCGGGCCGCCGCCACCGATGCCGGCTTCATACATCTGGCCGAGCGCGAGCTGCGCGGCGGCGTTGCCGCGGTCGGCAGCCATCTGGTACCAGGCCTTGGCGGCGACCACGTCCTGGGCGACGCCGTTGCCGCTCTGGTAGAGACCGGCGAGGCGGAACTGGGCGGGAGCCAAGCCGTTGTTGGCGGCGCGCAGGAAGAAGGTGTAGGCCTTGGCCGGGTCCTTGTCGACGACGGTGCCGGTTTCGTAGTACACGCCGACGTTGTAGAAGGCCTCGGGCAGGTTGTTCTGGGCGGCCAGACGGTAGAGGTCGAGCGCACTCTTGTCGTTCTTCTGGATGACCGTTTCGGCCTTGTCGCCTTCGCCCTGGGTCAGGCCGGCTTCGAAGTAGTTGCCGAGGCGGAACAGCGCCTGGGCGTCGTTGCCGTTGGCGGCCTTGGTGTAGTACTCAACGGCCTTCTTGAGGTCGCGCTGCGCACCGCCCATGCCGTTTTCATAGATCGCGCCAAGCAGACGGTTGGCGGCGGCGAAACCCTTGGCGGCGGCGTCTTCAAACATCTTCATCGCCTTTTCCGGGTTTTTCTTGACGAGCTGGGAGCTGCCTTCGGGATCGCCGTCGAACAGGCGCGCGGCGTAGGTCGACATGGCGACGGCGTTTTCCTGTTCGCTGGCCTTGATGAGGTACTCGAGCGACTTCTTGTCGTCCTTCGGCAGGCCGGGGGCGCCGACCGCATAAAGCTGGCTGAGGTTGAGGGTCGCTTCACCGTCGCCGGCTGCGCTGCCCTTTTCCAGCAGGGTGCGGGCCTTGTCGAGGCTCTGCTCGACACCGCCGACACCGCCGAGGTGAAGCTGGGCGAGCAGGCGGCGGGCCACCTTGTTGTCGGCTGCTTCGGCTTCGGTGATCAGCTTGACGGCTTCCTTGACGCTTTCCTCGTTCTGCTGGCCGGCCTGGAGCAGGACCTGAGCGAGTTCGGCCTTGGCGAGCACCTGGCCCTGGGCGGCGGCCTTGCGGTACAGGTCGACCACCTCATTGAGGTTGCTGTTGCTCAGCACACCCCAGTGGGCGAGGGCGTATTGGGCATCCTTGTCGCCCTTCTGCGCCAGTTCGTTGACCTTGGCGAGGGCTTCGTTGAAGGAGGCATTGACATCCGGCCCCTTGCCCGGGTCTTCGGCGGCCGATTTCTGGGCGGCGGCAAGGTTTTCCAGGGTGGTCAGCATGTCTTTGCTGAGGCCGGGCATCTCGTCGGTGTTGAGACCGGCGACGGCCACCATGACGGCCAGTTTGGCTTTGAGGGCGGTGAGGAACATAGAAGGTTGGAGGTAACAGGGGGTGGTTTCGACCCGCCTCAGCGGGAAGCGCTCATTTTTTCAGGTTTTGGGCTAACAAATCAAGACATTAGCACGGATTTGTGAAAAAAAGCCCTGCCTTGCTAGGGGCCCTGTCTCAGGGCGCCGGAATGGATCGGCGGGAGCGAGGGTGTCCCCACCCTCGATGAAGGACGGCTGTTTGCCCTGGAGCCGGCTCCGGCCTCACTCCGCACGGTTTTACTCCGGCAGGTCAGAGGGCGACCAGACTGACGCGGCGTGCCTGGCACTCGGCCTGCAGTTCGTCGAGGCCGAGCAGCAGGGTTTTGCCGGCTTCGACGGCAACGAGGTCGACGCCGGCCTCGGCGGCGACGCGGATCGTGTCCGGACCGACCACGGGCACGTCGAAACGCATGTCCTGGCCGGGTTTGGAGACCTTGGCCATGGTGGCGCCGCCGCGCCCGAGGGCGCCGCCACGCTTGATCGCCTCGTTGGTGCCTTCGAAGGCTTCAACCGCGAGCACGGTGCCGTTTTTGACGACGACCGTCTGGCCGATGTCGAGTCGGCTGCTTTCCTTGGCGATTTCGTAGCCGTAGCGGGCATCGTCCCAGCGGCGTTTTTTGATCGATGGGCCGGCGACATGCCCCGCCGCAGGCATCAGATCTTCGAGGTAGGTGGTGGCCGGCAGCAGCTCGATGCCGTCCTTGGCCAGTTCATCGGCGATGCCGCCGAACAGGCTCTCGGCATTGCGCCGGGGCAGGCGCGCGAGCAGCAGCAGGGTGCGCAGGTCGGGGCGCAGGTCGAAGAGGTTTTTCGGGGCGATCTGGCCGACCATGACCGCGCGCCGGATGCCCTCGCGCTTGAAGAAGGCGATCATCTTGCCGAGTTGACCGACGCGAAACCACTCGATGGCATCGACCTGGCCGGCGAGTTCGGGCTTGGTCTCGTCGAGGAAGGCGGCGGCGACCAGGCGTGTCACCCCGGCGCGACGGGCGGCGGCGGCAAAGGTCTCCGGATAGAGGCCGTTGCCGGCGATGAGGGCGATGGGTTCGGCGCTCATGACAGCTCAACGCAGGGCGGACAGCAGGTAACCGAGAACGAGGGCGATGAAAACCGCAAGCCCGACCCAGCGCCAGAGCTGCTCCCACGAGGGGCGCGCGCGTCGTGGGCCAGCCTGGCCGAATTCGCGGGCGACGAAGTCCTCATAATCGAAGTCCTCGTCGGGCAGGTCGAGGCCGTCGGCCGGATCCTCCTTCCAGCCCGACTTGCCGCAGGCGCCGCAGCCGTCGCAGGCGAGCGCACCGCGCGGCACCCACTCGCCGCAGACGGGACACTGGCCTGGGGGGCGGAAGGACATGGTCGGCGGCGGAAGGGCCGGGGCCTCACAGCTTGGCGAGGCTGTCGTCGAGGGCGGCGATGACCGCGCCGATGCTGGCATCGGTTTCGTCGCCCATGTTGGAGATGCGGAAGGTCTTGCCCTTGAGCTTGCCGTAGCCGCCGTCGATGATCAGGCTGTGGTTCTTCTTGAGCAGGGCGATGAAGGCCGCGACATCGATGTTCTTGTTGTTGGCCACGCAGGTGAGCGACTTGGAGCGGTAGCCCTCGGGGGCGAAGAATTCGAAGCCGTTGCGGCGCACCCAGTCGTGCACCAGGCCGTTGAGACGGGCGTGACGGGCGTAGCGGTTGTCGAGGCCCTCGGCGAACATCTGCTGGAGCTGGTGGCGCAGGCCGTAGATCAGGCTGATGCAGGGCGTGCTCGGCGTCATGTTCTTCTCGCCGTTGGCTTTGAATTCGAGGAAGTCGAAGTAGTAGCCGCGGTCGTCGACGGTGGCGGCGCGCGCCAGCGCCGCCTCGGAGGCGGTGAACAGGGCGAGACCGGGCGGCAGGGCGAAGGCCTTCTGGCTGCCGGTGAGCAGGACATCGAGGCCGAGTTCGTCGAAGTTCACCGGCACGGTGGTGAAGCCGGAAACGGAGTCGGTGATGAACATGACATCCGGATACTTCTTCTTCAGCGCGGCGATCTCGGCGATCGGGCTGAGCACGCCGGTCGAGGTCTCGTTGTGGATGAAGGTGACGGCGTCAAACTCGCCGGTGGCGAGACGCTTGTCGATCTCTTCGGCGAGGATGGGCTGACCCCACTCGACCTGGTAGGCCTCGGCCTGCTTGCCGCAGCGGCGGGAGACGTCGAGCCATTTGTCGGAGAAGGCGCCGTTGCAGCAGTTGAGCACCTTCTTCTTCACCAGGTTGCGGATGCTGCCCTCCATGACGCCCCAGGCGGAGGAGGTGCTGAGGAAGACCTGCTGCTTCGTGCCGAACAGCTCGCGCAGCATCGGCTGGATCTCCGCATAGAGGTCCTGGAAGCCTTTGCCGCGGTGGCCGATCATCGGCTGGCACATCGCCTCGTAGGTGGCGGGCGAAACTTCGACGGGACCGGGAATGTAGAGTTTGACGTGGGTGCTCATGGGGGAAAACGGCGGACGGGCCGCGCGTGGGGAGGGGAGAGTAAAAGCAACGCCGCGTCCCGCAACCGTGGATGCGCAAAGCGGCGGAGGACCTCAGGCGGCCTTGCGGACGTCCCAGGTGTGGATGGCCGGATTGCAGATGTCGCGGACGAAGGGCGCCGGCTCGGCGGCCTCGCCAAAGACATGGACGCGCTTGCGCAGCGCCAGGCGGCGGAGCTGGAAGCCGGGCTCGGGCAGGGCGCGGTAGTAACCGAGGATGGTCTCCTTCTCGAGGTCGAGGGCGCCGCCCTTCATGCCGTATTCGAGCACGAAGGCCGCCTTCGGGAAGGCCGACTCGGCGCCGTCGCGCAGTTCCTGGCTGATCGGATCGAGCAGCACCTCGCGCACGAAAGCCTCCAAGGCCTTTTCATCGCCCTCGAACTCGACCTGGTACAGCGTGGTTTCACGGTAGGTGAGGCGCTGCGACAGCGGCGCGTACAGCAGTTTTTGGCAGTCGCTCTCGTGGTCGAAGCGGCCGAGGATTTCGAAGGAACGGGTCATTGCGGTGGTGCCTCCTCCCTAGCCAGAAAGCGCCCCCGTGCAAACCGGATGTTGGCCGCCCTCAGCCCGTTGGGGCGGCGGCTGGGCATCGCCACGGGGATCAGGCCTGTGCCTTCAGCAGGTCGAGGAAGGCGCCGGAAACCCTGGCGTAGGCCGGGTAAGCCGGGTCGCGGCCGAGCGCCGGCTGGTAGCGCCAGTGCTTGTACATCCACAGCCAGGCCTGCGGATGCTCGCGGATGGCCCGCTCAAAATGATCCCAGACCCGCTGCGCCACCTCACGGTCGCTCTGCTCCGGCTGCGGCTCGATGGCCTCGAAGATGTGCACCTCGTAGCGACCGTCCGGCCGCGGCAGGCAGACACCGGGGATGATGGCCAGGCCGAGCCGGCGCGCCAACTGGACGTGCAGGGTGGTGACGCAGGTCTTCAGGCCAAAGCAGTCGATCGCCGCCGCCGTGCGGCCGGGGTCGACTGTGAGATCGGTCAGCAGGGCGGCATGGCCGCGGCGCTTGAGGGTTTTCATCAGCCGCAGCATGGCGCCCTGCTGAGTGATGACCGTGTGGCCGGAATGCTCGCGCAGGCGCTTGAACAGGCCGGTCAGGGCCGGGTTTTTGAAGTCCTGGGCGACCACCGTGAACTGGAAATCGCGGAAACCCCAGAACAGGCTGGCGAGCTCGAAATTGCCAAAGTGCGGGGTCACCCACAGGGCGCCCACCTCGCGGGCCCGCGCCTCGGCGGCCTCGGCGCCGTGGTGGATGGTGACAAACTCCGGCCAGTTGTCGCGGGTCAGGCGCGCCGACCAGAACAGGTCAAGGAAGGTGCGCGCAAAGTTCTGGTAGGAACCGCGCGCCAGGGTCGCGGCGCGGGGGCCGTCGACCCCGAGGGCGACCCGCAGGTTCTCGAGGGCGGTGCTGCGGCCGCGCC
>CAZSBO010000095.1:0-16175 GCA_964605265.1 uncultured Prosthecobacter sp.
GTGGGTGGCGATGGTGAGGAGGGCGTCCTCTTGCGCTTCGTGGAAGCGGACCAGGTCGGCGAAGTCGAGGGTGGTGAGGACGTCGCCGTTGGAGACGATGAAGGTCTCGTCGAGGCCGTCGATGAGGGAGAGGGGGCGGCGATAACCGGGATTGGAGATGACGCGGACGAAGCCATTCTGTGTCAACGGACAACTGGCCCAGCCAACGTTTCGATTTTCGTCTCGCCATCTGGAAGCCTCGACGTGGTGTCCCCGCCTGCCCTGCGTTCCGTGCCTTCCGTGCCTTCCGTAGGCCCTCAGGAGAATCTCAGTGCAGCTCACCTCCGTGCTCTCTGTGCCCTCCGTGGTAACCCTCTTGCTCCCAAGGCCAGACCGGCGGTGTTGATCGCCTGAGGCGCTTTCCGCAAGCCGACACTGGCGCAACGGCCCGGACCGTGGTCTAGTACCCGTTCCCTCTCATGCCCACGCTCACTCTCCAGCCCCGCTCGCGCTTCTTCCATGGCCATGTCTGGGTCTATGCCACCGAGATCAAGGGTCGCTACGGCAATCCCCAGCCGGGTGATGTCGTCCAGCTCCAGGACCTGCGCGGCAAGCCGCTCGGCAGCGCCATCTACAATCCGCAGTCGCAGATCAGCGCCCGCCTGTTCTCCTACCGTCGCCAGGACCTCGATCTCGATTTCTTCACCCGCCGCATCCAGCGCGCCCTGCGCGTGCGCGAGGAGGCCGGACTCGACACCCGCCTCTGCCGCGTGGTCTGGAGCGAATCCGACGGCCTGCCCGGCGTCGTGGTCGATCGCTATGGCGACTTCCTGGTCCTGCAGACCCTGACCCTGGCCATGGCACAGCGCCAGGACCTGATCATCCAGGCCCTGGTCGATGTCTTCACCCCGCGCGGCATCGTCCAGCGCAATGAAGGCGCCGTGCGCAAGGCCGAGGGCCTCGACCAGGTCAAGGGCACGGTCTGGGGCGAGACGCCCGAGCCGTTTGTGGTGCGCCACAATGGCCTCGCCTTCCACGCCGATCTCATCGACGGCCAGAAGACCGGGCTCTACCTCGACCAACTCGACAACTACAGCCGGGTCGCTCAACTCGCCAAGGGCCGGCGCGTGCTCGACGGTTTCACCAACCAGGGCGGTTTTGCCCAGGCCTGCGCCCTCGCCGGTGCGGCCGAGGTGACGGCGGTCGACATCAGCGAGCCCGCGGTCGCGCAGGCGCAGAAAAACGCCGAGCTGTCCGGCGCCAAGGTGCGCTACCTCGCCGCCAACTGCTTCGACTTCCTCAAGGAACAGGAGGCCGGCGGTGCGGAATACGACCTCATCATCCTCGACCCGCCCTCGTTCACGAAGACCAAGGCCAGCGTCAAGGATGCCCTGCGCGGCTACAAGGAAATCCATCTGCGCTCGCTGAAGATGCTCAAGCCGGGCGGCATCATCGCCACCTTCAGCTGCAGCCATCACGTCAGCCGTGGCGAATTCCACGCCAGCCTGGTCGATGCGGCGGTCGACGCCCGCAAGACGCTGCGCCGCGTCGCCACCTACACCCAGCGCGCCGACCACCCGATCTTGGCATCCATCCAGGAAACCGAGTACCTCACCGGCTATGCCTACGAGGTGGTGGCGGCCTGGTAAGGCGGTCAGTCCCAGACGATCAAACTGCGCGCCACCTCGCCGCGCTCGAGCGCCGCGTACGCCTCGTTGATCTGCTCCAGCTTCCAGGTGCGGGTGAGCAGTTCATCGAGCTGCAGATGCCCGTTCCGATGCAGACCGATCAGGTTGAGCAGGTCGGTGCGCGGCCGGGTGCTGCCATAGAGCGTGCCGCGCAGGGTCTTCTCGGCATAGACGAGCTGGTTGACGTTGATCGCTGCCCGCGCATCGGCCCGGCAGATGCCCGACACCACGCAGGTGCCGCCCTTTTTCAGGCTGTCATAGGCCTGCTCAATCGGCTGCGGCAGACCAATGGCCTCAAAGGCGAAATCGACACCGCGGCCGCCGGTCAGGTCCTTGATCGCCTGCACGGGATCGGTCGCCGAGGCGTCGATGAAATGAGTGGCTCCCATACGACGGGCATGCACCTCCTTGCCGGCATGGCGGTCGACGGCGAGGATGGGGCCGGCGCTGACCAGGCGGGCGCCCTGAATGATGTTCAGACCGATGCCGCCGCAACCGAAGACGGCGACACTGGCCCCGGGCGTCACCTTGGCGGCATGGGTGACGGCACCGACGCCGGTGATGACGCCGCAGCCGATGAGCGCGGCTTTCCAGAGCGGAAACTCCGGATCGATCTTCACCACCGCCGCCTCCGGCATCGTCGACAGCGAGCTGAAAGTGGAGACGCCGGCGTAGTGGCGGATGCTGTCGCCGCGCGCGTTGCGGAAGCGCGTGGCGCCGTCGGGCATGAGCCCGGTGAAGCGCATCGCCGTGCCCATGTCGCAGAGCGCCGGCCGACCACACAGGCAATACTCGCAGCGACCGCAGGACGCGCGCCAGATCGGGATGACGGAGTCGCCGGGGGCGACGCTGGTGACGCCGGGCCCCACCGCCTCCACGACGCCCGCGCCCTCGTGCCCGAGGATGATGGGCAGCGGCATGGGCAGGTCGCCCTTCATCACGTGCAGGTCGCTGTGGCAGACGCCGGCGGCCTTCATCCGCACCATCACCTCGCCGGCCTGCGGCGGCAGCACCTCGACCTCCTCGATGACGAGCGGCTTGGCGGATTCGTAGAGGACGGCGGCGAGGGCGGTCGGCATGCCCCATCATGGCGGCAGCCCGGGGTCGCAGGCAAGCGCTTCGTGCGGTGCTCGCGCGGAAAGCGCCGCCCCGTGTCGCTTGCATTCACCGTCGACGCATTCATGGTGTGCTGCGCATGAGCCGCGAGCAGCCCAGCATCGCCATCCTCGGGGCCGGTTTGTCCGGCCTCGCCTGCGCGCGACTCCTGGCACGGGCCGGTCAGCGTTTCACCGTCTACGAGGCGGCGGACGCCGTCGGCGGGCGCGTGCGCTCGGACCGGATCGACGGCTTCACCCTTGACCGTGGCTTCCAGGTCTTTTTGCCCGCCTATCCGGAGGCCCGCCGTGTGCTCGATTACGACGGCCTCAAGCTGCGGCCGTTTTACCGTGGTGCCGAGATTTTTTACAAGGGCTGCTTCCACCTGCTCGCCGACCCCTTCAACCACCCCGGCGAAGCCTTCCGGCACCTGACCGATCCCTTCGTCTCCTGGCGCGACAAATGGGTGAGTCTGCTGCTGCGCAAGGAAACCTACGGCCTGCGCCGGCCGGACCGCGGGCTGCCGGACATGCAGACCCTGACCTTCCTGCGCGACTTCGGCTTCTCCGAAGAGTTCATCGACCGCTTCTTCCGTCCCTTCTTTGGTGGCGTATTTCTCGAGCGCGACCTGCGCACCTCGGCGCGCATGTTCCTCTTCCTGTACGCCATGTTCGGCCGCGGCGGCGCTGCCCTGCCCGCCCACGGCATGCAGGCCATTCCCGACCAGCTCGCCATCGCCCTGCCGCCCGGTTCGCTGCATTTGAACCGTCCCGCCGAAGCCGTGCGCCCCGGCGAAATCGTGCTTGCCGGCGGCGAGGTCGTGCGCGCCGACCACATCGTGCTCGCCACCAGCGAGTCCGCCGCCGCCCACCTCTTCCCCGAGGCCTTTGCCGAAAAACCCCGCCCGCCGCGCAGCACCACCTGCGTGTACTTCGAGACCGACCAGCCCCTGCCCGGCCGGCCGGTCATCCATCTCGACGGCGATGGCATTGGCCCGGTCAACAGCGCCTGCGTGCTGTCGCGCGTCTCGCCCGCCTATGCGCCGCCCGGGCGACAGCTCATCTCCGCCAGCATCCTCGGCGCACCATCCAGCACCGATCTCGAGGATGTGGTGCGCGAGCAGATGGTGCGCTGGTTTGGCCCGGGTGCCGCCGCCTGGCGTCATCTGCGCACCTGCCAGGTCCGACAGGCACAGCCGGAATCCCGCCAGCTGTCGCTCGGCCGCGGCCCGCTCGACGCCCGCCTTGCCCCCGGTTTGTACCGCTGTGGCGATTACTGCGAGGATGTCTCCATCAATGGCGCCCTGCTCAGCGGTCGCCGCGCCGCCGAAGCCGTGCTCGCCGCCCTCGGCCAGAACACCGGCGAAGAAGCCGCCGCGGCCTGAACCACCCGCCACGCCTGGCAAAACGCCGGCAAAAAACCGGCGGGCAGGTTGAAGCCTTCGAAGGTTCCCCGCGTCCAACTCCCCGTGCCCACCCCCTTCCGGTTTCTGCTTGCCGCGCTCCTGCTGGCCGGGTCGCCGGCCGCAGCCGCCCAGTGCCTGGTCATTGGCGACAGCCTCACCAAGGAGTACGAGGTCGAGTTTCCAGCGCTCTACCCTGCCAACCCAGCCTCCTGGTCGGCGCGCAACTGGGCGGAAATCCTGCACGAACACCGCCGCACCTGGTTCGATCTCGGCCGCTTCACCGGCTACACCGATCCACGCCTGACCGGCCACGAGCACAACTGGGCCTTCCCCGGCGCCACCACCACGGAGATCCGCTCCCAACTGGCCAACCCGCTGAACTTCTGGTGGCACCAGGAACTCGAAGGCCAGCTCGAGGATGCGGTCGAACGCGTCGTCATCTTCGCCGGCGGCAACGACGTCGACAGCTACTACGGCAAGCTCTACGACGGCGAGCCGGCGACCGCCCAGCTCGCCGCCACCCGCGACAACCTGAAATGGATCGTCGACTACGTGCGCAGCGTGAAAGCCTCCCTGCCCATGGTGCTGGTCGCCGTGCCCCACCTCGGCTGTTCGCCGAAGGTGCAGGCGGAACATCCGACCGACCCCGTGAAGACCGCGCGGGTCACCGTCGCCCTGGACAACCTGAATGCCGAACTCGCCGCCTTTGCCGCCAGCCGCGGCATCGGCTTCGTGCCAGAGGTGTACGACCTGACCCGCCGCATGATCGCCGACCCCATCCGCATCGGCGGCCTGGAGTTTTATCGTCAGACCGATGCCAACGCCCGGGCCCGCTACCTGTTTTCCGGCGACGGCTTTCACCCCGGCACCAGCGCCCAGGCCGTCATCGCCCAGGCGATTGCCGAGGCCTTTCGCGCCTGGCAACCCCTGATTGAGCCGCTGACCGACCGGGAGATCCTCGACGCTGTGCTCGGCCTCGATCCCGACCTGCCCTTCCACGAATGGATGGCCGGCCAAGGCGTGGCGACCAACCGGCGCGGGCTGAATGACGACCCGGATGGCGACGGCCTGGTCAATGCCCTCGAATTCTCGCTCGCCGAGGGCGCCGCCGCTGTGCCGTCACCCGAGTTGCTGCGACCGTTGCGCGACCCGGCGGACTTGCTGTGGACCTGGCGACCGCGCGTCGAGGCCAGCGAATGGGCACCGCTGCGTGCGCAGCGCTCAACGAATCTGATCGACTGGCAGGACGTCGATCCCGCCCTCATCGAGCAGGACGAAGACGGCACACACCATCTGCGCCTGCCCCTGACCGGGCGCAGTTTCCTGCGCCTGCGGCTGGAGTTCTGACCCCGGCTCACGGTCGCCGACCCGGCCTCACTTTGGCAGCATCGTGAAGTACTGCTCCTCGAGCTGCTTGACCTTGGCGCGCAGGGGTTCGAGCTGGGGCTGCAGCTTGGCGAGTTCGGCACGGATTTCGGCGAGCGCCGCATCGCGGGCCGGCAGATCCTTTTCAGCAGCGGCAATGGCGGCCTCGGCGTCGGTCTTTTTCTTGCGGGTGGCGTCGAGCCCGGCCTGGGCCTTGGCGACCTCGGCCTTCTTGGCGTCGACCACCTGGGTATCGGCCGCCAGCTTGGCCTGAGCCTCGGCCAGGGCCTTCTCCAGCGGTGCCAGCCCGGTCTTGAGCTGGGCGAGCGCTTCGTTCAGCGGTTTGGCCTTGGCGGCGTGATCGACTTCGAGGCCCTTGATCTGGGCCAGCTTGCCGGCGTGGGCGTTTTCCTGGGCTGCCACTTCCTTGGCAATGCTGTCGCGCTGGCCGCGGAACGGTGCAGCCGCCTTGTCAGCCGCGGCGAGTTCCGCACGCGCCGGTGCCAGCGCCTTTTCCGCCGCGACGGCGGCAGCCTGCTGGGTCGCCAGATCGGCGCGCACCTTGGCGGCATTCTGGCGGGCGGCGGCATGGGCCTGCTCGGCCTTGGCGCGCAGATCGCGCTGGCTGCCGACCCGGCCTTCCGCCTCGGCCATCTGCATGGCGGATTCGGTGGCCCTGGCCTCAAGCTGGGTCAGACGGGTGCGGGCTTCGGCCAGCGCCTTCTCGGCCTCGGCCGGATTGCCCTTGCCGGCCTTGGCGGCGGCAAGCGCCTGGTCGCGGGCGGCAACATCGGCACGGGCGGCCTGGATCGAACGGCCGATTTCGGCGATGCCACCGCTCAGGTCAGTGCGGGCCTTCTCCGCCTGCTGCAATTCGCCGCTGCGGGCCGACAGGGCCGCCTCGGCGGCCTTGATCGCCTTTTCACGCTCCGGCAATGCGGCGGCCAGTTCGGCAGCCGCCTTCTTGGCGGCGGCCAGGGCGGCCTCCGTGCCAGCCAGCTTGTCCTTGGCGGCCTGCACCGGCTTCTCGGCAGCCGCCAGCTTGCCGGCCACCTCCTTGAGCTTGGCCTTCAGGCCTTCGGCGCGCTTGGCGATCTCTTCCGCCGCTTTCTTCGCCGCGGCGATGCCTTCATCACGCGTCTTCGCCAGCGCCGCCAATTCAGCTTCGCGGGCGGCGATCTTCTGCTTCTGCTCGTCGGTCTTCGCCTTGGCTGCGGCGGCCGCCGTGCGGGTGGGTTCGGTCGCCTTGACGACGCCCTCCAACTCGGCCTTGAGACGGTTCAGGGTGGCATCCTGCTGCGGCAGTGCACCGGCGGCTTCGGCCAGCGCCTTGCGCGAGGCCTCCAGGCGCGCCTGGCTGGCAACCTTGCCCTCCTCATTCTCCTTCTGCGCGGCGGTGTAGTCGTTCACCTCGCCCTCCAGCTTGGCCAGTTTCTCCTTCTCGGAGAGCACGCCGACATTGAACTGCGCGGCCTTGAGCACGGTGGGCAACTGCTGATGGACAGCGAGCTGCTTGCGATGGTCGGCCAGCATGGCTTCGGCGGCGGCCACCGCGGCCTTGGCGTCGCTCACCTGCTTCTCGGCGGCAGCCACGGACTTGGGCAGATTTTCCAGGGCCTTCTTCAGGTCGGCAAGTTCCTTTTCCTTGGCCGGCTTGACAGCCTTCAGCGCGGCGGCCTGATCGCGGGAGGCCTTGGCCACCTTCTCCGATTCGGCCAGCGGCGCGGGTGCCGCCTCCTTCTGCAGGGCTTGGATCTCCGCCGTCTTGGCGGCGATGGAGGCCTCGAATTCCTTGACCTTGGCCTCGCGGTCGGCGCCCTGATAGGCGTCCTTGCGGGCGGCGAGGTCGGCCGCCTCCTTCTGCTTGGCCTGCAGGCTGGCCTGGCGCGCGGCAAACTGCTTGAGGGCTTCCGCCTGTGCCTGCTGCTTCGCGGCGGCTTCGGCGGCGGCCTTGTCGGCAGCAGCCGTCTTCGCCGGCAGTTCCTTGAGCTCAGCCTCCAGCAGGGTGGCACGCGCCTGGGCGTCGGCGACCTGCTTGCGGGCGGCCGCGAGCTTCGCCTCGGCGGCCTTGACGCCTTCAACCGCCTTGACCACGCCCGCCTCACGCTCGGGCAGTTGGGTGGCCAGGGTGGCGGCCTGCTTCTCGGATTCGATGATGCGCTGGGCGATGAGCGGCGGGTTGCTGGAGATCTGGCCGATCTCGGTCATTTTTTCACCGACCGACCACAGACGGATCTCGCCGCGCCAGTTGCCGGTGATGGCCACCTTGGAATCGTGATGGGCGACCACCTTGGTGACGATGTCGCCCTGGCTGGGAGCTTCCCCCTTCTTGTTGCCGTTGAGATCCCAGACGCGGACCAGCCCGTCGTTGCCGGAGGAGAGCAGCTGGCCATCCGGGGTGAAGGACAGCGACTGGACACCGCCGCCGTGGGCGTTCCATTCCTTGATCTTTTTGCCCTCGTTCATCTCCCAGACCATGATGACGCCATCGGCCGAACCGGAGGCGAGCACGTTGGAGTCGGCACGCCAGGCGATGTCGTTGCAGGCGGTCTTGTGCTGGCCGAGGATGTAGAATTCGCCGCCGCTGGCCGCTTCCCAGACCATGACGTTGCCGTTGCGGTCACAGGTGCCAAGCAGGACACCGTCGGGGCTGAAGGCCGTGCCGAGCACCCACTCGGTGTGCTTGTTGATGACATACAGTTCCTCGCCGCTGGCGGTGTCGTACACCTTGACCTTCTTCGAGGGGCTGCCGATGACGACCTTCTTGTGGTCGGGGCTGATGTCGGCGCTCATCACCTGGTCGAACTCGGCACCGGCCTCAATGATGCGCTTGCCGGTCTTGACATCCCAGACGACGGCATGACCCATCTTGCCGCCGCGACCTCCGCCCATGACGAGCAGAGAGCCGTTGCGACTGAAGCGCAGGCTGCGCGCGTAACCTTCCGTGTAGGGGAAGACCCCGGCGAGCTGGCGGCTCTCGGTGTCGTAGAGCAGGATCTGCTTCACGCCGGCCACCGCGACCAGGGAGGTCCAGGGGCTGGCCGCCATGGCGGTCACGGCCGTGGTGCGCGGCGCCACCAGGACGGGCTCCAGCAGCACGTGCTCGGGCCGGGCAATCGGTCCCTCGGGCCGGCCACTGGTGACGGCGACCGCCATGTCGACCTTGGGCTTGCTCGATTTCTTGGCGATGCTCGACTTCGTTTCCAGCAGACCGCCGCTGACCCAGGCGGCGAGCACCTTGAGTTCCTCGGCGTTGAGCGGCGTGCCCTCTGGCGGCATGAAGGGTTCCTCCTTCTTCGCGCAGGTGGTCCACAAACGGCTGCCCTCGGGATTGCCGGCATCGACCACGGCACCGCCGCCGCCGCCGGTCATGACCGCGCCGAAACTGGTGAGATCGAGGTCGCCGCGCTTCTTGTCGGGATTGTGGCAGGAGAAGCACTTGTTCTCGAGCAGCGGCTTGATGTTGTCCTCGTACGTGATCTTCCCCGTGTCCTGCGCGGCCGCGGAGGCTAGGGCGGAGAGGAAGAGAAGCGAGCAGCGGGTTTTCATGGGGCTTGGCTTGGGGGATCGTGGGTCGCCGCGCGATCCGCACCGCTGAACGGTGCGACCGCGTCAGCGGGCGGGCGGGCGGACGGGCGTCGCCAGGTCAGTGATTGAAGTAAAACTCCTTCGAGTTCATCAGGGCCCAGAAGACGTCCTCCAGGGCCTGCTGGCGCTGGTCGGGCGCGGCCGCGAGGGTCTGCTGGATCGGCTGCCACTCCTTGTCGAGCGGCAGGCGGCCGAACACGCGCAGGTAAAGATCTTCGACAATCTCGCGATCGTTCTTCTTCGCCTCGATGAGCTTGCTCACGACCTTGCCCTGGCGGATGCGGTCGTTGACGGCGTCGCCATTCATCAGGTGCAGCGCCTGCGACAGGGTGGGCTCCATCTTCACCTCGCAGGAGCAGACCGACTCACGCTTGGCACGGCCAAAGGTGGTGAGGAAGTAGTTGCTGACCGCACCATCGGCGATCTGCACCGCGCGGGCGCCGAGCGGCAGGCCCTGGAACTTGTTGGGTGTCTCGGTGATCTGCGAGATGGCATCGAGCAGGACCTCGGCGCGCACACGGCGCACCTGGGCGTGCGAGAAGTTCTTTTTGTCGCCGGCATTGGTCTCATTGACCTTGGTGCTGCGCTGGTAGGTCATCGAGGTGCAGATGTCCTTGACCAGCTTGCGCATGTCATATTTCGAGGTGACCAGGTTTTCCGCCAGGGCCGCCAGCAGTTCCGGATTCGACGGCGGATTGGAGACGCGCACGTCATCGACCGGATCGACGATGCCGGTGCCGAGGAAATGCGCCCAGGTGATGTTGGCGATGTTGCGCGCGAAATAGGGGTTCTTGGGCGAGACCAGCCATTCGGCGAGCACGCGGCGGCGGTCCTCGCCGGGCTTGAGTTCGGGGGTGTCGCCGCCGAGGAACTTCGGCTTCATCACCGCATTGGTGACGAAGTGGCGCGACTCGCCCGACTTGCTGTTGAAGATGATGACCTCCTGCGGGTCATCGGTGTTCTTGCGGCCGATCTGGGAGAAGAAGGCCTTGAAGCCGTAGTAGTCGTCCATCGTCCAGCGGTCGAACGGATGGTTGTGGCACTGGGCGCACTGGATGCGCATGCCCATGAACACCTGGGCGACGTTCTCGGTCAGCTTCAGCTGGTCGAGCTCGGTCTGGTAGAAGTTCACCGGCGGGTTGGAGACGGTGCCGCCCGTGGCGGACAGCAGCTCGACGACGATGTCATCGAGGGGCACGTTCTTGGCGATGCGTTCCGACAGCCAGTTGTGGTAGAGGAGCGCGTTCTTGTAGAACGGCGGGCGGTTGTTGTTGCCCGGAATGTTGGAGCGGATCTGCAGCAGCTCGGCCCATTTCATCACCCACAGTTCGGTGAATTCCTTGCGCTGCAGCAGGCCGTCGACCAGGGCCTCGCGCTTCTTCGGATTGGCATCGGCCAGGAAGGCGCGGACCTCGTCGGGCTTCGGATACAGGCCGACGACATCGATGTAGGCGCGGCGGACATACTCCTCGTCGGTGCAGATGCCGGAGGGCAGGATGCGCAGCTTGTGCAGGTTCTCGTTGACCAGGGTGTCGATGTAGTTCGCCTCGGCGACCTTCGGACGTTCATACTGGATCTTCTCGGGAATGACCAGCACCTGGGCGGTGACACTGTAAACATCGAAGCGGGCCAGGATGAAGGCGGCGCCGCGTTCGGCCGAGGTGATCAGGCCGTCGGCATTCACCGTGGCGGTGGGGTCGTTGTTCGACATGAACAACACCAGCTTGGTGACATCGCGGTCCGTGCCGTCCGAGTAGGTGGCGCGCACGGTCATCTGCTGACTGTTGCCCTGCCCTTCCAGGACCATCTGCTTGGGATAAACCTCAATGCCGGTGACGGTGGCAACATCCTTCGCGTCAGCGGGAGCGCCGCTGCCGATCCATTCCAGGATGGTCTGGTTGTACTGCGACTCCGGCGTGTAGCACTGGTTGCCCGAGTGAGGGACGGCACCGACCGCCTTCTCAACGAGGGTGGACTCCTCCGGGATGGCCAGGTTGATGCGGCGACCGACCATCTCGCGGGTCAGGCGCACGTAGTCGCCCTGCGGGTCAAAGCCGAACAGGCTGAGGCGGAAACCATCCTTGCCGCGGGCGGCGCCGTGGCAGCCACCGGCGTTGCAACCGCCGCGCAGGAAGATCGGCATGACGTCGAGCTGGAAGGAAACCGGGCGGTCCTGGTGTCCCCCGCGCACCTCCAGCGGCGCCTTGACGGTCAGGCTGCCAACCGAGGCCACCAGTTCGGTGCTGCCGTTGTCGGCGAGCGGCTTGAGGATGTCGCCCTCCAGGCTCGCCAGTTTGGCATCGGCGACGCGCAAACCGGCAAAGCGGGTGACATCGCGCGTGGTGGCATCGTCAAAGGTCGCCATGACCACGACCTGATGCTGGTCGCGCTTGGTCTCGAGGGCGATCTTCTCCGGGAAGATTTCCAGCTTCTTGATCGAGGCGACGCGCGCGGCGAGGTCGGCCTCGGCCTTGAGTTCCTCCGGCGACTTGTGGCGCATGACCACCCCCTGCGGCCACTTGGCCCCTTGGGCGATCCAGGCCTTGACCAGTTCGATGTCGGCCGCCGGCAGCGGGCCACCCTTGGGCGGCATGATGTCATCGTGATCGGCCGGCAGGATCAGGCGCTTGACCAGTTCGCTCTCGTCCGGCTTGCCGGGCACCAGCGCCGGACCGCTGTCGCCGCCCTTGAGCAGGGCCTCGGCGGTATGCATGAGCAGGTCGCCCTTCACCTTGTCGGGGTTGTGGCACTCGAGGCACTTGCTCTCGAGCACGGCCTGGACGCGGGCGAAGTCGACCGCGGCCGGCTCGGCGGAGGCGACGGGCGCGAGCAGGGCGGCGGCTCCCAGGAAGCGGAGGGTTTGGAGACGTTGCATGGGGGCGGGGTGTTTGGCTTACCTACGTGGGAAGAAACGGATTTATCACAGGTGGCTCACTTGCCGGCAGCTTCCTGACGCAGCTGTTCCAGGCGCGAAAGCGGCTTCGGCGCGGCCGGCTTGACCTCGGTCTTGGCCTTGGCATCGGCCACGACCGGCTGGGCCGGGGCGGCCTTGCGCGGCGCGTCGATGCGCAGGGTCGAGCCGAGGGCGATGCGGTGGGTGGTGGTGCCGCCGGGCACGGGCACCTCGACGCGGACAAAGAGGTTCGACTGCTTGCCGATGGGCGAAGTGTCGTTGGTCTTGACCGTGAAGCTCACTTCCTTCGTGTCCTTGGTGATTTTGGCGGGCTCAACCGGGATCGTGTCGGGAACACCCGTGATCGAAGCCACGGCCTCGCCCTCGAAGGGCTGCAGGTGCTCGAGCTTGGCGACCATGACGGTTTCCTGACCCTTTTCGACCGCCACCAGCGGGATGGCCGGCGCGCTCACGAAGGCCGGGGCGGTGGTGATTTCGCAGAACGGCGAGGCGTTGTAGACGCGGCCGTTGCCGGCATCGGCCTCGCCCATGACGACGAAGTTCCACTTGCCGGCCGGGGCATTGGCGTTGGCATCAAGCTGGAAGTAGCACTCGTTCTTGCCCTCGGGAATGGTCTGCTCGCCGAGCGAGCTGACGCCGGAGGGTTTCCAGGTCATGAACACGCGGATGGGGGCCTTGAAACCCTCCTTGCGCACGGCCTTGACCTTGATCTGGAGCATGCCGTTGTTGACGAGCGGCACGGCCGGCTTCTCGATCTCAAGCGCGAACGGGGCCTCCTCGACCACGGCGACAGGCAGCTTGTCGTGAACCTCCGTCAGGTAGATGACGTTGCCGTTGCGGACGACGTCGAATTCCTGGCGCATGCGCCCCTGGGTGGCGACCTTCGGATCGGCCGACTTGAGGGTGACCGGCACGGCGGCATGCCCGAGCGGCGCGTCGGGCGCGGCCTCGAACAGCAGCGGGATGCTGCTGTATTCCTTCGGCAGGTTCTGGGTGACCAGCTTCACACCCTGCGGCAGGCCGGGCGCCTCGAACTGGAAGTCGCCGCTGACGTTGCTGCGCACGATGTTCTCGAGCAGCACCATGCGGCCGCCGCGCGGCACGGCCATGAACTGGCGGTAGTGCGAGTCGTTGACCGTGTAGTTCGGCGACGAAAAGGCCAGCACCGGCTCGGAGTTGATCACCTCGACACGGTACACGAAGTTCGCACCACCGCGCTCCAGGTGGTCGGTGATGCGCAGGTAATAGTCGCCATCCGCCGGCACGTTGACCTTGAACTTGCTGTCCAAGCGGCGACGACCGCCACCGTCGTCGTTGTTGGCGACGTTGGAACCCTTGGCATTGAGGACGTTGACCACGGAATCCAGCGGTGAACCCAGCGCCTGGCCGAAGGTCTCCACCTCCAGCTGCTGGCCCTTCTTCAGGGTCAGCTTGAAGAAATCGATGTCACCCGGCTGATCGATGACGCCATTGAAGGCAACGGACTGGGTCTTGGCATCCGAGACGGTGGCCTTGGCCAGTTCATTGTTGGGCTCGACCTCGAGCACGTTGTCAAAGTTGACCAGGCGGAAGACGTTGCCCGAGGGCGCCGGTTCCTGGGTGGCGGAGAACAGGCTGTACCCCTCGATGGCCGTCTCGGGCAGCTTCACCTCCTCCTCAAAGGAGGCATCCTTCTCGATGAAACGCACCTTCTGGGACGAGCCCAGCCGGCCGCCGGCCGGATACACCACGTCGGGACGGCGGAAGCTGCCGACATGCACTCGGTAGTAGTAGTTGCCGGCACCGCGGTAGGACGAGTCGCGCACCATGACGTAATAATCGCCGTCGTACTCGGCGACGAAGGAGCAGTAGCCGTCCTGGCGAAACAGGATGCTGTCGTCGGAGAAGGCCTTTTCAAAGCGGTCCTTGTCGAGGATGGCGACGTAGGGGTCGAAGATCGTGTAGCCGAGGCGGATGCCCTCGACCTCGAGGCTGATGCGCTGCCCCTTCTTGGCGCTGATCTTGAAGTAGTCGACGTCCTCGTTGGTGATGACGCCCTCGAGCGTGCGATTGAGTTCAGTGGCCTGGGCGGCATCGAACTCGCTGTTCGGCTCCTTCTCCTCGACGACTGGGAAGGGACCGACGAAGAACTGGCGGCCGTGCGAGATGCCGGAGCGGGTGCGGACGCGGAACAGGTGGTTGCCAAGACGAACGTCGGGCGCGACCTGCAGGGTCAGCTCAACGCGGTTGTTCTCCACCTTTTCGACGCTCTTCTGGGTGAAGCCGGGCGAGGCGAAGATGAGGCTCTCAAAGTCGGCCAGGCGGTTGCCGGCGAGCACGACCTTCATCTCCGAACCGCGCTGGGCGCCGCGCGGGGTCGTGCTGGTGAAGTCGGGATAGGCGGCCAACGCCTGCAGGGTGGCGGCGGCGAGCAGGGCCGGAACGAGGAGGAGTTTGGACATGGCGAGCGAGGGGTGACAGACTAACTACGGAGATGGGGCGGCGTCTTGTTGCAGGGAATGCGCGCAGCCCGCCCGGGCACGCGACAAACGGAGAGGGGCGGTGTGGTGCCACACCGCCCCGGATTGGGAAGCCAACGAAGGGATCCGGTCAGGCAATGACCTCGTTGAGAATGCGACCGCCGTTGACGATGTCGATCGGGCGAACGCCGTCGGCCATGATGCGCTTCTCGGCGTTGATGCCGAGCATGCGGTACATGGTCTTGGCCAGATCTTCCGGGCCGACCGCGTCGCGGTCAGGCTCACCGCCAAGCGGGTCGGAGGCGCCGTGGATGTAGCCTTCCTTGACGCCGCCGCCGGCGAGGGCGACCGAGAACACGCGCGGCCAGTGGTCGCGGCCGTTGGTGCCGTTGATCTTCGGCGTGCGGCCGAACTCGGAGCTGACCATGACCAGCGTGCGCTTGAGCATGCCGCGCTCGTCGAGATCGCGAATCAGGCGGGCAAAGGCCTGATCAAAGTTTGGCGACTGGCCATCGAAGGCGCCCTTGATGTTGGAGTGATGGTCCCAGCTGCCGTAATTGACCGAAACCATGCGCACACCGGCCTCAACGAGGCGGCGGGCGAGCAGGAAGCGCTGACCGGCGGTGTTGCGGCCGTATTCATCACGCAGCTTGTCGGTCTCCTTCTTCAGGTCGAAGGCCTCGCGCGCCTGGCTGCTGCTGACCAGACCGTAGGCGGCCTGGTAGAAGCTGTCCATGGCGTCGATGGCATCCGATTTTTCGACGCTGCGGAAGTGCTCGTCGACCACGCTCAGCAGCGAGCGGCGGCGGTCGAAGCGCTTGTCGTCGATCTCCTTCGGGCTGAGCAGGTCGCGCACCGCGAAGTTGCGGTCGGCGGGATCGCTGCCGAGGGCGAAGGGGCCGAAGGCGCTGCTCATATAACCGGTGCCCTGATCGGGGGCGAAGACATTCGGCACCGCCACGTAGGGCGGCAGGTTGTTGCGCGAGCCCTGCTCGTGGGCAATCACCGAACCAAAGCTCGGGAACTTGATCGCCGGGCTCGGGCGGTAACCGGTGAACATGTTGTGGGTGCCGCGCTCATGCGCCGCTTCACCGTGGGTCATGCTGCGGATCACCGTCAGCTTGTGCATGATCTTGGCGATGTTCTGGAACTTCTCGCCGACGTATTCGCCGGGGATCGAGGTCTTGATCGGCGTGTACGGACCGCGGTAGTCCGGCGAAGCAAAGGGCTTCGGATCCCAGGATTCATGCTGGGCCATGCCGCCCGGCAGATAGATGTGAATGATCGAGTCGGCGATCGGCTTGAAGGTCTCGACGTCGGGGATGGCTTGCGCCGCCTGCAGCCTGAGCAGGTCGGGCAGTGTCAGTCCAAGGCTGCCGGCAAGGCCGACGTGGAGGAAGTCGCGACGGCTGACTCCGGAGCGGAGATCGGGGTGGTTGCCTTCGCAGTGGGGGTGCATTTTCATGGGGTGGAGGGATCGTGTTCGCGGTGAATTACGCCCGCCCTGTGTCCTTCTTGCAGTGAAAATCAATCCAAAAATGCGGCAGCCTGCCGATTTCGCGGACCGGGAAACGCCTCAGGGCGCCACTGCCTGGGGGCGTTTCAGCGCCTCCAGCAGGTCGCCGCCGGGCGCAATTTCAGCCGGCGGCAGCAGTTCCGGAAGCGGCGCGACCGGCACCCGG
>CAZSBO010000096.1:0-15640 GCA_964605265.1 uncultured Prosthecobacter sp.
TTTCATGGCGGGTGGAGGCTGGATTGAAAAGGCGGGAAAGGCTCAGTTGCCTGAAGGTGCAGCTGCGGGTTTGGCCGGTCGGATGACGACCGTCACCTCGGTGCCTTCGGCGGGAATGTTCTTCGGCAGGGAGATCCAGCGCTGATCATCCCAGTTGCCCTCGGCGGGCGAATTGAAGATCGCGCCGCGATCGAGCCAGACGGCGACGATGCTGCCCTCGTGCTGGGCGATGAAACCGCGTTCATCGATGTAGGAACCATTGAAGATCCAGTGCTGCAGGTCGGGCGGCGGCTGGCGGGTGTCGGCGTTCTGCACCCAGTCGGCCAGACGCGCGCGCCGGGTCTGGCCCTGCTCCTGCCATTCCACATCGATCAACACCTGGTTGCCGCCGGGGGTTGCCGGTGGCTCCTCCTTCCAAATCTTGGGTCGCTCCGCCTCCGGCACCTTGGCGAGCAGGCCCTCGGTCGCCGCCTGATGGTTGGCCAGCAGCAGGGCCACCTGGAGGGCGGTCGGACTGACGGCCGTGGTCAGCACGGTCTCATGGGTCTTGCCGGTCTCGTGCACGAGCAGGTACTCGATCGGCGCCTGGCGCAGTTCCACCCGCGCGGGCAGGCGCAGTTCGCGGCTGGCGGCGTTGATGCGGATGCCGTCGAGTTCGTACTCGGCCGGGCCGGTTTTCTTCAATCGCTTCTGCGCCTCGGCCAGCTGGGCGGCGCCGTCGACGGCCGGTTGCTGGCCGACCAGGGGCGTCAGGCAGCCGAGGCAGAGAAGCAGCGGGGCAAGTCGAAGCATGCCGTCAGGATAGTCGCAAAGGCGCTGCGCACAAATGGCAGCTTGTCCAGTCAACGCCCCACGACGGCCCGCGGACAGCTTTTGTCCGCGGGCGGAGCTTGGCGGACAGGACCTGCTCCTTATTCCTCGCGACTGCCGGCGGTCATGCGCAGCACGTAGTAGAGGAAGTAGGCGAGGCTGCTGACGAAGGCGGCCACGTAAGTGAGCGCGGCGGCGTCGAGCACCTTGCTCATGGCCTGAAACTCCGCACCAGGGGCGACCGCACCGGTGCCGGCCAGGATTTTCTTGGCGCGGGCCGTGGCATCGAATTCGACCGGCAGGGTGACAAGCTGGAAGAGCATGAGGATGCCCATGGCGACCGCCATGACCGTGATGGCCATCTTGTAGGGAATGAACCCGCCGAACATGCCGATGATCGGCACCCACATGACAATCTGGCTGGCGATGCCGGTGATGCCGACCGCCGCCATGCGCCACTGCAGGGGGGCATACAACTGCTGGTGCTGGAGGGCATGACCGGCTTCGTGGGCAGCCACCCCGAGGGCGGCCACCGAGGTGCCGTAGTAGTTCTCTTCCGAGAGCACCAGGCGACGGTGCGTGGGGTCGTAGTGGTCGGTCAGGTGGCCCGGAATGGCGTGAAGGGTCACGTCGCGCAGGTTGTTGAGGTCGAGGATGCGCTGGGCCACCTCGGCACCGGTGAGACCGGACGAGGCCGGCACCTGCGAGTAGCGGTTGTAGGCGCTGCGCACCTTGAGCGAGGCCAGACCGGAGAGGGCCATGGTGACGATGAAGAGGATGAGCATGGTCATGGAAGTGAAGAAAAGGGTTCGGATCAGATACGACGCTTTTCCCATAAAGAGCGTTGAAAAGGATGCATGGAGAAAAACCGGGCGATTTTGGAATCCGGTTGCACGCTCCGAACCGCGGCCTTGAGTCGCCCCATGGATTCCCCCGCCCCGTCCGTCGCCCCCCTCGAGTGCCGCGTCACGGCCTGGTACTACCGTCGCATGGGCATCCTGACCGCCATGCTGCTGCTCATGGGGCTGTACTTCCTTTACGACGGTCGCTACGGCTACCCTGCCGCCAACGCGGTGGCCGACCAGAAGGACTGGTTTGAGCAGGAGCTGCTGAAGGGTTATGACGAGGCCAAGGCTGCCGGCCGACTCGAGGCTTGGACGGCCGAAACCCAGGCCAAGGGCTGGCCGGTCGGCAAAAATGGCGAAGCCCCGCGCTGGGTCAGTTACGCCGCCGCCAAGGGCTGGCCGGAAAAGCCGCACCGCTACACCGAACGTGAGATCCGCGAACAGTTCTGGTGGGGAGGCGGCACTCTGGTCGCGGCACTGGCCGTCGCCGGCCTGCTGCTGGCCAACCGCGGCAAGGTCTTGCGCGCCGGGGCCGACCACTGGACCTCACCCGAGGGCGAGCGCATCGCCTTTGCCGACGTCTTCAAGATCGACAAGCGCCCCTGGGACCAGAAGGGGCTCGCCTACGCCTGGCATCGCACGGCCGACGGCCGGGAAAAACGCGCGGTGATCGACGATCTCAAGTTCGCTGGCGCCGGCCAAGTGCTCGAGCGACTGCTCGCCAACTTCCGGGGTGAACTCATCGAGAAAGCGCCCGAGCCGGAGGCTCCGGAGGAAAAGCCGCCCACCGACGCGACGTAAAACCGCTGGCGCCACCTTGAAAAAAGAGCGAATTCGCCCTTGCCAAACAGAAACCAGCCGCTACCTCTCCGCCGCACATCCTCATCCCCATTATGGCAGACAACATTCAAGAAAAAGTCAAAGACATCATCGTCGAACAGCTCGGCGTGAACCCGGAGCAGGTGACCCCCGAAGCCAAGTTCATCGAGGATCTGGGCGCCGACTCTCTTGACACCGTGGAGCTCGTCATGGCCTTCGAAGAGGAGTTCGGCATCGACGTTCCGGACGAGGAAGCTGAAAAGCTGCAGTCCGTCGCCGACGTCATTCGCTACGTCGAAGAAAACTCCGCCGAGTAATCTCTGTTTTTCCACGGCGGGCGGACCCTCGGGTCCGCCCGCCTTTTTTGTGCCTGCGTCCAGCCCACAAAAAAGCCGCGCGCCCCAGAGGGACGCGCGGCGTGACAGGCGGTCGAACTCAGCGCCCCAGCAGGCGCGCCATGATCTGCTCCGTGCGCGCGACGATGCGCTGCGGATCGTCGAGCAGACCAGCGGAAAGCAGGGCGTTGTCGAGCACCTGGGCACCGACCAGCCGCGCCGTCTCGGCATCGCTGCCGCTCAACCCGGCCAACTTGCGGATGAGTTCATGGCGCGGATTGATCTCCAGGATGACCTTCGGCGCCGTGACCTCGTCGGGCTTGAGCGCGCGCATCATCTGGCGCATCTGCGGGGTCATCTCCCCCTCGGGCGTGATCGCCAGCGCCGGACTGCCGACCAGGCGCTTGCCGGCCCGCACCTCCTCAACGCCATCGGCGAGCGTTTCCTTGAGCCAGCCGCAGAGGCGACCCGCACTGTCGGCATCCAGGGTTTCGCCCTCGCCATCGAGCTCACCGAGGTCGACCTCGGGCGAGTTGACCGCCTGCAACGGCTTGCCGTCGAACTCGCGCAGGCTGGTGGCAACGTATTCGTCAATGGTCTCGTAGAGGTAGAGCACCTCGTAGCCCTTCTTCTTGAAGGCGTCGATGTAGGGGCCGGTCTCGATGGTCGCCCGGCTCGGCGCGACCTGATAATAGATCGCCTTCTGGTCCTCCTTCATGCGCGCGACGTAATCGGCCAGGCCGATCACCTCGCCGGAACCGGTCAGGCTCGATTCAAAGCGCAGCAGCTTGGCGATGGCCTCGCGGTTGGCGAAGTCGGTGGCCACGCCCTCCTTGAAGAAGCGGCTGAACTTGGCGTGGAACTCCTGGTACTTTTTCGCGTCGTCCTGCGCCGCCTTGTCGAGGAACTTCAGCAGGCGCTTGGTGACCACCTCGCCGAGCTTGCGGACGAGGGCGCTGTCCTGCATCGATTCGCGCGAGATGTTGAGCGGCAGGTCCTCGCTGTCGATGACCCCGCGCACGAAGCGCAGCCAGTCGGGCAGCAGCTTTTTCGGATGCGCGTCGATGAGCACCTTCTTGCAATACAGACCGACCCCCGGCTCCATCTGCCCCATGCCAAAGAGCTCCATGTTCTGCTCGGGCAGGAACAGCAGGGCGTTGATGACCAGAGGCGCGTCAGCCTGGAAATGCAGTCGGTAGGAAGGCTTGTCGAAGGCGTGCGCGGCGAACTTGTAGAACTCCTCGTACTGCTCCTCGGTGACCTCGTCCTTGTTCTTCAGCCAGATCGCCTCGACCGTGTTGACGCGCTCGCCGTCGAGGTGGATCGGGAAACCGACAAAGTTCGAGTACTTGCCGAGGATGGCGCGGATGCGCTGCGCCTGGGCAAACTCCTTGGCGTCCTCCTTGAGCCGGATGACGATGCGGCAGCCGCGCTGCTGGTCGGGGGCCTCGTCGATCGTGTAGGTGCCGACACCGGTGCTGGACCAGACCAGGTGCTCGGCATCGCCACGCCAGGAGTGGGTGTAAACCTTGACCTCCTCGGCGACCATGAAGGCGCTGTAGAAACCGACGCCGAACTGGCCGATCAGGCTGGCGTCGCCGCCCTTGCCGGCGTTCTTCAGCGCCGCGGCAAAGGCCTTGGAGCCAGAGTGAGCGATTGTGCCAAGGTTTTCCACGAGTTCGGCACGGGTCATGCCGATGCCGTGGTCGGCGAGGGTGATCGTACCGGCGGTTTCATCGGTCGTGATGCGGATTTCCAGCGGCAGTTCGGCGCCAAAGACCTCCTTTTCGGTGAGCTGGGTGAGGCGCATTTTTTCCAGCGCGTCGGCGGCGTTCGACACCAGCTCGCGGACGAAGATCTCGCGGTCGGTGTAGAGCGAGTGGATGACGATGTCCAGGACCTGCCTCACTTCGGCCTGGAATTCATGGGTGGTCGGAGTGCTCATGGGGGGGATACGGGGCGGCGACGATAATGGGCTGCGCCTCCGGGTCAAGACCACCGGGCGAAAATCCCACGCGGTCTCAGCGCCATTCGTGCTTCGGGTAGCGGCCGCGCAACTGAGCCTTCACCGCTGGATAGCCCTCCTTCCAGAAGCGACCGATGTCGCCCGTGGTCTGGATCGGCCGCTGCGCGGGCGACAGCAGATGGATCGTCACCGTCACCCGCCCGCCGGCCACCTTGGGGTTCTCGTGGACGTCGTAGAGCTGCTGCAGCACCACGCTGACGCTCGGCGGCTGCTGGGCGTCGTAGACGATGCGGGCGCTGCGTCCGTTCTTCAGCGCCAGACGCTCGGGCGCGTAGCGTTCCAGCAGGTCGCGCTGGGCGTGACTGAGCCACTGGTGCAGCGCCGGAAAGATGTCGCGATCCTTGAGCTGACGGTAGGCGATGCAGCCATGGCAGACCTGCTCAAGGATGAGCCGGCGATCCTCATCGCCAATGGCCGGAATTTCCAGGTCGGGCATCCACTTCGCCAGGCAGTTCACCCGGGTGATCCACTGCTCGACCTTGTCGTTCCAGTGGACCAGGGTCAGTCGCCCAGCCTGCACCTCGTCGGCCAGCAGGCTGGCAGCGGTGGCGGCATCGGGCTCGCCCTTCTCGCGACTGCTCAGCACGAGCGAGCGGAAGCGCCGCTCCTCCAGGTTCATGACCCGGCGGTTGACGCTGTCGTAGGTGGCGCGGTGAACGGTGGTCAGATCCTCCGGAAACAGCTCCTGCAGCCATTCCTCCTCGACTCGGGTGACATGGTTGAGTCGCACCGTCAGGGCGCGGCCCTGCACCTCGGTGATCTCGGCCGCCACCAGCAGCCGCGGCGGCTTGATGTGGGCATCCTTGTCGAGGTGCCCCGTGTAACCGCCGGCGAGCCGGTAGATGCGGCTGCCCGGGCTGGTCTCGATGCCCAGGTGATCGCTGAACGCGGCCAGCAGGGTACGCGCCAGCGCCTCGGGCGAGGCCACCTCGTCGCTCACCTCCAAACCCGCCCGTTTGGCGAGGCGCAGGAACTGCTCGGCACTGCGCGCCGCCTCGCGCGCCGCCTGGGCGTGGATGCGCAGCGGCGCACAGGCATTCGGATCAAAGCTCAAGGCCTCAGCGCGGGCAAAGGCGCGCAGCAGGGCCTGAAATTCGCTGAGATCACCGGGCTCCCAGAGATCATCGTTCTTGTGCGAGGCCTCGTTGCGACCCGCCAGCAGTAGGTCCCTGCCCTGCGCCGCTGCCGCGCAGAGGGCAGCCTCGCGCACGCAGCCGTTGGCGCCGGCGGCCAGCAGCATGCGTGCGAAACGCGGATGCAGGGGGAAGCGACTCATGCGCCGGCCGGTGTCGGTGATGCCCTCCGCATCGACGGCACCGAGGTTGTGCAGCAGATGCTGCGCCCGTTCCAGGGCGGCGGCTGCCGGCGGTTCAAACCAGGCAAAGCGATCGCCCAACCCGAGCACGTGCAGGGCCAGCAGGGCCTCGCCCAGGTCGAGCCGATGGATTTCCGGCGTTTCACTCTCGGCCCGATGCAGGTGCTCGCGCTCCGGCCACAGGCGCACCGCCAAGCCGGGGCCGAGGCGGCCGGCGCGACCGGCCCGCTGTTCGGCCGAGGCACGGCTGATCTTCTGCACGGTGAGGGTGTTGATGCCGCGGCGCGGATCGTAACTGGCGACACGCGCCAGCCCGCCATCGACCACCGCGCGAATGCCCTCGATGGTGAGCGAGGTTTCGGCGACGTTGGTGCTGACAAGGATCTTCGGCGCACCACCGGGCGCCACGGCCGCATCCTGATCCTGCGGCGACAGTTCACCGTGCAGCGGCAGAATGCGCCGGCCACGGGCAAAGGCGCGACCCGACAGCGCGGTCATCGTCTTGCGGATCTCGTAGGAGCCGGGCATGAAGACCAGGATGTCGCCCTCGAAGCCTGGCGACTGCACCAGCGCCTCGCAGGCGCGTGCCGCCTGATCCCAGAGCGGCTCTGGCTGACCGGTCTTGAGCTTGAGCGGCGGCTGGTAGCTGATGGCGACCGGGTAGGTGCGGCCCTCCGACTCGAGCAGGCGGCAGGGCTGCATGAAGTCGGCCAGCGGTCCCGGCACGAGGGTGGCCGACATGACCAGGATTTTCAGGTCCGGGCGCCGCCCGCGCTGCAGGGCCCGGGCGAAGGCGAGCACGAGATCGCCGTCGAGATGGCGTTCATGGAACTCGTCGATGACGATGCAGCCCACGCCGCGCAACTCGGGATCCTCCATCAACTGGCGCAGCATGACGCCCTCGGTGACGTAGCTGAGGCGGGTGTCGCGGCTGGTGACGTTGTCAAAGCGCACCTGGTAACCGACCTCGCCACCGAGGCGCACGCCGCGTTCCTGGGCGACGCGCTGGGCGAGCAGGCGGGCGGCAATGCGGCGGGGCTGCAGCACCACGCAGCGCTGGCCGTCCTTGAGCCAGCCGGAGTCGAGCACGAACTGCGGCACCTGGGTCGACTTGCCCGACCCTGTTGGCGCCTTGATCAGCAGGTTGGCCACCGCGGGGTCGCGCAGGGCGCTGACCACGGCGTCGCGGATTTCGAAGATGGGCAGCGGCTCGGGCATGTGCCGTTGTTCATGCCCGAAGCGGGCCGGCTTGTCAAAGCGGGCGCGGCGCAGCCGTCACTTCGTCGCCTCAAGCTGCGGCCAGAAGGCGGCGGGCGGCAGCAGGTCGCGCCCCTCCTCATCGAAGCGCGTGCCGACCTCCTGAAGCGGCAGGGACTTGGCGACGTCGAGCCCGGCCTTGACCGTCGCCGGCGTGAACACCAGCCGGGTCAGCGGCAGTCCCTTGAGCGGCGACAGATCCTCGACCGGCGATTCGCCGATGTGCAGGCGCTGCAACTGCGTGCCCGCCAGCGGCGCCAGGTTGCGCACGCGGGTGCGGTGCAGGGTGAGCGAGACCAGTGGCAGCTTCGCCAGCGGCGCGATGTCTTCGACCGGTGTGCCGGTGAGCCAGAGCATCTGGATCGGCGATTTAGCCAGCGGGCTCAGATCGCTGACACGGGTGTCGACGGCGTTGAATTCGATGAGCGGCATGCCCTCGAGCGCGCTCAGGTCGCTCACCGGCGTGCGACTCAGGTAGAGCTTCTGCAGCGGCATGCCGCGCAGCGGCGACAGATCGGTGACAGGGCTGTCCTCAAGGTAGAGTTCCTGCAGTTTCAGGCCCTTGAGCGGCCGGATGTCGCGGATGGGGGTGCCACTGAGGTCGAGGGCGAGCGGCGACAGACGTTCGAGAAAGACCAGATGCGTCACCTGCGCCTCGCGCAGGTTGAGCGCCAGCACCTCGCCCTGCTCGATGGCGAACTCGCCCGTGCCCGCGTAGTTCGGGTTGTGGTACTTGATCTCGGTGTGCAGCATCTCCGCGGTCCACCAGACCTTCTTGGAGGCGGCGGCCGGCTCGGCTGCGGGGGGCTTGGCTGGATTGGCGGGGGCATCGGACGCCTTCACTGCCGGCGCGGTCGCCGACTCGGGCTTGCGGGTCAGAGCGGCTTCGCTTGCAGGCAGGGACGTTTTCTCGCCGCAGGCGGTCAACAACAAGAGCGGGGCGAGCAGGAGCAGGGCACGGATCATGGCAAGGGAGAACGCATTCGGGCGGGAAAGCTGTCAGCCGGCATCGCGCAGGGCGACCGCAGGATCGACACGCGCGGCGAACCAAGCGGGCACGAAGGCGGCGAGCAGGCAGAGCAGGATGGCGAGGGCGCAGATGGAGGCGATGTCAGCCGCCTGGATCTGGGCGGGGATGCCGCTCAGGAAGTAGATGTCCTGCGGGAAGATGTCGCGGCCGGTGCGCTCGGCGATGAAGTCGCGCAGGTCGTTGCGATACCGCAGCACCAGGCCACCGCCGGCCAGGCCGAGCAGGATGCCGAGCAGGGCGACGACACCGGCCTTGGCCAGAAAGATGCCGATGATCTGCCAAGCGCGGCCGCCGAGGGCGGTGAGAATGCCGATCTCGCGACGCTTCTGCACGGTGACGGTGATGGTTGTGTTCATCACGCAGATCGCCGCGACCAGCATGATGAAGACGAGCAGGAACCACATGAGCGACTGCTGGTTCTCGACCGACTGCAGCATGGCGCCATGGCTGGAACTCCAGGTGCGCAGGCTCCAGTCGTGTGGCAGCACATCCTCCTGAAACAGGGCCGACGCCAGGGCGTCGGCGAACTGCGGATCGGCGAGCTCAAGACCAATGCCGGAGACATCGCCTTCAAGACCAAACAGATCCTGGGCGATGTCGAGCGGCACGTAGCAGCGCTCGCCGGCGGTGTCGGCGCGGACGATGCCGGTGACCATCAGTTCGCGCGGCAGCACGACGATTTCCGCGCGCGCGGCCGCCGCCTTCTCGGGATCGGCCTGCGTCTCGGCGTCGCGCAGGTCACGGATCATCTGGCGCACCGTGTCGGAGGCGAGCACGGCCACGGCATCACCAATCTTGACACCAAGCCGGCGGGCGACGCGGTCGGTGAGCACCACGTGATCGCCGCCGAGGTCGAATTGGCCCTCGACCAGATGGCGGGACAATTTTGCCACCAGGGCATTGTCCTCGGTGGCCTGCAGGCCAAAAAGTTCGGCGCCTTCCGGGTCGGAATCACCGAGGCGCAGCACGGCCATGCCTTCGGCGACCGGAGCCGCGGAGACAACGCCGGGGCGGGCCTGCAGCACCTTGAGCAGGTCGCGCCAGTTCGAGCGCGGCGGCACGCCCGGCGGAGGCGGTTCAGGCGAGCGTGGCTCCTGCAGCAACAGCACGTGCGGTTCAAAACCGAGCAGCATCTTTTTGAACTCGACCTGCCAGCCCTGGAAGACCGACATCACCACCACCAGCACCCCAACGCCGAGCATGACCCCGAGCACCGAGATGAGGGTGATGATCGACACCAGCGAGCGCTTGGGGCGCAGGTAGCGCAGGGCCAGGAAGATGGAAGCGTTGGAGGGCATGCAGGAGCGCTGGCGTAGTCTCCGCCGGAACGACGTCGCCTCAATCGAAAAGGGCGCCGCTGCCGGCATCTTTTTTTGCGGGTCGCGCAACCGCGGCCGGAGCCTTGGGTTTGAGGCGCTGCGTGACCGAACCGCAAATCCAAATCACCATGAAACTGAAAACCACCCTCGCGTGCACCCTCGGCCTGCTGGCTGCCGGTGCCCTCCCCCTCTCCGCCCAACAGTCGGGCGGCGGCCGTCTGGCCGAATTCCTCAAGCGCGCCGACAAGGACGGCGACGGCAAGATCAGCAAGGACGAGTTCAAGGCGATGTCGCAGCGCGATGAAAGCGAGGAGCGTTTCGCCCGCGCTGATGCCAACAGCGACGGCTACCTGGACAGCGACGAGATGGCACGCATCGGCGAGCGCATGCGTCGCGGCGCCGGCGGCCCACCCGGCAGCCCAGGCAGCCCCGGTCGCCCCGAAGGTTCCGGCGGCTTCCGCCGTCCCCCGGGCGACAGCCCCGAAGGCAAACCACGTCCCGAGGGTGACCGCCCTGCGGGTCCGCGTCCGGAAGGCGATCGTCCTGCGGGTCCGCGACCGGAAGGCGATCGCCCAGGCGGCCCGCCTCCCGGCGGCCCCGGCTTCAACCCCGACGAAGTTTATGCCCGCATGGACAAGAACAGCGACGGCGCCGTCGACAAGGAGGAGTACCAGGAGTTTGCCCGCCAGGAGATCGAGCAGCGCTTTGGTCGCCTCGATGAAAACGGCGACGGCAAGGTGACCAAGGAGGAGATGCGCACCGGCATGGAGCGCCTGCGCAACGCCATGCGCGGCGGCCCTGGCGGCCCTCCCGGCATGCCGGGCGGCGAGGGCATGCGCCGCCCCGGCGGTGAAGGCAGCCGCGACGGCGGTTTCCGTCGCCCCCCGGAAGGCGGCTCCGATCGCGGCGGCTTCCGTCGTCCCCCGGAAGGTGAAGGCCGCCCGCAGCCGCCGGAAGGCGGGGGCCGTCCGCGTCCGCCGCTGGAAGACGAAGCACCGAAAAAGGACCCGGCCTAAACCTGAACCAACCCCAGCGAAGAACGAGGCGGAACCTGCACGGGTTCCGCCTCATTCTTTTTGCAGTGCCAGTTGAGTGCCGCCGCAGCGGGTGCATGTTGAACCTGTGGCATCCCTGTTCGCCTCAGTTGCATGGAACGGCACGGAGGCGCCGGCCCGACCGGCGCAGCCGCGCGTGCGCCCTGCCCAGCCGCGACCGCTGCCCGAGATCGAGCCGCCCTACCACGTCATCCTGCACGACGACGACACGCACACCTACGAGTACGTGGTCGAGATGATGATGCAGATCTTCGGCTACGATGAGCGCCGCGGTCTGCGCATTGCCCTTGAGGTCGACTCGCGCGGCCGGGTCATCGTGGCCACCTGCCACAAGGAACTCGCCGAACTGCGCGTCGAGCAGATCCATGGCCACGGTGCCGACCCGCGCATGAAGGAAAGCACGGGGCCGATGAAAGCGACGATGGAACCGGCCGAGTAAGGCCGTCTTCTCCGCTTGCCGTCGGGCCGGCTTGATGCTTCGTCCGACGTCCCCTTCCCCAACCATGTCCCAGCGCCACGGCCTCCTCGCAGCAGGCAATTTCATCATCGATCACGTCAAGCTCATCCAGGCCTGGCCGGAGCAGGACATGCTCGCCGACATCCGCGGCGAGACTTCAAGCAACGGCGGCGGTCCCTACAACGTGCTCAAGGATCTTGCCGCCATGCGCGTCGGCTACCCCCTGGAGGCGGCCGGCCTGGTCGGTGCCGATGCCAATGGCGACTGGATTCTGCGCGATTGCCGCGAGGCCGGCATCGGCACCACGCAACTGCGTCAGACCGATCGGGCACCGACCTCCTACACCGATGCCATGACGGTCGCCGACACCGGCCGCCGCACCTTTTTCCACCAGCGCGGCGCCAATGCCCTGCTCGGCGAGGCCGACTTGGATTTCAGCGGCACGCAAGCCCGGCTCTTCCACCTCGGCTACCTCATGCTGCTCGATGAGATGGACCGCCTGCTGCCCGATGGCAGCACGCCGGCATCGCGGGTGCTGGCCGCCGCCCGCCGGGCCGGCCTGCTCACCTCGGTGGACATTGTCAGCACCGAGAACCCGGCCTTTCGCGCCATCGCCGAAGCCGCCCTGCCGCACACCGACCATCTGGTCATCAATGAGGTCGAGGCCGGCAAGGTCGCCGGTCTGCACCTGAAAACCGTGCCGGTGGATGTCGAAGCCGTGAAAGCCGCCGCCCTCGCCCTGCTGAACCGCGGCGTCGGCCAGCGCGTGGTGATTCATTTCGAGGCGGGCGCGGTCGCCGCCGATCGCGGGGGGGCGATCACCGTCCAGCCCTCGCTGAACCTGCCCCCGGGCTTCATCACCGGCGCCACCGGGGCGGGCGATGCCTTTGCAGCCGGCTATCTGCATGGCGTGCATGAGGGCTTTGACACCGCCGCCTGCCTGCGGCTCGCCGTCTGCACCGCCGCTGCCTGCCTGACCGATCCCACCCCGTCCGGCGGGCTTCGCCCGGTGGCTGACTGCCTGCGCCTGGCCGAAGAACACGGATTCAGGGACTTGTCATTTGCCGGCCGAATGGCATGATGAATGCATGTCTGAGTTGCTGTCTGAAACGGAGATCACCGCCGCCTTGGCATCCCTGCCCGGTTGGGAAATTGAGGACGGGGAGCTGGTCAAGACCTACTCCTTCGCCTCCTACATGGCGGGCATCCAATTCGTCAACCGACTGGCAGAAAGGGCTGAAACGCTCAGCCATCATCCCGACCTGCTGATCGGCTGGCGCAAGGTGACCGTCCAGCTCAGCACCCACAGTGCCGATGGCCTGACGCCGTCGGACATCCGCCTCGCGGCCGAGGCCGAGGATTGCGCCGCCAGCCTGCGCTCCTGATCCGGCAATCGCCCCATGACCTATCATCTCGCGCGCAACAATCAGCAGGCCGGCACCTGCAGCGACTACGAAATCCGTCGTCGCCTGGCCAACGGCGAACTCTCGCCCGGCGACCTGTGCTGGACCGAGGGCATGGAGGCGTGGCGCCCGGTGAGTGAAGTTTTTGCCGAGCCGGAGGACGTGTCCGTCGAAGCGACCAAGCTGCCACCGCCCGCCGCTCCCCTGGCGACACTCCGCCAGCGCCTCATCGCCGCGCTGATCGATGGTGTGCCGCTGGCGGCCATCTTTTTTCTCACCCAATCCGGCCTGCCGGACGCGGACGGCCAGGGCGGTTCCGACCTGCAGGTGGCCATCGGCCTCGTTTTGATGCTGGCCTTGGCCGGCTGCAACCTCTACCTGCTCGCCACCCGCGGGCAGACGATCGGCAAGAAGCTGCAGCGCATCCGCATCGTCGCGCTCGAGGGCGACCACCACCCCGGCCTGTTCCGCGTTTTCTGGCTGCGCAGTTTCATCAATGGCCTGATTGGCAGCATCCCTCTGTTTGGCCCCATCCCCGTTTACAGCCTGATCGACGTGCTCTGCATTTTCGGCAAGGAGCGCCGCTGCATCCACGATTACCTGGCGCAGACCCGTGTCGTCCAGGGCGATCCGCCCTGAGCTTTAGAAGGAAATCTCCACCGGCGGCCCGCCGTGACGCGGCTGCGTGCCAAGAACAGTGACATCGAGCACCGCCTTCACCCGTGCCAAGGCCTCGCGCAGGTAGGTGGTGGGCGCCGCGACCACCGGCACATCGGCGGCATTGAAGCCGTGCACCTGCAGGCCGAGTCGGCGACCGAGAAAAACCGCGCGCTCATTGTGGAAGCGCTGGGAGACGACGATGAATTCGTCCTGGCCGAAAATCCGCTGGGCGCGCATGACGGAATCCAGGGTGCGCAACCCCGCATAATCGCACCAGATGCGCTCATGAGGAACACCTGCCGCGACCAGGGCCTCACGCATGGCCCCGGGTTCGTCGTAGTCCTTGCGGCTGTTGTCGCCACTGACAATCAGCGCCCGCACCCAGCCCTGCCGGTAGAGCTCTGCCGCCGCCTCAATGCGATATCGGAAGAAGCGGTTGATCCGGCCGTTGGCCAGCCGTTCCGAGCAGCCGAGCACCACGGCCACCTTCGTTTTCGGCATGTCCTGAAATCGATCGTGACAGAGGGCTCCGCCAAGACCACGAACCCAGGCGTCCGCGCCGAACAACAAGGCCGCCGCCACCAAGGCCAGCGCTACGCCGGCCACGAGGAATCTGCGCTGCGGCCGCGACATGGGGGACGGTTACTCCCCGCCGTCGCCGCGGTCCTGGCCGTTGCCGAAGGCGTCCTTGAGGGTGGCGACCGCGTAGTCGCGGTTGAGCTTGGTGATCCAGCGCACGCTGATTTCCTTCGGGCAGGCAGCCTCGCACTCGTACTGGTTCGTGCAGCCCCCAAAACCCTCGAGATCCATCTGGCGAACCATGCCGAGGGTGCGGCGGGTCTTCTCGGGCTGGCCCTGCGGCAGGGTGTTGAGCTGGCCCGCCTTGGCGGCGACATACAGCATGGCGCTGGCGTTTTTGCAGGCGGCGACACAGGCGCCACAGCCAATGCAGGCGGCGGCGTCCATGGCGGCGTCGGCAACCTCCTTGCCAATGAGGATGCTGTTCGCCTCGGCGGCGGAGCCGGTGCGCACGGTGACGAAGCCGCCGGAGCGCTGGATCCGCTCAAAGGCGGATCGATCGGTGATCAGGTCCTTGATGACCGGGAAGGCGCGGGCACGGAAGGGTTCGACCCAGATGGTGTCGCCGGTGCGGAACTTGCGCATGTGCAACTGGCAGGTCGTCGTGGCCTTTTCCGGGCCGTGCGGCATGCCGTTGATGGTCATCGAGCACATGCCGCAGATGCCTTCGCGACAGTCGTGGTCAAAGGCCACCGGCTCCTCGCCCTTGGCGATGAGGCGTTCGTTGACGATGTCCATCATCTCCAGGAAGGAGGCGTGGTCCGGGATCTCCGGCGCGTCGATGTCCTGGAAATGACCCGGCTGGCCCGCGTTCTGGCGCCAGACTTTGAGGTGGAGGTTGAGAAGTGCCATGGCAATGGAAAAAAGGGGGTCACTTGTAGCTGCGCACCTGCAGATGCACTTCCTCGAAGGTCAGGTGCTCCTTGTTGAGGGTGGGCTTGGCAAAATCGCCGGTGTATTCCCAGGCGGCGGCATAGCAGAAGTTTTCGTCGTCACGCTTGGCCTCGCCGTCAGGATACTGGTGCTCGGTGCGGAAGTGACCGCCGCAGCTCTCCTCGCGATGCAGCGCATCGAGACAGAGCAGTTCGCCAAACTCCATGAAGTCGGCGACGCGGCCGGCCTTCTCAAGCTCGGGATTGGCGGCGTCGCCCGAGCCGGGCACGACGACGTTCTGCCAGAACTCCTCGCGCAACTCGGGGATGCGGCGCAGGGCCTCCTGCAGACCGGCCTTGTCACGGGCCATGCCGCACTTGTCCCAAACCAGCAGGCCGAGCTCGCGGTGGAAGCTGTCGACACTGCGGCGTCCCTTGTTGCCGAGCAGGCGGCGGATCTGCGAGGTGTTGTCCTCGAGCGCCTTCTTGAACTCCGGATGATCGGTGGTGACCGCGCCGGGTTTCTGGCCGACCAGGTAGTTGGCGACCGTCGTCGGAATGACGAAATAACCGTCGGCCAGGCCCTGCATGAGCGCCGAGGCACCGAGACGGTTGGCGCCGTGGTCGGAGAAGTTCGCCTCACCGAGCACGTGCAGGCCCGGCAGGTTGCTCATCAGGTTGTAGTCGACCCAGAGGCCGCCCATCGTGTAGTGCACGGCCGGGTAGATGCGCATCGGGCGCTCATAGGCGCTCTCGCCGGTGATGCGCTCGTACATGTCAAAGAGGTTGCCGTAGCGCTCGGCGATGGTGTTGCGGCCGAAGTGCTGGATGGCCTCGGCAAAGTCGAGGTAGACACCG
>CAZSBO010000097.1:0-15261 GCA_964605265.1 uncultured Prosthecobacter sp.
GATGTTCGGCATCGCCAGGGGCGTTTGCTGGGCCGAATGCAGGGGCTGGGTTTTCGGTTTCGTACCGAAGCCCGAGTGGCCACCCTGACGGCGGATGTGGTGAAATCCAGTGCGATCGAAGGCGAGTGGCTGCCTGAAGCCGACGTCCGTTCCTCGATCGCTCGTCGCCTTGGCGTGGATTCGTCCGGTGCCACCGTTGCCAGCCGGGAGGTGGAGGGCATGGTGGAGATGATGCTGGATGCGACCCAGCATCATGCCCAGCCACTCACGACGGAGCGGTTGTGGGGCTGGCACGCCGCCTTGTTTCCCACCGGGAGAAGTGGCCTGCGCAAGATCACTGTGGGAGCCTGGCGTCCGGTTGAGGCCGGCGCCATGCAGGTGGTGTCGGGTCCGATGGGCCGTGAAAAGGTCCATTTTGAAGCGCCCGACGCCGAGAGGCTGGAGCGTGAGATGGGCCTCTTCTTGGAAGGGTTTGAGGCCGACGATGGTATGGATCCCGTGCTCAAGGCAGGCGTGGCGCATTTCTGGTTTGTCACGATCCATCCCTTTGAGGATGGCAATGGCCGCATTGGCCGCGCGATCGTCGATCTGGCACTGGCGCGGGCCGATGGCACGGCAGAACGCTTCTACAGCATGTCGTCGCAGATGGAGGCCGAGCGGAAGGAGTACTATCTGCAACTGGAACGGGCCCAGCGCGGGGGGCTCGACATCACCCTCTGGCTCGAATGGTTCCTTGGCTGCCTGGGGCGTGCTATTACCCAGGCGGATGAAATTCTCTCCGGTGTCTTGCTGCAAGCCCGCTTCTGGGAGAAGGTGAATCAGCAGCCGGTGCATGAGCGGCAGCGTCAGGTCATCCAGCGACTGCTGGACGGATTCGAGGGCAAACTGACCTCCTCCAAGTACGCCAAGCTGGCCAAGTGCTCCGAGGACACCGCGCTGCGTGACATACGCGCGCTCGTGGAACACGGGATCCTGATCAAGAACATGGCCGGAGGACGCAGCACGAGCTACACGCTGGTGCTGGATGGGCCCATCGGCGAACCGGAGCGGTGAGGGGCGGAGCGCCCGGCTCCGTGTCCTCCGTGCGAAACCCACGGCGGAGCCCTGCCTTTCCCGAAAGAACCCGGCCCCGATGCGGCGATGACTGGCATGCCTGATTCCTCCCCTGCGCTGCGCGGCGTCCTGCCGGTGTTCCAGACACCCTGGCACGAGGACGAGTCGCTGGATGTTGAGACCCTGGAACGGGAGATCGACTGGCTGTTCGGCCACGGCGCCGATGGCATCGTTTTGGCCATGGTCTCGGAGGTGCTGCGGCTGTCGAGCGAGGAGCGCGATGAACTGGCCGCCACGGCCTGCCGCCTGGCGGCCGGGCGCGGCGCGGTGGTGATCAGTGTCGGGGCCGAGTCGGCCAAGGTCGCCGAGCGCCATGCCCGCCATGCCGAGGCCTGCGGCGCGCAGGCCCTGATGGCGATCCCGCCGGTGGCGGTCGGCCTGGGCGAGGCGGAACTGCGCGGGTACTACACGCGCATCCTCGAGGCGGTGTGCCTGCCGGTCGTCGTCCAGGACGCCAGCGGCTATGTCGGTCGGCCGATGTCGATCGAGCTGCAGGCCGGGCTGCTCGAGGCCTTTGGTCCGGAGCGGGTGCTGTTCAAGCCTGAGGCGGCGCCGATCGGGCCGCGGCTGAGCGCCCTGCGCGACGCCACCGGCGGGCGGGCGCGCATCTTTGAGGGCACGGGCGGCATCGCCCTGGTCGATTCGTTCCGGCGCGGCGTGGTCGGCACCATGCCGGGCGCCGATTTGATTCGCGCCCTCGTGCCGCTCTGGCGGGCCCTGCAGGCGGGCGACACCGCCAAGGCCGACCGCATCCACGGACCGCTGGCGGCGCTGGTGTCGCTGCAGACCAGCCTCGACGCCTTCCTGGCGGTGGAAAAGCACCTGCTGGTGCGCCAGGGCATCTTCCGCAGCGAGCGCGTGCGCGGTCCGGCGGGCTATGCCCTCGACACCGAAACGCGGCGCGAGGTGGACCGCCTGTTCGACCGCCTGCTGGAGGCGGCGGAGGGGTGAGGCCGCCTCACACCGGCACCCAGGTCTTCGCCTTGCTGCTGCGCAGCAGGGCCTCGCAGAGTTTCACCTCGTGGTGGCCGTCCTCGGCGGTGGCGAACAGGACCGGGGTGGTCTTGCCGCTGGCGATGTGCTCGTAGACGGCCCGGTACTGCATCTTGTGGGCGTCGCTGAAACCCTCGGCATGACCGCCGGGGTAGTCGGTGAAATTCGCCACATCCTCGTGGAAACCCGGCGTGCCGCGCTGCAGCACCTCATTTGGGCCGTCGCGCCGGCCGACCTGGATTTCGTTCGGCTGCTGCAGGTCCCAGCGCACGCTGCCGCGGGTGCCGTAGATGCCGAGCGAGAGGCTGCACTTCCAGCCCGCGGCCACCTGCGAGATGCTGGCATTGGCGTGCACGCCGTCGGCAAAACCGTGGCGCGCCTTGCCAAACTGCAGCAGGACGCTGCCGAAGTCCTCGGTGTCGACCTTGTATGGCACCATCGTTTTCGGATCGGCCTGGGCGAAGGTCTGGACCTGGCCGCGCGGGCGCAGGCGGGTCTTGTGGAAGGTTTCGAGGTGGGCGAAGACGCGCTTGGCGCGGCTGCCGAGGATGAAGCTGACGGCGTCGATCCAGTGCGTGCCGATGTCGCCCACCGCCCGCAGCTTGCCGCCCTCGGAGGCGAGCAGGCGCCAGTTGTAGTCGGTCTCGTGCAGCAGCCAGTCCTGGAAAAAGTGGCCCTGGACGTGGATGATCCGGCCGAGGTCGCCGCGCGCGACCATGGCGCGCATCTGCAGGATGGCGGGGAAGAAGCGGCACATGTAGTTGACCGCGAACACCGGGCCGGCCTTGCCGCCCTTTTTCACCGCGGCGACCACGCGGGCGGTTTCGGCCGAGGTCATGCCCAGCGGTTTTTCACAGATGACGTGCTTGCCCTGGGCGAGGGCGTCGAGGCACTGCTCGACGTGGGCCTTGTTGGGCGAGGTGATGTGGACGACGTCGACGTTCGGGCTGCGGTGCAGGGCGCGGTGGTCGTAGTCGCCGTGGACTTCCGGGATGCCCCAGAGGTTGGCCAGGGCGCGGGCGCTCTTCGTCGAGCCGCAGACGGCGCTGACCTGGATGCCGAGGCGGCGCAGGGCTTCGACGTGGACGGGGCCGATGAAGCCGGTGCCGATCAGGCCGGCGCGCAGGTGGTGCAGGGGAGTCATGGCCGCCATGGTGCACCGGCCGCCCCCGGTCTGGCAAGCGCGCCGTGGCGGGGCCGGACAAACAAAACAACTCCGTGCTGGACGGGCGCGGCGATTTGCTTGTAATCTCCAAAATTCCCCCCGGACATGCGCCTGTTTTCGAAACTCCTCTGGCTGTTCGCCTTCCTGGCCGCCACCTTCTGCTGGATGGTGCTCTTTGAGCACGGGTTCAGCGCGAAGGCCTTTGGCCAGGGCCTCAGGGAGGAGTGGCGCGTCCTGGTCGAGCTGGTCACCGGCAAGGCCGGTGCGCCGGCCCCGGAGACCCCCACCCCCAACTCACCGCCCCGCAACTAACACCATGATCGTCAAGGAGACCGAACTGAACCCCAAGCAGCAGAACCTCTGGAAAAAGGGCCTGCTGGCCATCGAACAGAAAAACTGGGACTACGCCGTCAGCCTCATCCTGCCCGTGGTCAAGGAGCTGCCCGGCTTCCTGGACGGCCGCATGGCCCTGCGGCGTGCCGAGGGCGAAATGGCCGGTGGCGGCCGCAAATTCAGCTTTGGCGGCGGCCTGTTCAAGGGCGGCTCGAAGAAGGACCCGTGGGAGGCGATCGCCGACCTCGAGGACAACGTCTTCCAGAAGGACCCCTTCAACGTCTCCGCCAACCAGCAGCTCTACGACCTGGCGATGAAGCTGCAGTTCCCGGATCTCGCCGCCTTCGCCCTGGAGACGATCCGCATGGGCCAGCCGGAGAACACCAAGGTGATGCACACCCTGGCCGACCACTACATGGCGCATGACCGGCCGGAGAAGGCCAGCGAGGTGTACCGCGCCATCCTCAAGGTGGACCCGCGCGACATGAACGCCGTCAAGGGCGAGAAGGATTCCGCCGCGCGCACCTCGATCAGCCGCCAGGGCTGGGATCAGGAGGGGGATTTCCGCAAGGCGATGAAGAACGCCGAGGAAGCTGGTGTGCTCGAACTGCTCAACAAGCAGGGCCGCACCCGCGAGCAGACCGAGCAGCTGCTCGCCCGCTTCATCGAGGAGTACAACAAGGACCAGACCAACATCAACAACGTCAAGGGCATGGCCCAGCTCTACGACGAGCTGGAGCAGAGCGACAACGCGCTCATGTTCTATGAGTACGCCCTGACCCTGAACCCCGGCGACGTCGCCCTGCAGCGCCGCACGGAACTGATCCGCGACAAGGTGCGCGACCTGCAGATCAGCCAGATGGAGGCCGACATTGAGGCCAACCCGGATGCCCCCGACGTCGAGGCCAAGCGTGCCCAGCTCGCCCAGATCCGTGCTGATCGCTCGATGGTCGCCATCAACGAGGCGCGCGCCCGCGTCGAGCGCAACCCGACCGATAAGCAGGTGCGCTTTGATCTCGGCCAGGCCTACTTCAACGCCGGCATGTACACCGAGGCCATCCCCGAGCTGCAGCAGGCCAAGAGCAACCCGAACATCCGCATCAAGGCGATGCTCCTGCTCGGCCGCTGCTTCGAGCGCAAGAACATGAACGACCTCGCCCAGAGCGCCCTCTCCGAGGCCTCGAAGGAGCTGGCGATCATGGACAACACGAAGAAGGAGATCCTCTACGAGCTGGCCCTGGTGAACGAGAAGATGGGTCGCCAGGAACAGTACCTGGAGGCGCTCAAGGAGATCTACAACGCCGACTACGGCTACCGCGACGTCGCCCGCCGCGTCGAATCCTCCTACCAGTGAGTTTCGCGCGCCCGTCGCCACCTGGCGGCGGGCGCGTTTGCCGGTTCAGGCGACGATTTCAAAGATCGCTTCGACCTCGACGGCGGCGCCGGTCGGCAGCTGGGCGAAGCCCAGGGCGCTGCGCGCGTGGTAGCCGTCGCCGTCCTTGCCGAAGATCGTGTGCAGCAGGTCCGAGCAGCCGTTGATGACGAGGTGCTGGTCGGTGAAGTCGAGCGTCGAGTTGACGCAGCCGAGCACCTTGACGACGCGCAGGCCGTCGAGCGTGCCGTGCACGTTCCAAACCGAGTTGAGGATCTTTTCCGCGCAGTTGCGCGCCGCCTGGTAGCCGTCGTCGACGCTGAGGCCGTCGCCAAGCTTGCCCTTGAGGTCGCTGACGTGGCCGGAGGTGAGGAGCTGATTGCCGGAATGGATGCAGAGATTGAGGTAGCCGGGGGTCTGCTTGCTAAAGACGATACCCTGGGCTTCGGCGTTTTTCTGGTAAGACATGGCGATGGGTGGGATTGGGGCAAAGGAGACGGTGCGCCGGGGCCGTTCCTTGCGCGCGACCCGCGATCCGCAGTGGACAGCCGGCCCGGCCGGCGGCATCCGTAGGCTCAACCCCACCGACGGCACGCCATGTTCACCCCCTTTGAGTACGATTACATGCTCAAGGCCATTCTGGTCAGCGGCATGATCGGCGGCGTCTGTGCCTTCCTGTCCTGCTTCATTACCCTGAAGGGCTGGTCGCTCATGGGCGACGCCCTGTCGCACGCCGTCGTGCCCGGGGTGTCGCTGGCCTGGCTGCTGGGATTGCCCTTTTCCCTCGGGGCCTTCGCCGCCGGCGTGCTCGCCGCGCTCGGCATGGGCTGGGTGAAAAACCACAGCCGCCTGCGCGAGGACGCGGTCATCGGCGTCGTCTTCACCGCCTTCTTCGCCCTCGGACTGCTGCTGCTCTCGCTGTACCCGAGCCCGCTCAACCTGCGCACCCTCATCTTCGGCAACATCCTCGCCATCTCCGATCCCGACATCCTGCAGGTGGCGGTCATCGCCGGAGTTTCCCTGACGGTGCTGCTGCTCAAGTGGCGCGACCTGCTGCTGTACTGCTTCGATGAGGCGCATGCCCGCAGCCTCGGCCTGAACACCCGCTTCCTGCACTTCCTGCTGCTCGCCCTGCTCTCCGCCACCGCGGTCGCCGCCCTGCAAACCGTCGGCGCCTGCCTGGTCGTCGCCATGCTGGTCACCCCGGGCGCCACCGCCTACCTGCTGACGGATCGCTTCAGCCGCATGCTCGGCATCGCCACCGCCACCGGCGCCGGCTGCGGCTTGGTCGGCGCCTACGCCAGCTACTTCCTCAACGGTTCCACCGGCGGCTGCATCGTCGTCCTGCAGACGCTCGTCTTCCTGGTCGTGCTCGCCCTCGCCCCGAAACACGGCCTGCTCGCCGCCCGCGCCCGCCGCCGCGCCGCCACCCGCGCCCCATGAGCCTGCTCGAACCCTTCCGCCATGCCTTCATGACCGAGGCGCTGCTGGTCGGCTGCCTCGTCGGCGCGGTCTGCGCGGTGCTGTCCTGCTACCTCGTGCTCAAGGGCTGGTCGCTCATGGGCGATGCCGTCTCGCACGCCGTCCTGCCCGGCGTCGTGCTCGCCCATCTCGCCGGCCTGCCGATCGCCGTCGGCGCCTTTGCCGCCGGCCTGTTCTGCGCCGGGGCCACCGGCTGGATCAAGGCCCACAGCCGACTGCGCGAGGACACCGTGCTCGGCATCGTCTTCACCGGCCTGTTCGCCTTCGGGCTGGTGCTGTTCACCAAGGTCGAGACCGACGCCCACCTCAGCCACCTGCTGTTCGGCAACATCCTCGGTATCGAACGCGCCGACCGCCTGCAGACGCTGGCGGTCGCCCTGCCCACCCTGGTCGTCATCCTCGCCCTGCGCCGCGACCTGCTGCTGTTCTGCTTCGATCCCGCCCACGCCCGGGCCATCGGCCTGAGCACCACCCGCCTGCACTACCTGCTGCTCGCCCTGCTCTCCGCCACCATCGTCGCCTCCCTGCAGGCGGTCGGCATCCTGCTCGTGGTCGCCATGCTGGTGACCCCTGGCTGCACGGCGCGCCTGCTGACCGATCGCTTCGACACCATGCTGCTGCTGGCCGCCGGTTCCTCGGTCCTCGCCACCGCCACCGGCGTTTACGTCAGCTTCTTCCTCAACGGTTCCACCGGCGCCTGCATCGTGCTCGCCCAGGCCGCGCTGTTCGCCCTGGCCCTGGTCTTTGCCCCCCAGCACGGCCTGCTCGCCCGCCGCCGCGCGGAAGCGCCGGGTGCCGCCGGCATCTGAAATCTGAGATCCCCCGCCGAACGAGGCGGGGCTCCCGCCGCCTTTCTTTGACAGCGGACGGTTTCGCCGCCACACTCGCCGCCCTTTGCCCATGTTCGAGCTTCTTGCCACCGATCCCAGCTCCGCCGCCCGGCGGGGCCGGCTGCGCACGCCGCACGGGGTGATCGAGACGCCCATCTTCATGCCGGTGGGCACCCAGGCGACGGTGAAAGCGGTGCATCCCGACGAACTGCGCGCGCTCGACGCCCAGGTCATCCTGGGCAACACCTACCACCTGTGGGTGCGGCCAGGGGCCGACATCATTCGCGAGGCGGGCGGTCTGCACGCCTTCATGAACTGGGACCGGCCGATCCTCACCGACAGCGGCGGTTACCAGGTGTTTTCGCTCGCCAAGCTGCGCAAGATCAAGGAGGAGGGCTGCCACTTCAACAACCACGTCGACGGCACGCCGATGTTCCTCAGCCCGGAGATCGCCATGGAGATCCAGGCGACCCTGGGCAGCGACATCGCCATGCTCTTCGACGAGTGCACGCCCTGGCCCTGCAGCCATGACGACGCCCGCACCAGCCTGGAGCTGACCCTGCGCTGGGCCCGGCGCTGCCGCGACTGGATCGACCAGAACCGGCCGCAGACCGGCGGCGGCAACCAACTGCACTTCGGCATCGTCCAGGGCAGCACCTACCAGGACCTGCGCGAGCGTGCGGCGCGCGAGCTGGTGGCGATGGATTTCAGCGGCTACGCCATTGGCGGGCTCAGCGTCGGCGAACCGGAGGCGGACATGATGCGCATCGCCGAGTGGACCTGCCCGCTGCTGCCCGAGAACAAGGCGCGTTACGCCATGGGCCTGGGCACGCCGCCGCAGATGGTCGAACTGATTGCCCGCGGCGTCGACATGTTCGACTGCGTGCTGCCGACCCGGCTGGCGCGCAACGGCACCGCCTTCACCCACGAGGGCACGATCAACCTGCGCAACCAGAAGTTCGCGCGCGACTTCCGGCCGCTGGCCGAGGACACCCATCCGCTCTGCCAGGGCTTCTCCCGGGCCTACCTGCGGCATTTGATCAACACCCAGGAGGTGCTGGGTTTGCGGTTGATTTCCCTGCACAATCTGCATTTCTACCTGTCCCTCGCGTCCCGGGCGCGCCAGGCCATCGAACAGGGTGGCTTCGCCGAGTTCCGCGCCGAGGTCCACGCCCGCTACGTCCCCCGACCCGAATCCACTGACTCATGACCGCCGCCCCCCTCCTCATCCTCCTCGCCCAAGCCCCCGCCGGCGCCCCCCCGCAGGGTGGCCTTCTCGGCAACCCGCTGGTCTTCATGGTGCTCATGTTCGTCATGATGTACTTCCTGCTGATCCGCCCGCAGCGCCAGCGCCAGAAGGAGCACGACCGCCTCGTCGCCAACGTCAAGGTGGGCGACCACGTCGCCATGAATGGCGGCGAGCACGGCATCATCACCAGCATCAAGGAGCGCACCCTCATGCTCAAGGTGGCCGACAACGTCAAAATTGAGTACGACCGCAGCGCCATCGCCGCCGTCACCAAGAAGAGCGACGTCGTCGAGGCCTGAGCCCCGCCGGGGGTGGTTTTGTCGCCTGAAAAGGACAGAAACCACCCATTTGTGTGATTCAGCCTTCCCTTTTGAGGATGAATCCTGTTTGATCCCCCCTCCCGCCCCGTAAACCCCCAACCCTTCGGATTTCGAGTTTCGAACTTCGAGATTCCCCCGCCATGTCCCCCATCCTGACCTTCTTCATCGGCGCCGCCATCCTGCTGCTGCTGCTCTTCTACGTCGGCACCACCCTGCACAATCGCAAGCGTCGCTACGGCACCATCCTCATCTTCCTGGCCACCGCCTTCGCCGTGCTGTCGGTGCGCAACATGGGCATCAAGCGGGGCATCGACCTCCAGGGCGGCAGCGAGTTTGTCGTCCGTCTCGAACAGGGGGAAACCCCGGACGGCCAGGCCAAGCCGGTCACCCCCGAGGCCGTGCAGCAGGCGATCGCCATCCTCGAGAAGCGCCTCAATCCCGAGGGTCAGAAGGACCTCATGCTCGCCCCGCAGGGCACCGACCGCATCCTCATCCAGATGCCGGGCGTCAAGGCCGAGGAGTTCGCCGAGGTGCGCCAGAAGATCCAGCAGGTCGCCAAGCTCGAGTTCCGCATCGTCCATCAGGACAGCCGCAACAAGCTCGCCGAGATCCAGGCCAACGGCGGCGTCAAGGAGCCGGGCTGGCAGGAGCTGAAGTACCGCATCGAGCAGGACGCCGAAGGCAAGGAACTGCCCTCGCGCGGCAGCGAGCTGGTCCGCAACCGCGCTGACCTCGACGGCAAGTACGTCAAGGAAGCCTTCCCCACCTTCGATGCCGAGGGCTGGAAGGTCATCCTCAACCTCGACAGCGAGGGCGCCAAGCTCTTCGACGAGGTCGCCGCCGTGAATCGCGGCCGCCAGATGGCGATCATTGTCGATGGCGAAATCATTTCCGCTCCGGTGCTGCAGAGCGACCGCTTCGGCGGCACGGCGGTGATCAGCGGCAGCTTCAAGGAGAACGACGTGCGCGTGCTCGCCAGCCTGCTCGAAAACCCGCTGGAAAATCCGATGACCATCCTCTCCGAGAGCGCGGTGTCCGCCTCCTACGGTGAGTCCTCGATCAACCAGGGCAAGTGGGTCGGCCTCGTCGGTCTGGGCCTGACCACCCTGTTCATGCTCTTCATCTACCGCACGGCCGGCCTGGTCGCCATCGTCGGTCTGGTCATCAACCTGACCCTGCTCTTCGGCGGCATGGCCCTGTTCGGCTTCACCCTCACCATGCCCGGCATCGCCGGCATCGTGCTGACCATCGGCATGGCCGTCGACGCCAACGTGCTCATCTATGAGCGCCTGCGCGAGGAAATGGAGGCCGGCAAATCGCTGTCCGCGGCCCTTGAGGCCGCCTATGAGAAGGCCTTTTCCGCGATCGCCGACTCCAACATCACAACCTTCATCTCCGCGGTCATTCTGTTCGCGGTCGCCGGCGGCCTGGTCAAGGGCTTCGCCATCACCCTCATGATGGGTCTGCTGTCCTCGATGATCGGCGCCCTCATCGTCACCCGCGTGGTCTTCATGTGGGTCATCGACAAGGGCCTGCTCACCCGCCTCAACACGATCCGTCTCATCCCGGACCGCGTGTTTGACATTCTCTCCAAGTCGCGCGGCTTCATCATCGCCTCGCTGGTGGTCACCGCCATCTCCTTCGCCACCCTCGCCAGCAAGGGCACGCAGTCCTTCGGCATCGACTTCCGCGGCGGCGCCCTCACCCACATCGAGCTGGCGGAAGGCAAGGACATCAGCGACGCCGAACTCGACAGCCTGCTCAAGGAACTCAAGCAACCCGACGGCTCCGCCCTCGGCAGCTACTACCCGCAGCGCAAGGGCAACGCCGCCGGCGGCGATGTCATCGCCGTGCGCAGCGAGGAAAAGGCCGGGCCGGTCATCGAGGCCGCCGTCAAGGAACGCTTCAAGGACCGCGTCCAGGGCACCCAGCTCAGCACCGTCGGCGCCCTCATCGGCTCCGAGATGGCCCAGGTCTCGCTCATCGCCATGGCCCTCGCCCTCGCCGGCATCTTCATCTACCTGATCTGCCGCTTCGAGTTCGCCTTCGCCGTCGGCGCCCTGGTCGCCCTCTTCCACGACGTGCTCATGGTGCCCGGCCTCTGCGTGCTGTTTGGCCAGGAACTCTCGCTCATCCACGTCGGCGCCCTGCTCACCATCGCCGGTTACTCGATCAACGATACCATCGTCGTCTTTGACCGCATTCGCGAGACCATCCAGCGCGGCGGTGGTGGCAGCATCCGCGACCTGATGAACGAGGCGATCTGCAAGACCCTCAGCCGCACCCTGCTCACCGGCCCGACCGCCCTGGCGCCGATGGTCGTGCTGCTCTTCCTCGGCAACCCGGCCATGCTTGAGTTTGCCCTGCCGATCACCCTCGGCGTTCTGCTCGGCACCTACTCGTCGATCTTCATCGCCTCGCCGCTCGTGCTCTGGTACGCCCGCCGCAGCGGCACCAGCCTGCGCCGCCAGGTCCTCGACGCCCACCTTGAGGCGCGCAAGGCCGAGGCCGCCATCGCTGCCGCCAAGCAGGTGCAGATCTGATCCATTGTGGAGTCAGCACGGGGCGGGGGCGCAAGCCTCCGCCCCGTTGCGTTTTCAGGGCGGCTGTCGCCGGCCGACCCTCACTCGCGGTGGTAAGGTTCGCCGCGCAGGATCGAGTAAGCCCGGTACAACTGCTCGGCCAGCACCACCAGCGCCACCTCGTGCTGCAGGGTGAAGGCCGACAGCGTCCAGCAGGCGTCCGCCTGCGCCCGCAGCGCCTCGCTGTGGCCGTCGGCGCCGCCAATCAGCAGGCTGGCCCGCTTTACCCCCTCCAGATCCCGCCGGCGAATCCAGTCGGCCAGCTCCAGGCTGCGCAGGGCCTTGCCGCGCTCGTCGAGGATCAGGCGCAGGCCGCCGGCGCTCGCCTGCAGCAACTGCGCCTCGACCTGCTCGCGCGGCCCCTCCTTCACCACCACGTGCTCGACCCGCGCCGCCCGGCGCAGGCGGCCGAGGTAGTCCTCGAAACCAGCCCGCGCCCAGGGCAGGGCCGGCTTGCCGACGGTGACGATGCGCCAATGCATGCCTCCCCCTACGCGGGCCGCCGCCGCCGCGCAAGCCGTCGCCGATGTGTCGCATCCGGCCATTTTTGGGCATTGGCGACCCCGGCGCGCACGGAAATCGGCCCAAGCGACGTTATTTTGCTGCCTGCGACCGTTGGAAACTTGACTTCCGGCGCGCCAGTTGCTTCAACAGCTTTTCCTTTATGCCCGCCTATCTCAGAGCCCAGGACCGGGGATTGGAGTTCTCCCTCGAGGACTTCAACCTGCTGGGCCGCAGCCAGGATGCCAGCATCCGGCTCACCGACGGCGGGGTTTCGCGCCAGCACGCGACGATCCGCCGTGACGGCAACCTGTACTGGCTTGCCGACCTCGGCAGCGCCAACGGCAGCTTCGTCAACGACGTCGCCGTCACCACCGCCCGCGCCCTGCGCCATGGCGACCGCATCCAGGTGGGTGCCTGCGTCTTCGTCTTTGAAACCGTCGACGCCACCCCGGCCGCCGAACCCAGCGGCACCCAGATGCTGCACACGGTCGCCCTGCCCATGCGCACGGTGAAGGCCACCCTGCTGGTCGGCGACCTGCGCAATTTCACCGCCCTCTCCGCCCGGCTCAGCGCCGAGCAGGTCGCCGCCATGCTGCGCGAGTGGTACGCCGACTGCGAGCGCATCCTCAAGCCGCGCGGCGCCATCATCGACAAGTTCATTGGCGACGGCGTCTTCGCCTACTGGGCCGGGGATTCCGCCGAGGTGCGCGCCCAGGCCACCGAGGCGGCTCGCCTGCTCAGTGATCCGGTGGCGGGCGACTCACCCGTGCGCACCCAGTTGCGCGAGCAGATGAATCTGGAGGTGTACTGCCACATCGGCATGAACATCGGCGATGTCGCCCTCGGCGCCATGGGTCGCGGCGTCAACACCGCCGTCGGCGAGGAGGTCAATGTCACCTTCCGCATCGAGAGCCTGACCCGCACCCTGCAGGTGCCGGTGCTGGTCAGCGCCGCCTTCATCCAAGGCTGGCCGGACGGCCTGCGCCATTACCGCCCCGCCGGCATTCACCCGGTCAAGGGCCAGCCCGAACCGGTCGAGGTCTACGCCCTGATCGGAACCTGAGGTCTCAGGCGAGCGCCTGCTCGAGGTCGGCCCACAGGTCCTCGACGTGCTCGATGCCGACCGAAAAACGCACCAGGCCGTCAGTGATGCCGACCGCTTCGCGCACCGCCTTCGGCACCGAGGCATGGGTCATGCTGGCCGGATGACAGACGAGCGATTCGATGCCGCCCAGGCTTTCGGCCTGGGTGAACAGGCGCAGGCGGCGGATGAAGGCGAGCGCCTCGTCGAAGCCGTGGCCGAAGTCGGCCAGCAGCATGCCCGAGCCCGCGCGCATCTGGCGTTTCGCCAGCTCGTGTTGCGGGTGCGAGGCCAGGAAGGGGTAGATGACCCGGCGCACGCCGGCGCGCGCCTCCAGGCGCTGCGCCAGTTCCAGGGCATTGGCGCTGTGCCGCTCCATGCGCAGGGCCTCGGTCTTGACCCCGCGCGAGACCAGCCAGGAATCGAAGGGACTCGGCTGCAGGCCGAGCGCCTTCTGCGCGAAGATCATCTTCTCCTGCCACTCGTCCGAGTTGCTGCACACCGCGCCGCCCAGGCAGTCGGAGTGGCCGTTCGTGTACTTGGTCGTGCTCAGCAGCGACAGATCGGCGCCGAGGTCGAGCGGCTGCTGCAGGGCGCTGGAGGCAAAGGTGTTGTCGACCACCACTGCCGCACCCACCGCGTGCGCGGCATCGGCCAGGGCGCGCAGGTCGAGCACCTTGAGCAGCGGGTTGGTGGGCGATTCCAGCCAGACCAGGGCCGGCTTCAGCTCGCCGATGCGGGCGTACTGCGCCGGATCGGCGAGGTCGGCGTACTCGATGCGCACGCCGAACTTGCGCAGCACCCGCTCGAACAGCCGGTAGGTGCAGCCGTAGATGTTTTGTTCGGAGAGGATGACATCGCCCGCCTGCAGGCCGGAGACCACGGCGGTGATCGCCGAGACGCCGCTGGCGAAGACCGTGCAGTGACGGGCGTTCTCCAGGCTGGCGAGGGTGGTCTGCAGGTTGCGGAAGTTCGGGCTGCCCGAACGGGTGTAGTCGAAGGCCCCCGGATTGCCCGTCTCAAACGTCGACGTCATGTAGATCGGCGGGATCACCGCGCCGGTCTCGGCGCGGTAGTCCTGGCCGAGGTGGATCGCGCGCGTCTCAAAACGCGCGTCGGCAGGCACCGAGGGATCGTCTTTCATGAGCGAAGAGCAGGGAGCGGAGGGCTTATTTGAGTTCCTTGATGCGCAGGTTGCGGAATTTGTAGGTCGCGCCCTTTTCGCCGTGGTGCTGGATGGCGATGACGCCGCTGGCATCCATGTCGTCCTCGACATCGGTGGTGACCACGCCGTTGACCTCGATCTTCAGGCGCTTGCCCTGGCAGGTGATGCGGTAGGTGTTCCAGTCGTTGCGCTTGAAGGCGTCGCCGGCGCGGGCGCGGAAGGCGGCCTCGCTGGCCTTGTCGCCCTTGATCGGGCTGATGAACCACATGCGCCGACCCTCGTCGTACAGGCCGCCCGACCACTTGCGGTTGGCGTCGCCATCGACTTCGGCCTGGTAGCCGAAGACCTTGTTGGGCTGGACATGGGCGCGAAACATGAAGCCGCTGTTGGCCTTGCCCTCGGGCAGCAGGATGTCGCCCTCAAACACGAAGTCGCTGTAGGTCTTCTCGGTGACGACGAAGAACTTCTTCTCGCCGGTCAGATGGATCTCGCCGTTGACCACCTCGATCTGGCCCCACTCGTAGGGGTTCTTCCAGCCGTTCATCGTCTTGCCGTCGAACAGCGGCGTGAAGCCGTCGTCGGCGACGACCGGCAGCGAGAGGGTGCAGAGCAGGGAGGCGAGGAAGCAACGGGTTTTCATGGTGGAGAACCGCCACCATGACGCAAACCCGCCGGATGAAAAGCAGGTTTATGGGGGCGGGGAGCCGGGATCCAGGGCAGAGAAGGGCGCGCCGGAGTGCGGGCGACCCCAATCCATGGCTCGCACGGAGGACGCGGAGGGCACGGAGTTCCAAGGCTTCGTTCGTTCATGCCACTCCGTGGGCTCCGTGCCCTCCGTGCGAAGCTTTCGGCGGGCTGGGTGGCCCGCACCGGGATCCGAAGACCAGGTTTGGCAAGCGCTTTGGCGACGCGTAACCGGCTGCACAGGCCCTCGACCGCGCGCAGCGTCCTTGGAGTGCGGCGCTTCTGCGCCGCTTTCGCGCACCCGTGTGGCAACGGCCAACCGGCTTCAGAAACCCCAGACTCAGCCACCCGGATTTCCCAGAGCTCCAGAGGACTGGAGCACTCCAGC
>CAZSBO010000098.1:0-15195 GCA_964605265.1 uncultured Prosthecobacter sp.
CAGGCCCTCGCTGGCGGTCAGGGGTTCCGTCGTGGCGACGATTTCTTCGTCGGGAAGGCTGACATCGGTGCGAACATCGTCAACACCCGCCTGGAAATGGTATTCGGTTTGGACACAGACAAAACGCAAACGAACCGTGGTTCCCGCAAAGGGCGCCAAGCTGACCGTGATGGTTGTAGGCGCCAAAGTCAGGGGATCCCCCACGTTCGTACGAAAGGGGGTCGCCAAAACATCCGCCGGGTCCAAAGAATCCAAGGCAGCACTGGGCTTGATGAGATCCACACGATACTGCTGGTTGGAGACAGCGGTCGTGAGATCATTCGGCGTCACGAATGAACCACTCAGGTTGTGGTAATACACCACAAAACTCAGTGAACCAGTCGAGCCGACAGGCACGCTGATGTCCGTGTAGAGAAACTGAGCACCCGGGCCACCCTGGTCAGTAATCATGGCGCGAGTTCCTTGCGGTGGCGCCTCAATGGTATGACCACTCGCGGGGCTGATTGTGCCAGTGTAGTTGTACCAGCCACCGTTACCATTCGTGGTTGTACTCCAGTCGGCTGGCAGCGTCCCTGCTTCAAAATCCTCGACTCCTGTCGTGCTCAGCAAGGCCTGAACTGCAGGCGCGGCGGCAATGAGCAGGGCCGCCGCGAGCGCCGGCCAACGAACGTAGGAGGAACGCAGAGGATTCATGGGAATGGATTGAGGGAGCGTGGGTGGTGGGACGGCTTGAACCAAACGAAAACCGACAGAAGGCAGGTTGCCTAAGTCCTGCAGCACAGGAGTGAAGCGCACACAGGCCTTCAGTTCAAAAACATTCGTACGGTAATGGAAAATATTATCTTTATTTTATTGCTCCATTATCAAATTTATTCAGCGGCGCCCGATCTGCCTCAAGCCCGCCTCCGGGCCTTGCCGTCGGCCGGGCTGAGTCCCTCGATCACCCCCGCCTTTTCGCTTTCCTCGGCGGTCTTCCCCCGTATCGATGCGGGCATGTCTCCCGCTGAACTCCCGCCCCTGCGCAGCCCGCTCGACCTTGAACGCGTGCTCGAATTCGAATTCGTCCGCGCCACCGAGAATGCGGCCCTGGAGAGCGTGCACTGGCTTGGGCGCGGCCAGAAGGAACTGGCGGACGCGGCAGCCTGCAGCGCCATCTACGGGGTCTTCGACCTGCTCGACATCCGTGGCGAGGTGGTCATCGGCGAGGGCATCAAGGACAATGCCCCGGGCATCTTCATCGGCGAGCACCTCGGCACCTGGAAGGACGGCGCGCCGCGCTTCGACATCGCCCTCGACCCGATCGACGGCACCACCAACATCGCCAAGGGCACACCGAACAGCATCTCGGTGATCGCCGCCGCGCAAAAGCCCGAAGGCGCGCCGAGCGCGATGAAGTCGATCCCGAGCTTCTACTGCCACAAGCTGGCCTACGGCCCGGCGGTGAAGCGCGAGATGGAACGCCAGGGCGGCCGCTGCCTGCTCGATCTGCCGCTCAAGGAAGTCATTGATTTCGTTGCCCAGGCCCTGGGCAAGCACCCGCGCGACGTCGTGGTGGTGACCATGGACCGGCCGCGGCACCAGGGCATCATCGAGGACGTGCGCTCCTGCGGCGCGGCCCTGCGCATGATCACCGATGGCGACATCGCCGCGGCGGTGGCGCCGTCGCTGCCCGAGGGTGGCGTCGATCTCTACGTCGGCATGGGCGGCAGTCCCGAAGCCGTGCTGGCCGCCGCGGCCCTGAAGTGTTTGGGCGGCGACATGGATGTGCGGATGTGGTTCCACACCGAGGCGCACCGCGCCGAGGTGGCGGCGACGACGCCGGCCGAAGAGATGACCCAGGTGTTCCGCAGCGACGACCTGGTGCGCGGCGAAAGCGCCCTGTTCTGCGCCACCGGCATCAGCGACAGCCCGCTGGTGCCCGGCGTGCGCATCGTCGGTCATCGGGCGGAGACGCACAGCATCCTCATGCGCTCGCGCAGCGGCACCGTCCGCCACATCCGCGCCAGCCACAATCTCGACCGTAAGATCGTGCCTCTGCGCGGCTGAGTCACCCAGCACGCGGCGCCTGCGCTGAACGCGGCCAATTAAAAGACCTGGCGGACGTTTTCGGCGCTGTCGAGCAGCAGTGTGCCGCCGTCGGCCCGCTCCAGGCGCAGCCGGCCCTCCTCGTCGAGATCGACGGCGCGACCAAAAACTTCGACGCCCTGATGCCTGGCGCGGATCGGCCGGCCGAGCAGCAGGCTGCGCGCACGCACCTCGTGCAGGGCCTCGGCAAAGCCGTCGTCGATTCGCGACACCTGGCGCTGCAGTTCGCCGAGCAGGGCGAGGGCGAGTTCGTGACGGTCGAGCGCCAGCGTCCAGGTGGCCGGCAGTTGACGCACCAGCGAGGTGGCGACGCCGTCGAGTTCAGGCGGGAACTCGCGACTGTTGACGTTGAGACCGATGCCCAGCACCAGCGTCATGCCACCGGGAGAGCTGACTGTTTCCGCCAGCAGGCCGGCGACCTTGCGGCTGCCAAGATAGAGGTCGTTCGGCCACTTGATGCGCGGTTGCAGCGGCAGCACCGCCTCGACCGTGCGACAGACCGCCAGTGCGGCGAGGGTGGTGAGGCGCGGCCAGAGCAAGGGCGGAGCCTCGGGCCGCAGCAGCAGCGAGACCATCAGATCGCGCCCGGGCGGCGCCAGCCAGCGGTTGTCGCGCCGGCCGCGACCGGCGGTCTGGGTCTCGGCAAAGAGCACCGCACCCGCCGCCGCGCCGGCGAGGGCGGCAACGCGCAGATCATCGCTGGTGGAACCCGTCTCCCGCACCACCTGCACGCGCCAGGGCAGGCCGGCCTCCTCGCAGCCGGCCTGCAGCAGGGCTTCGTCGAGCGGGGGCGATTCAGAGGTCGAATTCACGCGGGTGGATGTGGTCGTGGTCGCCGGCGGTTTCCAAGTGGGTGGTGATCTGCAAACGGACGTCGACGGCGGCGGCAACCGCACGCTCAATCTCGGTGGCGAGACGATGGGCGTCGCGCAAGAGGATGTCGTCGGGGAAAAGCAGATGAACATCGACGTGATGCAAATCGCCGGCGTTGCGGTGGCGCAGGGCGTGGAAGCTGAGGCCGCGCGCGGCGGTTTCGCGCGCCAGCGCCGCCTCCAGGTCGCGCGCCAAATGAGGGTCGGCCTGGTCCATGAGGCCGGTGACGCTCTCGCGCACCAGGCCGTAGCCGGAGACAAGGATGTTGCCGGCGATGAGCAGGCCGCAGAGCGGATCCCACCAGGGCTGGCCGGTGAGCAGGGTCATGGCCAGGCCGGCCAGGGCGCCGAAGCTGGTCCAGGCATCGGTCAGCACGTGGCGACCGTTGGCGCGCAGGATGAGCAGGTCGTGGCGGCGGCCGGTACGCAGCAGGGCGAGACCGAGCGCCAGGTTGACGGCGATGCCGATGGCGGTGAGGCCCAGGCCCAGGCCGGCCTGGGTCACCATCTGGCCGCCGGCCCAGCGGCGCACGGATTCGACGGCGATGAAGACCGCGGCCGCGAGGATGACCGCGCCCTCGACCCCGGCCGAGAGGAAGGCAATTTTGCTGTGGCCGTAGGGATGGTTGGCGTCAGGCGGGCGCTGCGACAGCCAGAGGCTGAACGAGGCAAAGAAGACCGCAGCGAGGTGGACGACCGACTCCGCGGCATCGCCGAGAATGGCAGCGGAATCCGTGAGGGCGAAGGCGCCGAGCTTGAGCGCCAGCAGCAGGAAGCTGGCGAACAGCGACAGGCGCATGGCGCGCCGGGCGGTGCGCTGGCTGGTGGCGTCCGTTGGCATGGCGCCAGGATGGACTCAATCAAGCCGTCTGGCCAGCGGGACGCGTGCGTCCCGGCCGGCCTCCGGTTCAACCGTGCGGCAGATCCTCGTCGGGGGCTTCCTCGACGTCGTGCTTGTCCTCGCGCGGGTCGTGTCCCTCGTGGTGCTGGATGTCCTCGTGGGCGGTAACCCCCTTGAGGTGGGTCTTGAACTTGCGCACGCGCTGGCGCTCGGGCAGCGGGCTGATCTGCATGTTGATGTTGCGGCCGGCCATCTTCGGCTCCTGGTCGGCGTGGCCCATCGTCAGCAGGTCGTTCTTGATCTTGGCGGCGAGGGCGTGACCGAGTTCCTGGTGCGCCATCTGGCGACCCTTGAACTGCAGCTGGATGCGCACCTTGTGACCTTCAGCGAGGAAGTCCTCGGCGTGCAGGATCTTGATCTGGTAATCGTGCGGGTCGATGCCGATGCGGAATTTCATTTCCTTCACCTTGCCGCCCTTGTGATTCTTGTGGGCCTCCTTCTTGTGCTTTTCCTGGAGGTACTTGTACTTGCCGTAATCGACGATTTTGCAGACCGGCGGTTCGGCATTGGAGGCCACTTCGACGAGGTCGAGACCGCGTTCACGCGCCATGCGCAGGGCCTGGGCGGTCGGCAGCACGCCGAGCTGCTGGTCGTTGACGCCATCGATCACGCGCACCTTCGGGGCGCGGATGCGCTCATTGATGCGGGTCTGGTCGACGTAGCGGCCGCCGCGATTGTTGCGCATCGGGCCGCGGTTGCCACCGAAGCCGCCCATGCCGCCGCGGAACGCAGGCGGGCCGGTGGGCGCGGGCCGGGGGCCGGCAGGTCCAGCGGGGCGTGGTGGGCCACTCGGGCCGGCGGGTCCGGACGGTCCAGCGGGGCCTGCAGGGCGGGATGGTCCGCCGACGGGACGTCCCTGGGCGGGCTGACCGGCCGGTCCTCCCTGTCCGGGTTTGAACTGGCCGCTGTTGATGCTTTGGAATGGATTGCTAATGGGGAACCTCCGGGTGGGTTGGATTCAAAGAGCAGGGTGTCTTTGAAAGGCGTGCGGGCGCCACAGCTGACGAATCAAGCCATGCGGACCTTGGATGGCATGGACAACTGCTCCCCAGCCCGTTCATGCGGGCGTTCGGAAGGCTTCGTGTGGTCTGTCATGCGGCGAAAAAAACGGGGCGGCAGTGCAGGCGTCTGTGATCCTGCTCTGCCCGGGCGGAGAGAACCGCCTGCAGTCAATACGTTAAAATAGCCAATTTCTTAGCCGCGAGCAAGAAGTTTTCCGGCAAAGTCAGGCCGCCGGCGCTGCCCCGGGCTTTACAGACCGCGGCAGCGCGGTATGAACACTCTGGCGCGAGTCCGCACGCGTATCCCCTGCGGCCCCCACCACCGGTTCCACCACCGCCATGCATTCCTCCCTCGAACTCAAACGCGAAGTCGACGCCATCCAGATCCCCAGCGGCGACGCCATCAAGCTGCCCCTGGGCATGAAGGTGATCATCACCCAGTCGCTCGGCGGCACCTATACGGTCGCCACCGACTTCGGCCTCGCCCGCATCGCTGCCAAGGACGCCGACGCGCTCGGCATCGACCCCGAGGCCGCGCGCAAGGAATCGGAGAGCACCTCCTCCAATGTGCCCGAGGACGCCAGCGAGCTCGAAGGCGCGGTCTGGAACCAGCTCAAGAATGTCTATGACCCGGAAATCCCGGTCAACATCGTCGATCTTGGCCTCGTCTACGACTGCCATGTCGAGGCGACCGAAGACGGCAAGAACCGCGCGGTGGTCAAAATGACCCTGACCGCCCCGGGCTGCGGCATGGGCCCGACCATCGCCGCCGACGCCCAGAGCCGAATTCTGACGATTGAGGACATGGATGACGCCGTCGTCGAGCTGGTTTGGGAGCCGGCGTGGAACCAGGGCATGATCTCGATCGAGGGCAAGATGAAGCTGGGCATGATCTGAGGCACGCCGCCTCCGCCGTTGACCGGTCCGGTTTTCTCGCCAAATCGGTTCCTGCCGAGTCAACCTCCCCCACGCCTTGCAATCCGCCCCCTCCTCCGCCCCCCGCACCGAGCGTGCGGTTTTTCGCACGATCCCGGTCCGCGGCCTCGACGCCGACCGCCTGCTCGAGCTCTCCAAGCAGATGAAGCTCTCCCTGTCCCGCGCGGACATGGAGGCCGTGCGCGCCCTGTTTGACGCCGAGGGCCGCGACCCGACCGACGTCGAACTCGAAGTCATCGCCCAAACCTGGAGCGAGCACTGCAAGCACCGCATCTTCAACGCCCGCATCCAGCACACACTCGACGGCCGCGAGGAGGAGGTCGACAGCCTGTTCAAGACCTACGTGCGCTCGGTCACCGAGAAGATCATGGCGGAGAAGCCCGACTTCGTGCTCGGCGCCTTCGTCGACAACGCCGGCTTTGTGAAGCTCGACGACGACAAGGCGGTGTGCCTCAAGGTCGAGACCCACAACCACCCGAGCGCCATCGAGCCCTACGCCGGAGCGAACACCGGCCTCGGCGGCGTCATCCGCGACATCCTCGGCGCCGGCAAGGGTGCCAAGCCGGTGGCCTCGCTCGACGTCTTCTGCTTCGGTCCGCCCGACACGAAGCAGGAGGATCTCAAGGCCAAGGACGTCATCCATCCGCTCGGCATCCTGCGCGGCGTCGTGCGCGGCGTGCGCGATTACGGCAACCGCATGGGCATCCCGACGGTCAACGGCGCCATCCAGTTCGACGAGAGCTTCATCTACAACCCGCTCGTCTTCTGCGGCACCGCCGGCATCATCCCGATTCAGGACATCGCCAAGGAGGTCAAACCCGGCCACCTGCTCATCGCCGCCGGCGGCCGCACCGGCAAGGACGGCCTCAAGGGTGCCACCTTCTCCTCCGCCGAGCTGACCACCGACTCCCACGAGGAGGATCAGACCGCTGTGCAGATCGGCAATCCGATCGAGGAGAAAAAGGCCGCCGACTTCGTGCTCGCCGCGCGTGCGGCCGGTCTCATTGAATTTGTCACCGACTGCGGCGCCGGCGGTTTCTCCAGCGCTGCGGGCGAAATGCTCAGCGAGGTCGGCGGCGACGTCTGGCTGGAAAACGTGCCGCTCAAGGAGCCCGGCCTGGAGAGCTGGCAGGTCTTCATCTCCGAATCCCAGGAGCGCATGGTGCTGGCCGTCGAGGAAAAAAACCTGCCCGAACTGCAGAAGCTGGCCGACACCTGGCAGACCGAAATCTTCACCCTCGCCAAGGCCGACGGCAGCAAGCGCCTCAAGGTCTGGCACCACGGCGAGACCGTCTGCGACCTGCCGGTGGAACAGCTTCACGGCGCCCCGCGTCGCGAGCTGCGCGCCCACTGGCGCCAGCCGGCCGCCCGCGCGCCCAAGGTCGCCATGCGCCCGGAATCTTGGACGCAGGTGCTGAAGACCCTGCTCGCCGATTTCGCCATCGTCTCGCGCGAACCCATCATCCGTGAATACGACCACGAGGTGCAGGGCAACACCGTGCTGAAGCCGCTCGCCGGCGCCAGCGGCGACGCCCCGCAGGACGGTGCGGTAATCCGCGTCGACAACAGCAACCAACTCGTCGCCCTTGGCTGCGCCCTGCTGCCCGAGTGGGGCAAGGCCGACCCCCACGCCATGGGCCGCGCCTGCGTCGATGAATGCGTGCGCCAGCTCGTCGCCATGGGCGCCAACCCGCGCCGCATCGCCATCCTCGACAATTTCTGCATGGGCAACCCGGACAACGAGCGCGAGCTCGGCGCCCTGGTCGAATGCACCAAGGGCATGGCCCAGGCCGCACTCGCCTACGGTGCGCCCTTCGTCTCCGGCAAGGACAGCTTCTACAACTACTTCATCACCGAGGACGGACCGGTTTCCATCCCGGTCACCCTGCTGGTCAGCGGCTTCGGCATCGTCGAGGACGCCCGCCATGTCACCGGCGCCTCGCTGCGCCGCGCCGGCAGCAAACTCTGCCTGCTCGGCCGCTGCAGCCCCGGCCTGCGCGGCAGCGTCTTCGCCCGCCACAGCCAGGGCGCCGGCGTCGATGGCGCACCGACCTGGGACGAAGCCGAAACCTGGGCCGCCTACGAGCGCTACCACGAACTCGTCAAGCAGGGCGCCGTGCTCGCCGCCCACGACGTCTCCGAAGGCGGCCTCGCGATCGCCCTCGCCGAGATGGCCTTCAGCGGCAAGGCCGGCCTGAAGATCGAGCTCGAGAACGTGCCGGCCGACAAGGCCTGCTCGACGGCCGAAATCCTCTTTGGTGAAACCCCCGGCCGCCTGCTCCTGGAAGTGGCGCCCGAGCATGTCGAAGCCGTCACCGCCGCCGGCGCCGTCGTCATCGGCGAAAGCACCGGTGAACGCTGGCTGCACCTGACCCACCGCGGCACCACCCTCGTCGATTCCGCCCTCGCCGACCTGAAGCCGCTCTGGCAGAACGGCCTGACCCCCTACTATTGATCCATGCCCCACGCCCTTCTCATCAAGTTCCCCGGCACCAACTGCGACGCCGAGACCGCCCGCGCCGGGGAAACGGCGGGCTTCACGAGTGAAATCGTGCCGGTCGCCCTGCTCGAACCCGAGGCGCTCGACCGCGCCGCCCTGGTCGTCTTCTCCGGCGGCTTCAGCTATGGCGACTACGTCATGAGCGGCCGCATCGCCCGCCTGATGACCCGCCAGAAACTCGGCGAACGCCTGCAGGCCTTCGTCGACGGCGGCGGCTACGTGCTCGGCATCTGCAACGGTTTCCAGATCCTCACCCAGCTCGGCCTGCTGCCGCGCGGCAGCCTCATCCACAACACCAGCGGCCGCTTCCTCTGCCGCTGGGCGCCGCTGCGCAAGAACGGCAACACCAGCCCCTTCCTCAAGGCCCTGCCGGAGAACTTTGAGCTGCCGGTCGCCCACGCCGAAGGCCGCTTCGTCGGCGAACCCGGCGATGCCGAGCAGTACGTCAAGGACGGCCGCGCCGCCCTGCTCTACGGCACCGACATCAACGGCTCCAGCGCCGGCATCGCCGGCCTGCAGGACGCCACCGGTCGCATCTTCGGACTCATGCCGCATCCGGAACGCTTCATCGGTCGCGAGACCCACTACGATCCCGACTGGCAGGGCGCCGAGCGCGGCTGGGGCTACTACTTCTTCAAGGGGGTCGCCGACGCGTTGGCGGCCTGAAACACCGCTGCCGCCAACCTTGAGGGTTTTTCACCGACGCAGGCTTGTGCGCCCGCCGTCCACGCCTAGATTGGTCGTTTGAGCCCGCCCACCTCCCACGCCGACGACCGCCTGTGGACGCGCCGCTTCGGCGGCCTGCTCGCCGGCCTCGTCCTGTTCCGGCTGGGCTTCGGCCTGCTGTTCAGCGATCGTGCCGGCCTGCTCGGCGATGAGGCCTACTACTGGGACTGGGGCCGGCAGCCGGACTGGGGTTACTTCAGCAAGCCGCCGATGATCGGCTGGCTCATGGCCGTCGTCGGCCGACTCACGGGCCATGCCGAATGGGGCATTCGCCTGGCACCGCTGCTCTTCGGCACCGCCACCCTGGCCACCGCCTTCACCCTGGCGCGACGGATGTTTGGCGCCCGCACGGCCTGCCTCGCCGGCCTGCTGCTCGCGCTGACCCCCGGCAACGCCGGTCTCAACCTGTTTTTCACCATCGACGCCCCGCTCCTGCTCGCCTGGTCCGGCGGCCTGCTCTGCGCCTGGCTGGCGATCGAGCACCCGCGGCGCCTGCTGCCCTGGATCGGACTGGCCCTCGCCCTCGGCTTCGGCGTGCTCAGCAAGCAGATGATGCTGGTCTTTCCGGTCCTGCTCCTGCTCTTCGCCCTCGTTTCGCCCACCGACCGCCCGCTGCTGCGCAACCCGCGGCTCTGGCTGGCCGTGCTCACCGGCGCGGCCTGCCTGCTGCCAGTGCTCGACTGGAACCGCCGGCACCACTGGATCACCGTCGAGCACACGAAACACCACTTCGACAGCGAGAGCCTCGGCTTCGGCGACTGGCTGGCGCGCACCGTTGAATTCCCTGCAGTGCAGGCCCTGGTCTACACACCGGTCACCTTCGCGGCCCTCGTCCTGGTCGCCTGGCTCGGCCTGCGCCGCTGGCGCGATCTCGGCCGGGCGGAACGCTTCCTGCTGATCTTCTCGGTGCCGCCGCTGCTCGGTTTCCTGCTGCTGTCGCTGCGACAGCACATCAATCCCAACTGGCCCGCCGTGTTCTACCTGCCGCTCTTCCTGCTCGCCGCCGCCTGGCTCGACGGCCGTCTGAGCGGCCTGTCCGCCGCCCGGCCCGGCTGGCGCCGTGCCTGCCTGCGCAGCGCCGCCGCCATCACCCTGGTTCTGCACCTGACCCTCGGCGCCATCCTGCTCGGCGCCCTGACCGCCCCCGGCAAAATCGCCGAAACCCAGGGCTGGAGCGAGACCGGCCAACGAGCCGGCGCCTTCCTCGAAAGCGTGCCGCGCCCGCAGCACACCTTTGTACTGGTCGCCGGCTACCGCTACGACGCCGCCCAACTCGCCTTCACCCTGCCCCAGCAGCCGCGCGTCTACCGCTGGAGCAAGTCGGAGGGCATCGACTCCCAGTATGAAGTCTGGCCCGGCCCCGAGGAACGCCTCGGCGACGACGCCCTCATCCTGCAGGCCGGCAAGGCCGCACCGCGACCGCTTGCCGCCCGCCTGGCCGACCGCTTTGAAGCCGTACAAACCCTCGGTCGCGTCGAGGTGCCCCTGGACGGCGGCCGCCTGCGCGCCTTCGACGTCTTTCTCGGCCGCCACCTGCAAACCTGGCCCAAACCCGGAGGCACCGGCTCATGATGGACTGGGACCTGCAATGGCTGCTGCGCATCAACCGGGAGTGGACCCATCCGCTGCTCGATTGGCTGATGCCCGCCGTGTCCTCCATCCACGCCTGGCTGCCCCTGCTCGTGCTCGCCGGGCTCTGGCTGGCCTGGCGCGGCGGCCGCGCAGGCCGACAGTTCCTGCTTTGCATGACCGTGGCGATCTGTCTCGGCGACGGCCTGGTCTCCAACGGTCTCAAGTATGCGGTCGGTCGCGTCCGTCCGCAGGATGTCACCGCCGAGGTCCGCGTCCGCGACCTCGGCAAGGCCTGGCCGGAGTTCGCTCGCCTGTTCGAAACGCCGACTCAGCGGCCGGGCCGACCCAAACCCGTCCATCACGGCAAGTCCTTCCCGAGCAGTCACACCGTCAACCTGTTCGCCGCCGCCTTCGTTATTGCCCACTTCCGCCGCGGCTGGGGCGCGCTGGCCTTCGGCCTCGCCGCCCTCGTCGGTTACTCGCGCATCTACGTCGGCGCGCACTGGCCAAGCGACGTCGTTCCGTCGATCGGCCTCGGCCTGCTGGTCGGCGGGTGCGCGGTGTGGATGGTCCGCCGCGCTCTCGCTTGGTGGGCACGCCGAACCGCAGGCCAAGACTGAGCGCGTTTCTGGGTTGCCTTCGCCGCGCGGCTGCCGCTAGGCTGCCGGCATGTCCCTGTCGCGTTTTGCCCTCCTCCTGCTTGCCCTGATCACCTGCCTGCAGGCCGCCACCCCGCCCAACCTCGTCTTCGTGCTCGCCGACGACATGGGCTACGGCGACCTCGGCTGCACCGGCAGCACCGACATCCACACGCCAAACATCGACCGCCTCGCCGCCGAGGGGGTGCGCTTCAGCGATTTCTACGCCAACGCGCCCGTGTGCACGCCGACCCGCGTCGGCTTCATGACCGGCCGCTGGCAGCAGCGCACCGGCATCGAGTTCGCCTTCGGCTACCAGGTGGAGCAGTGGCGCAAGGTCGGCAGCGACTGGGTATCGGAACCGGACATCCACGGCCTTGGCCTGCCCGAGGGTGAAACCACGGTCGCCCAGCGCCTGCAAAAGGCCGGCTACGCCACCGGCGCCTTTGGTAAGTGGCACCTCGGCTACAAGGACGAGTACAATCCGCTGAAACGCGGCTTCGGCGAGTACTTCGGCGAACTGCTCGGCCATGCCGACTACTACCGCCATCAGTACTACGATGGCACCCACGCCCTGCGCGACGGCCTGCGGCCGGTGAAAGTCGAGGGTTACTTCACCGACCTGGTCAACGAGCGCGCTGTGCGCTTTGTGCGCGAGCAGGGCAAACGGCCGTTTTTCCTCTACGTGCCCCACCTCGCCCTGCACGCCCCCTTCCAGCCGCCAGACACCCCCGGCACACCGGCCGTCACCAAGGCGAACATGCTCGAAGGCAGTCGCGCCATCTACAAGGCCATGCTGGAACGCGTCGACCTGGGGGTCGGCCAGCTGCTCGCCGAGCTGGAAAAGCAGGGCGTGCTCGACAACACCCTGTTTGTCTTCTCCAGCGACAACGGTGGCGAACGCTACGCCAGCAACGCGCCGTTTTTCCATCACAAGGCCACCCTCTGGGAGGGCGGCATCCGCGTGCCCTGCCTGATGCGCTGGCCGGCCCGCCTGCCCAAGGGCGCCGTCTGCGCCACCCCCGCCATCACCATGGACCTGCACACCACCTTCCTGAAGGCCGCCGGCGTGGAACTGCCGGCCGACCGCCCGCTCGATGGCATCGACCTCGTGCCGCTGGCGCGCGGCGAGGCGGCGGCGACCGAGCGCGACCTGTGCTGGCGCATGGACCGCAGCAACCGCAAGATGAAGGCGATCCGCCGTGGCACCTGGAAATACGTCAACGACGGCGGCAGCATGGACCTGCTCTTCGATCTCGCCACCGACCCCGGCGAACGCCGCAACCTCGGCTGGCGTCATCCCGAGATCCTCAGCGACCTCAAGGCCCGGCTGGCAGTCTGGGAGGCGGAGATGGATGCCAGCGAAAAGACCATCCGCGTGCGCTGACCACCGCCAGCGCGCAACCAACGATTTGTTGGGTTTGCGATAAAGTGCGCCTTGCTTGGCGTTATTGGCGGGTGATGAAACTTTCGAGCCTGCTCGCCGCCCTCACCCTCACCACCGCCGGCCTGCAGGCGGCCCCCGCCCCCGCGGAGGCCGCCCGCCGCATCGATGCCCTGCTCGAGGCCGACTGGAAAAAGCACAACCTCCAGGGCAACCCGGAGGTCGATGACGCCACCTTTGTGCGGCGCATCCACCTCGACCTCATCGGCCGCATCCCGACCAGCCGTGAGACCGGCGACTTCCTCGCCTCCAAGGATCCCGCCAAGCGCGCCAAGCTGATCGACAAGCTGCTCGCCTCCGAGGGCTACGTGCAGCACTTCTACAACTACTGGGCCGACGTCCTGCGCGTGCAGACCAACGGCCAGCAAGCCGGCCCGATCACCGGCGCCGCCTACGCCGGCTACCTGAAGGAGGCCCTGCGCAGCAACAAACCCTACGACCACCTCGTGCGCGAGCTGGTCACCGCCGAGGGCAAGGCCTGGGACAACGGCGCCATCGGCTACTACATGCGCGATCGCGGCATGCCGCTCGACAACATGGCCAACACCGTGCGCGTCTTCCTCGGCACCCGCATCGAGTGCGCCCAGTGCCACAACCATCCGTTCGACAAGTGGACGCAAATGCAGTTCTACCAGATGGCGGCCTTCACCTACGACGTCGAAACCCAGGACTACTACGGCGGTTCGATCGATGAGGTGCGTGAGCTGCTGCGCGGCCAGGAGGCCGAGCTGCGCGCCCAGTTCAAGGAGCCGCCGCGCCCGCGCAAGACCCGCGAGATGAGCGCCGAGGAATGGGCGAAGCTCGACAAGGCGCACAAGGAAAAGGTCGCCGAAGTGAACCGCCAGCGCGATGAGGCGCGCCAGAAGCTGCGCCGCGAGCAGCGCAACTACCAGGAGGCCATGACCGATGTGCGCAACACCATGCGCTACACCGCCGTCGGCAACCGCGACCGCCGCCTCACCCTGCCGCACGACTACCAGTACAGCGATGCCAAGCCGCGTTCCACCGTCGAGGCGGCCGTCATGATGGGCCATGAAACCGTCACCCAGCCCGGCGAAACGCCACTGCAGGCCTACGCCCGCTGGATGACCTCGGCGGACAATCCGCGCTTCACCTCGGTCATCGCCAACCGCCTGTGGAAAAAGGCCTTCGGCCTCGCCCTCATCGAACCTCTCGACGAACTGATGGACGGCACCACGCCGATGATTCCCGAGCTGCAAACCCATCTGGAAGGCCTGATGAAGGAAGTCGGCTACGACATGAAGGCCTACCTGCGTGTGCTCTTCAACACCTCCGCCTACCAGCGCCAGGTCACCCGCGATGACGTGGCTCCGGGCGTCGCCTACCACTTCACCGGCCCGCTGCTCCGGCGCATGACCGCCGAACAGATGTGGGACTCCTTTGTCACCCTCATCAATCCTAACCCGGACATGCCCAACCTGCGCCTGCGCGAGGACGCCGAGCAACGCATCCTGCAGGCCCGCAAGAATGCCGACGGCGTCGATGCCCTCAGCGTCGAGGAAGCCCTGCGCGGCATCAAGCTCAGCGCCGCCGTCTACGACCGCAACCGCGAGCGCACCGAAGCCTCCCAGAAGAAGTATCTTGAAGCCCGCGTCCGCCACAAGGACCTCGAGGAGGCGGCCGACCTGCTCAAACCCGGCCCCGAACGCGATGCCGCCCTCGCCAAAGTCGCCGAGGCGCGCAAGCAGGTCGACGAACTGCGCCGCGAGGTGAACGAAATCCAGAACGAGGGCCGCCGAACCTCCACCCAGGAGATCCTCGTCGCCGGCCACAAAAAGCTCTATGAAAAGGTCACCGGCAAACCCTACGCCGGCAGCGCCGGTGCCGGCAGCGCCGAACTGCCCGCCGCCATGGCCGGCGACAGCATGATGATGATGGCCAGCGGTGTGCGCGCCGAACGCGTCAACATTCCCGGCTACGACCGCCCCGAACTGAGCCCCGAGCAGCGCAAGGCGCGCGAACAGGCCGCCCGCGAAGGCTACGCGGAGGAGGCGGAGTTCTACGGCCTGTCGGACAAGGAGCAGCGGGACTACTTCCGCTCGCGCGACCAGCAGAACCGCACCTACGTGCGCGCCGCCGAGGAACAGAGCCCGGCGCCGCGCGGCCACCCGCTCCGCGACTTCGGCCAGAGCGACCGCGAAACCATCGAAAACGCCAACAGCGACGCCAGCGTGCCGCAGAGCCTGTTCATGATGAACGGCAACCTGCTGCCCAACATCCTCCACCGCCACAGCCAGCTCATGCTGTCGATCCGCAAGGCCCCCTACCCCGATGACAAGGTCGAGGCCGCCTACCTGGCCCTGCTCTCGCGGCCGCCGTCCGCCCGCGAGAAGGAAGTGTGGAGCAAAGCCACCGACCAGGGCCTGACCCAGATCGAAGACCTCATCTACGCCCTGCTCAACACCCAGCAATTCATCTTCATCCAGTAAAGCCTGGAGCATGGAGCCAAGAGCCAGCAGACCAAACTCTCCACTCTCCACTCTCCACTCTCCACTCTCC
>CAZSBO010000099.1:0-15124 GCA_964605265.1 uncultured Prosthecobacter sp.
GGATGTGCAGAATGTCGCCGACCTCGGCTTCGGGGCCGTCGGTCATCATCACCACGCGGTCGGAGAGGAAGATGGCCTCGTCGACGTCGTGGGTGACCATCAGGGTGGTGACGCGGTTGCGCCGCCAGAGTTCGAGCAGCACCTCCTGGAGTTCGTAGCGGGTGAGGGCGTCGAGCATGCCGAAGGGCTCGTCGAGCAGCAGCATTTTCGGCTGCAGGGCGAAGGCGCGGGCGATGCCGACGCGCTGGCGCATGCCCTGGGAGAGTTCGCCGGGGCGCTTGTGCAGGGCGTCGCCAAGGCCGACGATGCTGAGGTAGTACTCGGCGATCTCGCGGCGCTCGCGCTTGGGGGCGGTGTAGTACACCTGGTTGACGCCGAGCAGGACGTTTTCAAAAGCGGTCATCCACGGCAGCAGGCAGGGCGACTGGAAAACGATGCCGCGGTCGGGGCCGGGGCCGACGGCTTCCCTGCCGGCGAGGATCATGTTGCCGCGGCTGGGGTCGCTGAGGCCGGCGACCATCATGAGCACGGTGCTTTTGCCGCAGCCGCTGTGGCCGATGAGGGTGGCGAATTCACCCTCGCGCAGACGCAGGCTGAAGTCTTTGACGATGGTGGCGGGTCCCTTCGGCGTGTCGTAGGTCTTCCACAGCCGGTCGAGTTCGAGAAGTTTGGGGTCGGGTGTTTTCATGGCAGAACCTCCACTTCCTCGCGATGCACCTCGCCGCGGCGCCGGGGCGGGCGCGGCATGAGGCGGTTGAACCAGTTGAGTTCGCTGACATCCTCGGGCAGCAGGTCGGGCAGGTGCAGTTTGCGGCTGGAACGCACCCGGCTGCGATCCTTGGACTCGAGCAGGGTGCGGATCAGTTGCGCCCGCAGCGCCTTGAAGCGCGGGTCGTGGTTGATGGCCTTGCGGTCGCGCGGGCGCTCCAGGTCGACGCGGATGGATTCGCCGAGCGTGGCCGGCGTGGTGGGCAGCAGCGGGATGACGCGGTCGGCGACGAGGATGGCCTCGTCGGGGTCGTTGGTGATCCAGACCACCGTGGTCTTGTTGGCGAGCCAGATCTCGGAAATTTCGTCCTGCAGGGTGGCGCGGGTCAGGGCATCGAGGGCGCTGAGCGGCTCGTCCAGGAGCAGCACGCGCGGGTTCATCGCCAGGGTGCGTGCCAGCGAGACGCGCTGGCGCATGCCGCCGGAGAGTTCGCGCGGATACTTGTGCGCCGCAGGGCCGAGCTTGACCATGGCAATGTGCTTCGCGACATGCTCGCGGCGGCGGGTGGCCGGCCAGTCCTTGAAGACCTCGTCGACGGCAAGGGCGACATTTTCCTCGACGGTGAGCCAAGGCAGCAGCGAGTAGTTTTGAAACACCAGGCCGCGGTCCGGTCCCGGACCGGTGATGCGCTGGCCGTCGATCCGCGCCTCACCGGCGTCGGGCTGCACTAGGCCCGAGATCAGGTTGATCAGGGTGGATTTGCCCGTGCCGGAATACCCGACGATGACCACGAACTCGCCCTCCTCGACCGCGAGATCGATGTTGCCCAGCACCTCGGTGCGGGCGCCGGCGGGGCCGTAGCCTTTGCGGGCGTTTTGAATTTCGATGAGGGGCATGGGGGTTGATGATTTACGATTTATGATTAATGACTTAAACTAGTGGATTATGACAGCGGATGAGCTCAAGCAGCGGACCATGGACTTTGCAGTGCGTGTCCTGAGACTGGTGGAGGCTCTGCCAAAAACGATCCCGGGAAGAACCGTGGGAAATCAAATGGCCCGCAGCGGTACCTCGGTGGCCGCCAATTACCGGGCGGCTCTGCGGGCAAAGTCGCCGGCTGACTTCATTCACAAAATCACCATTGTACTGGAGGAGGCGGACGAGAGTGCCTTTTGGCTGCAGCTTACCGAACGCGCGGAGCTGCTGCCCGGCAAGCGCTTGAAGAACCTTCTTCAGGAAGCCGAGGAACTCACCAAAATCTTCAACGCAACCCGCACGACGGCCAGGCGTCGCAGCACAGGAAATCGGCCATCGTAAATCATCGATCATAAGGGTTCAGGCGGTCTTGAAGCGGCTTTCGATGAGGGACATCAGGCGGTCGAGGATGTAGCCGATGACGCCGATGGTGAGGATGCAGAGGATGATGTGGGCAAAGCTGTTGGCGTTGTATTGCTGCCAGAGGAAGCCGCCGATGCCGGGGCGGCCGGTGAGCATTTCGACGGCGACAATGACCAGCCAAGCGATGCCGAGGCTGAGGCGGAAGCCGGTGAACATGTAGGGCAGGGTGGCGGGCACGAGGATCTTCCAGAGCGTTTTGTCCTTGGGCAGCTTGAGCACCTTGGCGACGTTGAGGTAGTCCTGCGGCACGGCGCGCACGCCGACGGCGGTGTTCATCACGGTCGGCCACATCGCACAGATGGCGATGGTGAAGAGCGCGGCGGCGTCGGAGGCCCCGAAGGCGGTGCGACCGCCCTCGTCGAGGATGCGGACACCGCTGAACAGGATCATGCCGAGGGGCAGCCAGGCGAGCGGTGAGACCGGGCGCAGCACCTGGATGAGCGGGTCGAAGGCGAGGGTGAACTTGCGCGACAGGCCGAGCAGGAAGCCGACCGGCGTACCGACCAGCAGGGCGAGCAGGTAACCCTGGGCGACGAGTTTGAGCGACAGCCAGGTGAAGCGCAGGATGCCCTGGTCGAGTTCACCGCGCTTGGCGAGCGGTTCAAGCAGGTAGGGCTTGCTGGCCTGCCAGGTTTCCAGCGGTGTCGGCAGGTCCTTGGAGATGCCGTGGCGCTGGGTCACCTTGATGGTGTCGCCCCAGTCGTCGACCTTGGTGGTGGTCACCGACTTGCCGGCCAGGAACTGCCAGACGAGGCCGCAGGCGAGCAGGGCGAGCAGCGGCAGCAGCAGGCCGTCGAGCTTGGTTTTTTGCAGCAGGTTCATGGTCAGGCTTTCAGGCTGTGGATGGCGAAGGAGGCGGCGTAGGTTTCGAGGTCGGCCTTGGGATCGAAGACGCTGCCGTCGAAGAGGGTTTCGGGCTTGTCATCGGCGCCGCCGTGGGTGTAACCGAGTTCGCGCATGGCCTGCTCGTAGAGATCGGCGCGCATGACCCGGCGGGTGACGCCGGTGTAGTCGGGCGCGCCCTCGGTGAAGCCCCAGCGGCGGAGCTGTGTGAGCCACCACTGCGCGTACTTGGCCTGCGGGTAGTTGCAGTTGCGGTCGCTGAAGATCATGTAGTTCGGGTCGCGGTAGCGGCGGCCGTCGCCCATGTCGTACTTGCCCTGCAGCCGGCCGAGCAGGGTTTCCGGCGGGCAGTTGATGTAGGTGGCGGCGCTGACGATGCCGGCCTGTTCCTCGCGGTTCTCCATCTGGTCGAGCCAGACGCTGGCCTCGTGCAGGGCCTTGAGCACGGCCTTGACGGTCTTCGGATTTTTCTCGGCGAATTCCTCGGTGAAGGCACAGACTTTCTCGGGGTGATCCTTCCACATCGCCTGGGTGGTGATGGCGGTGAAGCCGATGTCCTCGGCGAGCGCGCGTGCGTTCCAGGGTTCGCCGACGCAGAAGCCGTCCATCTGGCCGACCTTCATGTTGGCGACCATCTGGGGCGGCGGAATGGTGATGAGGGAGACATCGGCGCCACCACCGGCGGCGTCGCCGGGATGGATGCCGCCGCTGGCGAGGTAGTAGCGCATCCACATGGCGTGGGTGCCGGGCGGGAAGGTCATGGCGAAGCTCATGGGCCGGCCGGCGGCCTTGGCGGCGTCGACAAAGGGTTTCAGCGCCTTGGGATCGTCGGCGACCTTGCCCTTGAGATCCTTTTTCAGGGTGATGGCCTGGCCGTTGCGGTTGATCAGCCAGGGGATGACCATCGGCACCTTGGGCGCGCCGCCGAGGCCCATGGTGCTGGCGATCGGCATGCCGATGAGCATGTGGGTGGCCTGCAGGTCGCCGTTGCTCAGCGAGTCGCGAATGGCGGCCCAACTCGCGCCCTTGGTGACGGTGGAGCGGATGCCGAACTTTTGGAAGAGACCCTTTTCGTGGGCGATGACGATGCTGGAGCAGTCGGTGAGGGCGATGATGCCGAGATTGACGTTCGGGTTTTCCGGCGAGTCGTCGGCGTAGGCACTGCCGCTCCAGCCCAGGGGCAGGCCCTGAAGAAGGGTGGCGAGGCCGGTGGTGGCGGAACCTTGCAGGAGGCGGCGGCGGGTGAGGACGGTCTGGGTTTTCATGCGCGGAGGGCGGTGGGTTTTTTGCGGACGGTTTTGGGGGCGGAAATCGGGGGGGACACGACGGTGCGCCAGCAATCGGCGAGGGCCTGTCCGGCCTCGCTTCTGCGGCTGGCCGGGATGAGGCCGTGGGCGACGAATTCATCAGCCAGCCAGCGGCCGCGTTCGGCGGTGGGCTCGTTGGCGTTGTTGCGGTGGAAGATGTGGAAGCGGGCCGCATCGGCACTCTGGCCGGTGCCGAGATCGAGCGGGCCGACCAGCGAGCGCTGCAGCGCCTCCTCCTGACCCGGGAAGCAGCCGCTGGCGGCCAGGATGGCGGCGACCCTGGGGCGGTTTTCAGGCGCGTCGCAGAAGGCGCAGGATTCGTGCAGGGCCGCGAGGATGGCGCGGCATTCGTCGGCGTGGCGGTCCAGAAAGGGTTCGGTGGTGAGCAGGACCTTCTCCGGATGACCGGAGGCCAGTTGCTCGCTGGTGGCGGCGATCCAGCCGGTGCCACGCTGCACGGCGATGGAGTTCCAGGGCTCGCCGACGCAGTAGCCGTCGATCAGGCCGGCGGCGAGGTTGGCGGCCATCTGGGTGGGCGGCAGGGCGACCAGGCGCACCTCCTCGTCCGGTTGAATGCCGCCGGCGATCAACCAGCGGCGCAGCAGGAAGTGGTGTGAGGCGTAGCGCGAGACCATGCCGAAGGTGAGGCGGCGCGAGGTCGTGCTGCGGATGAGTTTTTTCAGCGAGGCGGCATCGCGAACGCCGCGGTTCCAGAGGTCGCGGCTGAGGGTGATGGCGTCGCCGTGCAGGTTGAAGACAAAGGGAGCGACCACCGGGCAGGGCGGCGTGGCGAGACCCAGGCGCATGGCCAAGGCGAGGCCGGCGATGGCGTGGGCGGCGTCGACCTGGCCGTAGAGCAATTTTTCGCGGATCGTGGCCCAGCCGACCTCGCAGCTCAGTTCGACGCGCACGCCCTGCTTGCGAAACAGGTCGAGCGCCTCGGCGACCAGCAAGGGCGCGCAATCGGCGAGCGGGATGAAGCCGATCCGCACCGGCTGGACAACACCGGCCAAGGCAGGAGCGGAGGGCAGTTTCGACTTCGGCATGACACGTCGGTGAATCAGCATCCGCGGTGCCATGGCAGCGGGTTGATGCAGAAATCACGCGCAATCTTTTTCACATGGGCTATGAATTGTGTTCATGGAGCAGCCTCTCGATTCCCGCCAGATTCGCGCCTTTGTATCCCTCGCCCGCAGCGGCAGTTTCACGCAGTCGGGGCGTGAGATGCATCTGACGCAGTCGGCGGTGAGTCACGCCATCAAGGCGCTGGAGACCGACCTCGCCTGCCAGTTGTTTCATCGCCAGGGCAAGAGCGTGCATCTGACGCATCACGGTCGCGAACTGCTGCCGCATGCCGAGACGATCCTGCAGGAGATGGCACAGGCGCGTGCGGCGCTGGGGGCGCTCGACAAGACGCCGCGCGGCCGGCTCAGCATTGGCTGCACGCCGTCGGCCTCGCAGTTCATCCTGCCGACCGTCTTCCGTGAGTTCAAGGAGAGCTTCCCGCTGTATGAGATCCGCGTGGTGCCCGGCGAGACGCCGCAGACCCTGGAGCGGCTGCAGAACCATGAGGTCGATCTGGCGGTGACGCTGCGGCCGCCCGACACCTCGCGCCTGGAATGCCGGGCGATCTTTGAGGACGAATTGGAATTCCTGGTGTCGCCGCTGCACGCCTGGGCGCAGCGGCCGCCCAAGCTGAAGGAAATCGCCGCGGAGACCTTCATTGTCTCCAGTCGCGGCAGCCTGAGTTTCCAGCTCATCCAGGAATTCTTCCTGCGCCAGGGCGTGCGCCTGCAGCACTTCATCGAGCTGGGCAGCAGTGAGGCGATCAAGGAGCTGGCCAAGCTCGGCCTGGGCGCGGCGATTTCGGCGCGCTGGATCGCGCGGGCTGAGGTCGAGGCCGGTCAGCTCGTGCCGGTGCCGCTGCCGAAGGCGCGCCTGCGCCGGCGCTGGGTGACTTCCTCGCTCAAGGGGCGGCCGCTCAATCTGGCCGAACGAACTTTTGTCGGTCTGTGCGAGGAGGTCGGCAGCCGTCTGGGCTGAGACTACTCGAGGATGACCTGGGCGATGGCCAGCTCGCGGGTGTGGCTGAGCGAGAGGTGGGCGGTGCGTACACCGAGGGCGGCGGCGTGGCCGGCGGCGGCGTGATGCAGTTGCAGACCGGGGCGACCGTTGGCGGCGCGGGTGACTTCGAAGTCCTTCCAGTCGACGCCCTCCGCCCACAGGCCGGTGCCGAGGGCCTTGGCGGCGGCCTCTTTGGCGGCGAAGCGGGCGGCGTAGTGGATGGCCGGGTCGGCGCAGCCGTCGCAGTAGGCGATTTCGCCGGCGGTGAAGGTGCGCTCCTTGAAGCGGTCGCCATGGCGCTCCAGGAGCGCGCGCACGCGTGGCACATCGACGAGGTCGACGCCGAGGCCGCGAATGGCGGCCAGCGGGGCGGGCGGTGGACCGGGATCGGGGTTCACGGCGCGTAGCGGGCCATGGCGTCGCGGAATTCCCGCACGGCCTGGTGCAGGCCGGTGAAGATGGAGCGGGCGACCAGGCTGTGACCGATGTTGAGTTCGTGCAGGTGTGGCACGGTAAAAAGGTCGGGCAGGTTGGTGGTGGTGAGACCGTGACCGGCGTTGATTTGCAGCCCGAGTTCGTGGCCGAGCTGGGCGGCGGCGCGCAGGCGCTCCGTTTCGGCGGCACGCGCGTCGCCGAGGGCGTTGGCAAAGGTGCCGGTGTGCAGTTCGATCATGCTGGCGCCGACGGCGGCCGAGGCGCGCACCTGCGCCTCGTCGGGATCAATGAACATGCTGACGCGGGTGCCGTTGGCCTCGAGTTGACCAACGGTGGCGCGCAGGCTGTCGATCTGGCCGGCGACGTCGAGGCCGCCCTCGGTGGTGACCTCCTCGCGCTGCTCGGGCACCATGCAGACGAAATCGGGTCGCACGCGCAGGGCGATCGCCAGGATTTCGGGCGTGTTGCCCATCTCCAGATTGAGTTTCGTGGCGATCTTTTCGCGCAGCAGGAAGACATCGGCATCCTGGATGTGCCGTCGGTCGGCACGCAGATGGATCGTGATGGAGTCGGCACCGGCGGCCTCGCACTCGAGGGCGGCGTCGAGCACCGAGGGCTCAACGTTGTGGGCGTCCGGCATGGCGCGGTAGCGCGCCTGCCGGAGGGTGGCGACGTGGTCGATGTTGACGCCGAGGTGGAGGTGCATGGCGGGGATCAATGCAGGAAGTGGCGGTGGCCGGTGAAGATCATTGCCATCTTGCGCTCGTCGGCGGCGGCAATGACCTCCTCGTCGCGGACGCTGCCGCCGGGCTGGATGGCGGCGGTGGCACCGGCTTCGGAGCAGGCGATGAGGCCGTCGGCGAAGGGGAACATGGCGTCGGAGGCGACGACGCTGCCTTTCAGCGAGAGACCGGCCTCCTGGGCCTTCCAGACGGCGATGCGGCAGGAGTCGACGCGGCTCATCTGGCCCGCGCCGATGCCGAGGGTGCGGTCGTGGCCGGCGAAGACGATGGCGTTCGACTTGACGTGCTTGACGACGCGCCAGGCGAAGCGCATCGCCTCGATCTCCTCGCGGGTCGGCGGGCGCTGAGTCTTAACCTTGTTCTCGAGGTCATCGAGGCCGAGGGCGCGCGGATCGCTGTCCATGACCATGACGCCGCCGGGGGCGTTGCGGATGACCGGCTCGCTGAGGGCCTCGACGACACCCGGCAGCATCTGGATGAGGCGCAGGTTCTTTTTCTTCTGCAGGTGGGCGCGCGCGTCGGCATCGAAGTCGGGGGCGATGATGACGTCGGTGAAGATCTCTGAAATGATGCGGGCGAGGGCGAGCGGCATCGAGCGGTTGATGACGATGACACCGCCGAAGGGCGCCTGCTTGTCGGTCTCAAAGGCCTTGGTCCAGGCCTCGCGCAGGTCCTCCTCGGCGGAGCCGACGCCGCAGGGGTTGGTGTGCTTGAGGATGGCCAGGGTCGGGCGACGGAACTCGTGGATGAGCGCAGCGGCGGCCTGGATGTCGAGCACGTTGGTGTAGCTGAGCTCCTTGCCGTGCAGCTTGGCGAAGTAGTCGCCGAAGTTGCCGTACAGCGCGGCGGCCTGGTGCGGGTTGTCGCCGTAGCGCAACTCGCTGTACAACGGCAGGCTGAGCGAGAAGGTTTTCTGCGTGGTCTGCTCCTTGTTGAGGTAGCTGGCGATGGCGGCGTCGTAGGAGGAGGTGCGCTGGAAGACCTTGCAGGCGAGGCGCTCGCGGGTGGCCAGGGTGGTGTCGCCCTGATGCTCCTTCATCTCGGCGAGCACCGTGGCGTAATCGCCGGGATCGCAGACGACGGTGACCCAGCGGTGGTTCTTGGCGGCGCTGCGCAGCATGGAGGGGCCGCCGATGTCGATGTTCTCGATGGCTTCCTCAAGGGTGACGTCCTTCTTCGCGATCGTCTGTTCGAAGGGATAGAGGTTGACGATGACCAGGTCGATCACTGGAATCTGATGCTTGCTGGCGTTGCGCTTGTCCTCGTCGTGATCACGGCGCTGCAGCAGGCCGCCGTGGACCTTCGGGTGCAGGGTCTTGACGCGACCATCGAACATCTCGGGAAAGCCGGTGTACTCGGAGACATCGATCACCTTCAGGCCGGCGTCCTTGAGGTGCTTGGCGGTGCCGCCGGTGGAGAGCAGTTCGACACCGAGTTCGGCCAGGCCTTTGGCGAAGTCGAGCAGGCCGGTTTTGTCGGAGACGGAGAGGAGGGCGCGGGCGATGGGCATCGGGAGGGTGGGTGGCGGGTTGGGAAGGGGATCACTCGACGCTGATGGTGAAGCGGCGGGTGGCGGTGCGGGCAAGTTCGAGCACGACGAGCGAATCGGCGTCCTCGGCGGCCTTGCGGCTGGGTGAGAGATGGAAGGCGGTGCGGCCGCCCTGGAGCAGCAGGCGGACGTCGAGGCCGAGCTGGCTGTTGCCGTTCTCGAGCGCCCATTCGTGCAGGTACAAGTAGCTGCGCGGCAGGGTCAGGCGGATTCGGCGACGGCCATCGGTGCGGGTGGTCAGGGCGGCTTGGACGGCGGCGGCGTCAAAGCCGGCGGCGTAACCGGTGCCGAAGGCCCAGGGCGGCAGGTCGCGGACACGGGCGGGGCCGTCGACGGCGCCGCCGCTGGCGCTGAGGGTGGCGGTGGCACCGCCCTCCAGGCGCTTGCCGTAGCTGCGCGCGTCGAGGTTGAGGTCGAGCCGCCAGGCGGGACCGCTGCCGGCGTCATTGAGCAGGGCGGCATCAGCCAGATCGATCAACAGGCTGAGGCTGGTTTTCGTGGCCTGCACCTGCAGGCTGGCCTTGCCGGCGAGTTCGGCGGGTTCCGTGTGCAACGGATGGTCGGCGCCCAGTGCCAGATTCGGAGTGACCAGAAGGCGTCGGCGTTGGGTCAGCTGGGCGTCGCCCTCGAGTGTCAGCACCAGTTCGGCCGCCGGTGGAGCTTTGGCGATGTCGAGGCGCAGGTCGAGCGCCTGGCTGGCGCCCGGGGCAAGCTGGTAGTCGCCCTGCAGGCGCTGGCCGGCGTACTCGGCCTGCCAGCGACCCGCAAGGGCGGTCTCGCCGGTGTTGCTGAGGGTGCAGGCGGGGGTGACAAATTGTTCCTGGTTGAAAAAGGTCTCGAGTCCCCAGACCACGGCGAGCGGGCGCCAGGCAGCGCGCACCACCGCGTTTTCGAGCTGGCCGGCACCGTGCAGAAGCAGCGGCAGGCGCGCCTGCGCTTCGTCGATGCGGGCGGGGGTGGTGCGGGTGTAGCTGAAGCTTAGGTTGGCGCGACTGCCCGGGGCGAGGCTTTGGCGCGATTGCGCCGCCACCGGGCGCCAGTTGCCTGCGGGTAGGGGCAGGGCGGTCAGCTGCAGGGCTTCGCGGCCGGGGTTGTGGACGGTGCAGGCGAGTTCGAGGCGGGTGGCCTCAGCGTTCAGGGTGGCGCTGCCGGCCTCAAGTTGCCAGGGCCGTGCGGGAGGGCCGTCGAGCAGTTCGTCGATCAGCAGGCTGGCCAGGCGGCGGTGCAGGGCCGGGCGTGGCAGGAAGCCGTTGCCGGTGTCGTGGAAGAAGCCGCGGTAGAGCTGTTCGAGTTCCGCAAAAAGTTGGGCTTCATCCAGGGGCGCCTCGGGCTCCGGCAACTGCAGCAGTTGGGTGAGGCGACCGAGATCGGCGAACGGCAGGTTTTGATCGGCGGCGAGTTCGGCCAGGGCGTCGGCATGCGGGCGGCCGCGACCGAGCGCCTGTTCCGAGGCGGCGCTGACGCCGGGCCAGGTGGCGGTGAGCAGGACTTCGGCGCCGAGTTCGCGGGCGGCGGCGGTGGCGGCAGCGACGGCCTGGGTCAGGCGAACCGGCGACAGGCCGGTTTCGGCCTCGGTCTGACCTGTGCACAGCAGCACGAGGTCGACCGGCGCCTGACGAGCGCTGGAGGCGAGGATGGCGGCCGCCTCGAGGGAGCCGCCACCGCTGAGGTCGCGCAGCACGATGGCGGGTCCGCCAACGGCGGGTTGCCCGGCCTGGCGGACGCCGCCGGTGTAGAAAAACAGCGAGGCGAGCTGTTGGGCGAAGAGTTCCGAGCAGGCCGGTTCGCGTTCCTTGCCCTCGCTCCAGACCGGCTGGGCATCGCCGAGCACGAGCAGGTGAAAGGGTTCGCGCTGGGAAAGTTTGCGCCAGCTGGCCGGCAGGAGTTTTTGCAGGCGCTCCTGGCGCGCGGCGGTCAGGGCGACGGTGCCGCCGGCCGCGTCCGCGGCGGGTTTGGGCAGGCGGGCCTCCAGTTCGCGGGCGGCGCGCTGCTGCTGCTCCAGGGCCGGCTGCGCGGCGAGGCTGGCTGCCAGGAACAGGCAGGCCAAGGCACCGGCGCAGGGCGGGAGGCAAAGTCTCATCGGGAGGGTCATTTCAGCCAGTTCGGCGGCCATTTCCAGTGCAAATGCAGGGGGTGGCGCAGGCCAGCAGGGTGAGCGTTGCAAAGACCAGCCCGGGATTGTTGGGCGCATGCAGTGCATGCCGGGTCTTGTGCCTGGTGTCCGTCGCGGGCCCAAGGCGGAAATCACCATCCCAGGCTTGCTCATTAATGAGACTGCATTTCATTAACGGGCTGCCATGAGAGATCCAGCCGCCGCTTCCGCACTCGCCCAGTCCCTGGAGGACGAGGCTTCGGCAGCCGTGCGTCGCGGCCTTGAACTGCTGGAGCTGGAGGAGGTGTCCAGTTGGCGAGAGGCGCTGGCTTGTTTTGATCGTGCCTTGGAACTGCGGCGCTGGCAGCCGCTGGAGGGCCAGCCCTGGCAGCGCTGGGGGGTGACGGCCGCCTGGATGAACCGGGCCGAGGTCCTGCATCGACTGGACCAGCACGAGGCTTCGCTGGCGGCTTATGACGAAGCCGTGGTGCACCTGCAGCTTTTGCCGTTGGACATGGAGCCGGCCTTTCGCTGGCGGCTCGGCCTGGCCTGGATGAACCGCGCCCTGCCGCTGCAGGTACTTGGTCGCTTGGTGGAGGCGGCATTCTCACTGGAGCTGGCCATCCGGGTGCTCGATCACCCGCAGCTCGTCAGCCTGCGCGATCGCGGTGCACTCGGCAGTGCCTGGTCCAATCTCGGCCGCGTCCGGCTCGCCCAAGAGGATCCCCCGCGAGCCCTGCCCGCGGTCGCCCAGGCCCTCGTCGTGATGGGGGCGTTCGAACGCCGGGACCCAGCGGCCGCTGCAGTGGCCTTGCAGGCACGCCACGCCGGTTGCGAAGCCGTGGCGCGACTTTTGGAAGCCGGCTGCGACGATGCGGACCAGGCGGAAACCTGGATTCACGAGGCCACCGACTGGGTGGAGGCGGCGCTGGATCTCGCGCACTTCTGGCAGGGCAGGGACTTCGGCGATCTGCCGCTGCAGTTGTTTCGTTTTGGCTGCCGGATCTACCTGGCCTACCAACCGCAGTTCCTCGGCGAGTTCCTGCTCGATGTCCTGCGACCGCCGACACGACGTCAACCGGCCTATTTTCAGGCAGCGGAAGACTCGCTGCAAACCGCGGCGACCGTGCTGCGCCAGCGTGGGCTGGCCGATCTTGGCCTGCGTCGGCTGGACGACCTGTTGGGCTTGCTGCAGCGACTGCAGGCGGCGGCAGAGCAGCTCCGCGCCTGGCAGCAGGCCGAGGGTGGGGCGGAGCGCCGCTAACGCGCCCAACGGCTGGGCGGATGCAAAAAAGCACCACATTTCGGTTTGACATCAATGAGGATGAGACTTATTCGCATCAACACTCAATTGCGAATGAGTCGCGATTGCTGAAACTCGCATGAAACCTGCTCCCTCCACTCCTGTTGTTCGGTCCACCAGTGACCGCTTGGTTGCTTCCACCCTCCTTCTGGCTGCCGGCAGCTTGTCGGCCCAGACGGCTGCGCCCGCCCCTGCCACTCCGGAAGGCGTGGCCGAACTGCCCGAGGTCGTCGTCGAAGGCGAGCAGGACAAGGTCTACAAGCCGGATCGCGTGCAGACGCCCAAGTACACCCAGCCGCTGCGCGACATCCCGCAGACGGTCACCGTCGTGCCGCAGTCGGTCATCCAGGAGCGCAACGCCACCAGTCTGCGCGATGTGCTGCGCAACGTGCCCGGCATCACCATGCAGGCGGGCGAGGGTGGTGTGCCGGCGGGCGACAACATGAGCATCCGCGGCTTCAACGCCCGCACTGACCTGTTTGTCGACGGCATCCGCGACTTCGGCGGTTACACCCGCGACCCCTTCAACATGGAGCAGGTCGAGGTCACCAAGGGCCCGGCCTCGTCGAATGCCGGTCGCGGATCGACCGGTGGCTCGATCAACCTGGCTTCGAAGACCCCGCACCTGGATCCGTCCTACAGCGGCGAAACCGGCGTTGGCACAAGCGACTACTTCCGCAGCACGGCCGACGTCAACCAGCCGCTCGGCGAGCACAGCGCCCTGCGCGTCAATGCCCTTTATCATGAGACGACGCTGCCCGGTCGTGGTGTGGCCGATGAACAGCGCCAGGGCCTGGCCGCCTCGCTCGCCTTTGGCCTGGAGACCGATACGCGCCTGATTCTCAGCTACTTCCACATGGATTCCGAGGGCCTGCCCGACTACGGCATCCCCTGGGTGCCGGCACCGAGCACCGCCGTAGGCGTCACCACGACCTATCAGAACGGCCTCGGCGCGCGTGCCAATGACATCCCGGATGTCTCCTTCGACAGCTTCTACGGCCTGCGCGAACGCGACTACGAGCGCATCCGCACCGACATCGCCACGGTGCAGTTCGAGCACGATTTCAACGACAACTTGCGCTTCACCAACACCTTCCGCGCCGGCATCACCGAGCGCGATTCGGTGATCACCGCGCCGCGTTTTGCCGATGTCCAGGCCGGGCCCAACATCACCTACGACGGCACCATCAACCGCAACTTCCAGTCGCGCGATCAGGTCGATCGCATCGTCGCCGACCAAATCAATGTCATCGCCAAGTTCGAGACCGGCCTGCTGCGCCATGACCTCGTTGCCGGTGCCGAGGTGGTCCACGAAACCTCGAAGAACTTCGGCCGCGTCGTCATCGGCGGAACGCCGACCGCCTCCATCGGCAATCCGGATCCCGACCAGAACTTCACCGGCCGCATCCGCCGCAGCGGCGCCTACACCGAGTCCGAGGCGCTGTCGCTCTCGGCCTACCTCTTTGACACGGTCAGCCTGGGCGACCACTGGCAGCTCACCGGCGGCCTGCGCTACGACCGCTTCGACATCGATTACACCGCGGTCGCCTCGACCGGTGCGCCGGCTTTTGCCTCGGGGGCGCGGACCAACCTGAGCCGGGTCGACGAAATGCTGAGCTGGCGTGGCGGCCTGGTGTACAAGCCGGTCGAGAACGGCAGCATCTACTTCGGCTACGGCACCTCCTTCAACCCCTCCGCCGAGGGCCTGACGCTGAACAACACGGCCACGGCGACCAACAACGTCAATGTCGATCCCGAGGAGAGCCGCACCTTCGAGATCGGCACCAAGTGGGACCTGTTGCAGGATCGGCTGCAGCTTTCGGCCGCGGTCTTCCGCACCGACAAGACCAACGCCCGCACCCAGGATCCGGCCGATCCGACCGACACCGTCGTGCTCGACGGCAAGCAGCGTGTGCAGGGCATTGAGTTCGGCTTTGCCGGCAGCCTCACCGACGACTGGCGTGTCTTCGGCGGTTACACCCTGCTCGACAGCGAGGTGGTTGCCTCCAACAACCCGCTGGAAGTGGGCCGTGAATTGATGAACACGCCGCGCCACAGCGCCAACCTGTGGACGGTGTACGACCTGCCCCTCGGCCTGCAGGTCGGCGCCGGCCTGCAGTTCACCGACAGCCGCTTCAACTCCAACAGCAGCACGGCCCGCGAGGCGCCCTCGTTCTGCCTGTTCGACGCCATGGTGGGTTACGAGGTGAACAAGCATTTCTCCCTGCGCCTCAATATCTACAACCTCGCCGACAAGGCCTACATCGATCGCGTCGGTGGCGGTCACTTCATCCCGGGGGCCGGTCGCTCCGCCGTGCTCACCGCCAGCTACAAGTTCTAAAAACCGCGCCGGGCTGGTTCGCGCCGGCCCGGCCGCCTTCCCCTCAAAAAGCCATGTTGCTCAGCATTCCCGACGTTCTTACCCCCGACCAGGTCGCCCAGGCGCGACAGATTCTTGAGGCTGCCGACTGGGTCGACGGCAAGGTCACTGCCGGTCATCAGTCGTCCCGCGCCAAGGACAATCAGCAGATCCCGGAAGGCCATCCGGCCGCGGTGCAGGTGGGCGAGATGATCCTCGCCGCTCTCGCCAAAAATCCGCTCTTCCTCGCTGCGGCCCTGCCCCTGCGCATCTTCCCGCCGCTGTTCAACCGCTACACCGGCGGCCAGTCCTTCGGCACCCA
>CAZSBO010000100.1:0-5568 GCA_964605265.1 uncultured Prosthecobacter sp.
CGACCTCGCCGCTGCCCTGGCAGTCGGGGCAGGCCTGCTGGATCTGGAAGAAGCCGCGTGAGGCGATGACCTGGCCGGCGCCGCCGCAGGTGCCGCAGGTCTTTTTGCCGGCGCCGCTGGCGGAACCGCTGCCCTGGCACTTCTTGCAGCCGCTCTGGCGTTCGTACTCGATCTCGCGCTCGCAGCCGTGGGCGGCCTCCTCGAGGGTGATCTCCATGCCGTAACGCAGGTCGCTGCCGCGCTGGGGGCCGTCGCGGCGCTGGCGTCCACCGCCACTGCCGCCAAAGAAGCTCTCGAAAATGCCGCCGCCACCGCCCCCGCCAAAGACCTCGCGGAAGATGTCGAAGGGATCGTGGAAACCGCCGGGACCGCTGGCCGCGGGACCGCCCATGCCACCGGCGAAGGCCTGGTGGCCGTAGCGATCGTAAGCCGCGCGCTTCTGCTCGTCGCTGAGCACCTCGTAGGCCTCGCCAACCTCCTTGAACTTGTCCTCGGCAGCCTTGTCGCCCGGGTTTTTGTCGGGGTGAAACTTCACCGCCAGCTTGCGGTAGGCCTTCTTGAGGTCGTCGGCGGAGACGTCGCGGGACACGCCCAGCACTTCGTAGTAATCGCGTTTGTCAGCCATGGGGATCAGGCGGCGGGAGTGGCGGGGGTATCGGTCGCCGCGGCGGGTCCGGAGGAGACGACGACGCTGGCGGCACGCAGCAGGCGTTCCTTGAGCTTGAAGCCGCGGCGGGTGACGCGCAGCACGGTGCCTTCGGGCACATCGGCGGAGGCCTCCTGAGCGACCGCGTCATGCAGGTTGGGATCGAATTCGCGGCCGAGGGCTTCGACCTCCTGCACGCCCATGTCGCGGAGGAAATCGGCGAGCTGGCGCTGGACCATGCTCATGCCCATGAAGATCATCGAGGTCTCCGATTCGGCGCGGGCGGCTTCCAGGCCCATCTCGAAATTGTCGAGCACGGGCAGGATGGAGCGCAGCAGGTCGGCGTTGGCGTAGGCGCGGGTTTCCTGGGCCTCGCGGGCGGCGCGCTTGCGGAAGTTGTCGAGTTCGGCGGCGTTGCGGTAGGCCATGTCCTTCCACTGGGCGGCTTCCTGGAGGGCCTGGGTGAGGGGATCGGTGGCCGCTTCCGGCGCAGGAGCGGTGGCCGGGTCCGGAGCCGCGGGCGGAGCTTCTTCGGGGGGGCTGTTCTCGTTCGTCATGGGTCGCTTTTTGGAGGGGAGGGGAATCCGTGCGGATTCCGGGGGACGCGACTATGGCGTCTTCTGCAGGGCAATCAAGGTGATGTCGTCCAGCGAGCGGCGGCCGCCGAGGAATTTTTCGACATCGGCGATGAGGCCGTCGACCACGGCCTTGGGGCCCTGGGGGGCGAGCAGGGCCAGGTTGCTGCGCAGGCGTTCCTCGCCGTACTCCAGCCCCTTGGTGTCGAGCGCCTCGTTGATGCCGTCGGTGTACAGCAGCAGGCAATCGCCGGGCCGCATGACGAAGTCGAGGTTCTTGGTGACGCGCTCAAAGACGTCGCCCTTGTCGATGCCAACGGCGAGGCCGCCGCTGTGCAGCGTTTCGATGGTGCCGGTGTCGCGGCGCCAGATGACGGGCAGGGTGTGGCCGGCGCGGGCGAGGGTGACGCGGTCGTGTTCCGGATCGAACACGAGGTAGATCATGCTGACGAACATGTCCTCGCGGATGTCGGGGGCGATGTGGCGGTTGACCGAGGCGAGCACCTCGGCCGGGGAGATGCCATCGGGCGCGGCGCAGCGCAGCACGCTTCGGCACATGGCGGTGATGATGGCGGCGGCGGGTCCCTTGCCGGAGACATCGGCGATGACGGCGCCCCAGCGGCCCTGATCGAGCGGGATGAAGTCGTAGTAGTCGCCGCTGAGCACGCGCGCGGGGATGTTGCGGCCGGCGATGAGGTAGCCGGGTAGTTCGGGATCGTGGTCGGGCAGGAGGATGCGCTGGATCTCGCTGGCGGCACGCAGTTCGGCCTCAATGTGCTTCTTTTCGGTGGCCGCCTGGTGGGCCATGACGTTGGCGAGGGCGAAGGCGGACTGTTCGACGAGCGACTTGAAGACCTCGAAGTCGTTGCTGTTGTAGATGAGCCGCTCCTTGGGGCGGGTGAGGACGAGCACGCCGAGGCTGCCGGGGCCGAAGTTGAGGGCCCCGATCATGATCGAGACATTGTTCTGGAAGCAGGACGCGCTGGCGCCTAGGCGCGGATCCTTGCGCAGGTCGGCGATGACCTCGGAGTTGCGCCCGCTGAAGACGTTGCCAATCAGGCCCTCGTCGGGTCGCACGGTGTGCAGGCGCAGGAAGCTGAGCAGGCTGTCGGGGTTCTTTTTGCCGAGGGCGGCGATGCGTTCGGGCAGGTCGGTGAGCGGCGGGCAGTGATCGGAGTAGTAGCGCGGCACAAGGGCCTTGCCGGCGTCGTCGAGCAGGTAGAGGGCGCCACCGTGGCTTTCGGTGACCTGCATGGCACCCTTGACGATGAGCCGGTGCAGGGCGGCGTGGGAATCCTCGCGGGTGATCGCCTCGCCAAGATCGTGCAGGAAGCCGAACATGCGGCGCTCCTCCTCGACGATGGCCTGCTCCTCGGCGCGCAGTTCCTCGAGGGCGTGATCCTTTTTGCGGTTGATCACCACCAGAGCGGTCACGCAGACGGCCAGCAGCAGGATGATCGTGGTGAGGAGGATGGGGGTCATGTGGGCGGGCCCGCGTGCTTCATCTGAAGCGCGCCCGGGCATTCGGGTCGGCGCGGTTTACGGGGCGGGCCGCGGCGGCTCGTGGATCTCCTGTTCGAGAAAGTGGATGACGTCGCTGAAGCGCTGCTGGTTGGTCGTGCTCAGGCCGGACAGGCTCTGATGCGCCTCGAGGACGTGGCGGGCCTGCTCCTGGCGACCAGCCTCGCCGCTTTCGCCGCAGGTGGCCAGCAGCTGGCAGGCGATGCGGCGCTCCTCCGGCCAGGCGCTGCCGTCGGCATCGACCTGCATGACGTGGTTGAGGCCGAGGTCGGCGAGCAGTTGCAGGTTGCGGGCGTTGGCGTTGAGGATGCTGAAGCTGCCGCCGCCGCGGTTGCGCAGGGCGATGGCCGCGTAGGTGAGGGTTCCGAGAAAGGTGGAATCCATGATCGGGCAGCGCTCGAGATCGACGACCAGATCGCGGGCGCCGGCCTGAAGCACGGCCTGAAAGGCGCGTTTGACCTGGAGCGAGCAGAGGAAGGTGCCCTTGCCCTCGACGCGCAGCCAGAAGACTCTGCCGATCCAGCCTACCAAGATGGTTGTCGGGGGTGTCACGGGCGGAACGGCAGTCACGGCGGGCGGATTAGAACGGTCGAGGGCGCGGCGCGCGACTGGCCGGCATGCGGCAACGTTTCAAGCGGAGGGGGCCTTCGGCGTTCATGGCACTCAGTTCCAGAGATACGACTGCTGGCTGGCCAGTTCTTCCTCGCCGCGCATCAGGCGCACCCGCCAGCCGGTGACCCGGCCATCGGTATGGTAGGAATCGCCGGTGATCTGGAAGTGGCTGACGTTCTTGCGGCGGGGCGACCCGACTTCCAGTTCATGGCTCCTGACTTCCAGGCCGGTGTTTGCCTGGCGGTAGTCAAAGACCAGGCGGACCGGTTGGCTGCGGTCGTCGACCCGCCAGAAGATCGTGTAGTAGTGGCCCTGGCGCTCCACCGTTTCGGCCTTGGTCACCGCACCGTAGAGATGGTAATCACGCTCAAACGCGACCGCCGGATCGAGGGTGCGGGTGACGACACCCGGATTGAGGTGGTAGTAGTTCACCTTGGTGATGCGTCCGCCGGAGCCAACGCTGACCGAGGAACAGGCTGTCAGCAGGGATACGGTCAGCGCCGCGAGCAGGAGTCGGCACGGGGAAAGGGGGGACATCACGGAAGCCATGAAACAAAGGCCATTATTCCGTTGGCACGGGCAATGTCAACGCCGCCGATGCCGGCTTTTGCAGGGTTCAGGCCCGGCCGAATGAATGAAAACCCCTCGGCAGCGTCAGACTCTGCGGAACCTCATTGCCACCATGAAACCTTTGACCCACCCCGTCGCCGCCCTGTTTCTGCTCCTGCTGGCCGGTTGCGACGTCGCCGGCCCCGGCGACACCACCCGTGCGGAACTGGAGCAAGCCGCCGCCGATCTGGAGGCGCGCAGCGCGCAACTGCAGGCGGAAATCGCCACCCTGCGCGAAGGCGAACTGCAAAATGCCGAGCTGACCGCCCGCTTGGAAGAACTGGAGGCGGAGAACCGCCGTCTGCTGGCCGAGGCTGAAACGGCCCGCCAGCAGGCCGCCGCCGCACCCGCACCGGCGCCGCCACCCGTGAGCCAGCCACCGGCTCCCATGCCACCCGTGGCCGCCATGCCACCGCCGGTGAGCCAGCCCTGGATGGATCCGGCAGCCGATTATTCGCCCTTTTATGAACCGCTGGCCCCGCACGGCCGCTGGCTGGAGGTCGATGGCTATGGCTACGCCTGGCGACCCCACCTCGCCGCACGGTCGACCTGGCGACCCTACCTCGACGGCCAGTGGCTGTGGAGTGACTACGGCTGGACTTGGAGCAGCCACGAACCCTTCGGCTGGGCCTGCTATCATTATGGACGCTGGGTGCGGTTGTCGCGCCACGGCTGGGTCTGGGTGCCCGGCCGCGAGTGGGCGCCGGCCTGGGTGTCCTGGCGCACGGGGCCGGATTACATCGGCTGGGCGCCGCTGCCGCCGGGGCCGTCGTTCAGTCTGACGATCATTTCCTCCGACTGCGACTACGCCTACGGCCTCAGCCCAAGCAGCTACTGCTTCATCGAAAGCAGCCGCTTCGGCAGCCGCAGCTACCTGAACATCAACCTGTCGCTCACCCATGTCACCCGTGTGTTTGCCGGCACGATGAACGTCACCCGCCTGGTCCGGCTCGACCGACCCGAGGGACGGCTGTTTGCCCATCGCGGCGGTCCCGAGCACACCTGGTATGAACGGCGCTTTGGTCGCCCGGCGCCGCGGGCGGAGGTGCGGCTGCAGGATCGCTTCGACCCGCGCCTGCTGGCGCTGCGTGAGGAACGCGGCGGGGTGCTGACCCTGGCCGCCGCGGCACTGCCGGAACGCCGGGCCGACCGCAGCCCGACGCGGCCGCGCGAGATCGAGCGCATCAGCCGACCGGTCATCGAAGACGCCTGGGCCGAGGTGCCGACGGGAAGTCGCCAGAGCCTGCGCGAAGTCATTCAGCGTCAGGCGCGCGATCCGCGGCCGGCGGAGCGTGCCGAAGCCCCTGCCGGACTGACGCCCGCCACGGCCCCGGAAGCCGCATCCGCGCGTCGCCGCGCCGAGGAAGCCCTGCAGCGTGCCCAGGAAGCGCGCAAGATGGACGAGCAACGCAAGGCGGCACCGGCGCGTGACAGCGAAGCTTCAGCATCGCGTCGCCGCGCCGAGGAAGCCCTGCAACGTGCTCAGGAAGCGCGCAAGATGGACGAGCAACGCAAGGCGGCACCGGCGCCTGACAACGAAGCCTCAGCATCGCGTCGCCGCGCCGAGGAAGCCCTGCAGCGTGCCCAGGAAGCGCGCAAGATGGA
>CAZSBO010000100.1:5668-6042 GCA_964605265.1 uncultured Prosthecobacter sp.
CGAGCAACGCAAGGCGGCACCGGCGCCTGACAGCGAAACCTCAGCATCGCGGCGCCGCGCCGAGGAGGCCCTGCAACGTGCCCAGGAGGCCGGCAAAATGGAAACGCAGCGCCAAGCCGAAGCGGCTCGCCAGGCTGCGGAACAGCAGCGCGCATCGGAAATGCGCCGCAACCAGGAATCCCTGCAGCGCGCTCAGGAGGCCCGCAAGATGGATGAACAGCGCAAGGCCGCGGAACAGGCGGCACAGCAGCGCGCATCGGAAATGCGCCGCAACCAGGAATCCCTGCAGCGCGCTCAGGAGGCCCGCAAGATGGATGAACAGCGCAAGGCCGCGGAACAGGCGGCACAGCAGCGCGCGGCGGAAATGCGCCGCA
>CAZSBO010000100.1:6142-14551 GCA_964605265.1 uncultured Prosthecobacter sp.
CGGCACAGCAGCGCGCGGCGGAAATGCGCCGCAACCAGGAATCCCTGCAGCGCGCCCAGGAGGCCAGCAAGATGGACGCGCAGCGCAAGGCCGCGGAACAGGCGGCACAGCAGCGCGCGGCGGAAATGCGCCGCAACCAGGAATCCCTGCAGCGCGCTCAGGAAAGTCGACGCATGGACGCGCAACGCCAGGCCGCAGAACAGGCGGCACAACAGCGCGCAGCGGAGATGCGCCAACGCGCGGAGCCGTCACGCCGCAGTCAGGAAGCCCAGCAACGCACCCCGCCAAGTCGCCGCTCGGAGTCGCTGGGCTCGCGCCGCCGCGAGCCTTGAGACCCTGCATTTCCGCATGGCGCGAAAGCGTTCGCCCGCTTATGCTGTCGGGCCATGAGCCCTTCGCGCCGCGCTTTTACCGCCGTTCTGGTCCTTGCCAGTCTGGCCGCCTGTCAGCATGCTCCCGAGGAGAGTGAGACGCGACCGGCCGGCGTCAATGTTCTGTCGGAAAAGGAGTTGGCCAAGGCCCTGCAGGGGCGCGTGCGTTTTGAACGCCACGTCAAACCCGTGCTCGAAGCCAAGTGCCTGGCCTGCCACCAAGTCGAGGCGATGCCGGGACGGCTCAGTCTGGAAAGCCGCGAGGCGGCGCTGCGCAGCGGCACGCTCGGTGTCTTCATTGTGCCGGGCCGTCCCGAGAGCAGTCGCTTCCTGCAGAATCTGACGAAGGCCCACGCCGTGGCGATGCCGCCGGTGGGCGAAACCCTGACGCGCGAGGAGGAACAGTTGCTGACCCGCTGGATCGCGCAGGGAGCCGAGTGGCCCGCCGGTGCCGACGGTCGTTTGCGCACGCCGTTTTAATCGGGGTGCGCGTCGCAGGATCGATCATTCTTTCATGGACGTCGACGCAGGTGGTGGCATTTTAGCTGCTGCCTGAATCCTTTTCCTCCGCCCCTGATGCGCCCCAGCTTCTCCAGGAGAACCCTCGCCGCCCGCATTCATCCGGCGGCGATTGTGCTGCTGGCACTCGCCACCAGCACGGTGCTGTTCTTCACCGTCACCCGGTCGCGGCTGCAGCCCGCGGCGCCTGAACCCGTGGCTCCGGCGGCGGCACCCACCGCCGTCACCCCACCGCCCGCCCCGGTGGTCACTCCGCCTCCTGCACCAGCGAAACCCAAGGCGCCGCCACCCGCGCCGCCAGCCGATCGCTTTGGTTTTGCCCGCCCGCTCGATCTGGGCCGGGAAATGGCGCGCAGTCTGGCATCCGCCGATTTTGATCGCGCCGGCCGCCTGGCCGCCGTCGCCGATCCCGACCAAGCCGCGCAGTTGACCGAACTGTTCCAGAACCTGGCTCGCGATCTCAAGGTCAAGGTGGGGCGGGAGGACCAAGTCGAGCTGCTGGGGCTGGTTGCCGACAAGACCCGGCTGGCCCTGCCGCTGAGCCTGCCCGGGCACGATCAGCCGCTGCGACTCGAGCTCGATCTGGAGCGCGACGCCAAGATGGGGTGGAAGATCGCCTCCCTGCAGTTGCCCAAGGAACTGGCCATGGCGCTGCCGGCACCGGCCGACCCGCAGCCCGCAGCGCCGGCCAGCCCGGCCAGCCCGGCCAAGCCGGCTTCGCCCAAGATGGCCAAACCCACCGCCGCCCCCCGCGTCCTGGTGCGCGTTGCAACGCATCCCGATGCCCTCAGCTTCGCCAGCGAGTTTGTTCGCGTCCTGCTGCGCCACGACTTCGGTGCCGCCCGTCGCCTGGTCGACGAGAGCAAGGTGACGGCGCAGCGCCTGGCCGGCCTGTGCATCGTCTTTGAGGAGGGACGTTACGAAATGAAGCCGGAGCGACCCCTCATCGTCACGGTGGCCAATCCCGAGGTTGCCTGGGTCATCGCCCAGGTGCAGTCGCCCTCGCTCGGCCAGTCCACCGAATTCGGTTTGGAACTGCAGCGCGCAGGCATCGACCAGCCCTGGCAGGTCAAGGGCCTCAACCTTTCGGAAATCCTCGGCTCCTTCGCCGCCTCCGCCGGCAAACTCGGCGTGCCCTACACGCCGATCGTGAAAAACCCGCGCGGCGGCGAATCGCTCGCCCTCTACTTCGAATACGACCGCGCCGAACTGCATCCGCGCGCGCGCAAGCAGCTGGAAATCGTCGCCGGCCTGCTCAAGTCCGACACCTCGCGCAAGCTGCGCATTGCCGGGCACACCGATGCCAAGGGCACGGAAAACTACAACATCCAACTGTCGCGTGCCCGCGCGGAAGCGGTCAAACGCGGCCTGGCGACGCTCGGGGTTTCCGCCGGGCAGATCGTCACCACGGGTTTGGGCACGGCCCAGCCGCTCGGACCGAACCAGAAGGCCGATGGCTCGGACAATCCGGAAGGTCGCTCGCGCAACCGTCGCGCCGAGATCTTCCTGGACTTCTGAGTTCCGGGTTGGCCGCGGCTGGCAGGCAGAGACCCCGGGGAATTTGCGACTGAGGCTCACGCCAAGGCGCTAAGACTCCAGGGTTGAATGGAGCCTTGCCAAGGCAGCCTGCGGGTCTCCGTGAGGCGAAAAAGGGCGGCACCGAGGCAAAAAAAACGCGGACCGAAGTCCGCGTTTCTGTGAGGGGATGAGCGTGTGGAATTACCAGCCCTGCGTGCGGGTGTAATCCATCTGCGAGGCAAAGCCGACCTGCGGCGAGAACTCGGTGTAGCCCCACCACGGATCGGTGACGGCCTTGATGTGATAGGGCGGACGGTAGGTACGCTTCCAGGTCGGCTGGGGGAAGGTGGCCACTTCGTAGAGGCCGTAGCCGAGACGCACGGTCGTGCGCTTCAGGCCTTCGACGATCGCGTCGGAGAAGGCGGCATGGGCGCCTTCGGCACGGTTGACACGCTGCCAGACATTGAGGGGCTCCGTCCAGCCATAGAGCAGGTTGCCGACGCCACGGCTGAGTTTGCGGCTCCAGTTGTAGTGGTGGCCGGGAGGCGACTGGATGTCGGCAAGGGCCACGCTGCAGAGCGTCAGGCCGGTGAGGAGTGTCAGGACAATGCGATTTTTCATGCGGGTTCTTGAGAAATAGCAAGGTCGCCGCCCCACTGGCAAGAAAGATTCTCACATTTTTTCGAATCATCCGGACTTCCAAGGCTTCCGTTGCCTCAAGGCAAGGTTTCCTTTGCCACGCCCGCCGGGCGCTCTATGTTCGTCATCCCATGAATTCCGAGGCGCAAAAACTGGTGGATGCCGGCAAACTGACGGCGGTAGACGGTGAAAAACTCAGCCGGCTTGAACCCGGCACCTTCTGTCAGCACAAAAGCTGGGGCATCGGCCGGGTCGCGGAATGGGACCTGCTGGGCGACAAACTCATTGTTGACTTCGAAGGCAAACCCGGGCACGCCCTGAAAGTGTCCTTTGCGCTCAACTCGCTTGAGGTGCTGCCTCCCGACCACTTTTTGGCCCGCCGGCTGGCGGATCTTGCCGTGCTGAAGGCGATGGCCAAGGACGATGTCACTGGCTTGGTCGAACTGGCCCTCAAATCCTCCGGCGGCAAGATGTCGCTCGACGATCTGGAGCGGTTGATGCAACCCCATGTGGTGCCTGCGGCCGATTACAAGAAGTGGTGGGATGCCGCCAAGAAGACGCTCAAGAGCGCCCGTCATATTGTCGTTCCCGCCAAACGCGCCGATCCGCTCGTGCTGCGCGACAGCGAGGAAAAGGCCGGCGTCGGCATGGTGCGCATCTACCTGGGCGCACGCGATCTCAAGGGCAAACTGGCCGGCCTGGCGCTGATCCAGAAGGATCTCGACCTGTTTGAGGACGCGGCGCGCGACCTAGTGCCGGTCTTTCAAGACATCTCCGACACGGTGCGCAAGGCTTGGCGCCTGCACCTGAAGGAGAGCCTGCAGATGCTGCTTTCGCGCGACGAACTGCTGGAGTCGATCCGCGGCGCTGCCCTGCCGATGGGTTCGCTGAAGGTGGCCGACCTCATCAGCGAGGCGCGCAGCCTGCTGGCGGAATCGATCGGCGGTCTGCCGGTTGGCCTGCTCGGCCGCATGTACCGCGCCTTCCCGGAAGCTTTCGTTGAGCGCGCCTGGGTGCCGGAAATCCTCAACCACCTGAGCCGCACCGGCGGTCGCGCGGTCGCCGAGATCGCCGCCGTGCTCGACGCCAATGACGAACTCGACGTGCTGGCGGAATTCCTCAAGAAGTCGGTGCGCAACCGCAACCTGACGACCGACCTGCTCATCTGGATCTGCAAGGAGCGCAAGGGCCTGGCCGAGTCGGTCTTCGACATCGACCTCGCCAACGCCATCCTCGATTCGCTGGAGCACGACCACGTCCAGGGCGGACCCAAGCGCGCGGGACGCCTGAGCGACCTGCTGTCCGACGACAAGACGCTCATCCATGAACTGGTCATCGAGACCGAGGAGGACGAGGTGAAACGCTTTGCCAAGCGCATTCTCGCCACGGCCGCCTTCGACGAACTGACGCGGCGCTCGCTCATGGCGCGCATCATCAAGGCGCGTCCGGAGATGGAGGCGCTCATGTCTGAAAACGCCGGTCCGCGCGAGGACAACAGCCTGATCGTCTCCTGGGAGAGCCTGGAGCGCAAGAAGCAGGAACTGGAAGAACTCGTCAGCGTCAAGATCCCACAGAACAAGCACGACATCCAGATCGCCCGCGCCGAGGGAGACCTGCGCGAGAACGGCGGCTACAAGGCCGCCCGCGAGCAGCAGGCCGTGCTGCTGCGTCTGCAGAGCAAGATGGAACGCGAACTGCGCCTGGCCCGGGGCACCGACTTCGCCAATGTCCCGACCGACAAGGTGGGCATCGGCACCGTGGTCGAGTACGAGGCTCCCGGCAGCGGTCAGACCGAGACTCTGACCATTCTCGGCGCCTGGGATGGCGACGTCGAAAAGAACATCGTTTCCTACCTGTCCGAGATCGCCAAGGCCCTCATCGGCAAGGCCCCTGGCGACAACGCCGAGATTCCCTCGGAAACCGGCGCCCTGCGCACGGTGAAGATCGTCTCGGTGCGCCCCTTCAACGCTGTCGCGGCCTGACGGCCGCTTAGCAGGCCGCTCAGGGCCACTCGCGCAACAGGTCGTGCCCCTCGCGAAAGCGCGGGGCCAGCGCCAGGCTTTCCAGCAGGTGGCACTTGCCGCGCGCCGGATCGCCGGCACGCAGCAGCACGGCCAGTTGGTAATGATGGCGGGCCGCGCCGCCCGGATCAAGCCGCAGCAGGCGCTCGCGCGCAGCCACTGCCGCCGCGGTATCGCCCGTGGCTTCGGCCGCCTCGGCCAGCGCACGCTGCGGTCCGGGCAGGAAGGGGTTCAGGGCCAGCGACCGCGCCGCATTGAGACGCACGGCCGCCCAGTCGCCAGCCGTGGCGTCGTGCTCGATCAGCTCCTGAAAAATCGCCAGGGCCGAGGGTTCACCCGCCGCGATGCGCCGCAGCACCTCGCGTCGCTCGTCGGCGCGGCCGAGCTTGTCGAGAATCAGCGCCTGCCAGGCGTGGCCGCCCTCGGCACTGAAATCCTCCGGCACGAGCCGCCTGAGCCGCTCAGCCAGATCCTGCGCCTCCGTCCAGCGCTGGCCGTCGAGATGACTGCGCAGCGCCAGGCGCAGGGCCCAGAGATTGTCAGGATGTTTGTCCCGGTAGGCGGCCAGCGACTCGGCATCGAGCGGGTTGACCTCCTCCGGCCCGGGCTTGCTCCAGTCGGCCCCGGCTCCGAAGGCCCGCGCCAGTCCCTTCAGATGACGCTCGAAATCCTTTTCCAGAGTCTCCATCGGCTCGGTGTGGGCGGCGATCGCCTCATTGACGCGTCGCCCCGCCGCCAAGTCGGCGAGCACACCGCGCAGCGCTTGCTGGCCGAAGCGTTCGACCAGGTAACCGACCACCAGGCTCGACTGGTAATACGCGAAGGACAGGTGCTCGGGGCTGGGCGGATTGAGGAAGGCGGCGCTGAGCTGGCTGACCGGCAGGGCGGCATCTTCCTCGAGGATGAAGCGACGGAATTCCGCATTCATGCGCATGCCCCAGGCGGGATCGCGCAGGCTTTCCTCGTGCACGCTGATGCCCTCGCTCAACCAGCGCGGCATCTTGTTGCGGGTCAGGCTGAGGGTGACGACGTGGCAGTACTCATGCCAGAGGGTTGCCTCCCAGTTGTTGCGGCCGTGGGCCAGGCTGCCCGGGCTGTTCATGGTGATGACCGTGCCAAAGCAGACGCCGAGCAGGCCCTGGCCGCCGAGGCTGCCAAAGGTGCGGATGGCGAAGTCCTGCTGCGAATCGAAGAACTCGACGAGCACCGGCCGCTTCTGCTCCAGGCCATATTTGGCGCCGAGCTGGGCCTTGGCCTCGCGCAGCAGTTCCAGCGCTCGGGCCCCATAGACCGGCCAGTCGCGCGCCGGCATTTTCAGGACAAAGTCGTCGGTCCGCTGGGTGACAAAACCGCGCATCTGCGCCTCAAGCCGGCCGACATTGTGGGCCTGGACATCGAAGGCGTCCTCGGCGCGGATGGCGGCGGCGAGTTTCCAAGCCTCGTCCTCCTCGCCCAAACGCAGCAGGTCGTGGCAGAGCTGGACCTTGGCGGGCAGGTAGGCGCTGTCGAAGGTGAGCGCGCGGCGCTGGTGCTCGGCACCCTCGGCGAAGCGGTAGGCGCGCGACAGCACGCGGCCGATGACATGATCGACCGCCGGATTCTGCTCCCAGAGCAGCAGGCCGGCGTCGCGGGCGCGGCTGAACTTGGTTTCATCGGCGGCGTTCAGCCGGGCGATGGCGGCGCGCAGAGCCCAGGCCTCGGCATGGTTCTCGCGCAGGTCGAGCACCTTCTGGATCGCGCCCTCGGCATCGAGGAACTTTTCGGCGCGGATCAGGCTTTCCGCCCGCTGCAGCAGGGCACCGGCATGAACGGGATTGACCTCGAGCACGCGGTTGAGGTTTTCCGCCTCCTTTTCGCCATCGCTGCCGGCAAAGGCGCGCGCCAGACCAAAGCGCAGGCCGGTGGTTTCGCCATGCGCCTTGAGCCCGGCCCGGAACACCTCGGCCGCCCGCTGCGGATCGTGCTTGGCCAGGGCCAGCTCGCCTTCGGCCAGCCAGGCGGCCTCGAGCTTGGCGTCCAGTTTTTGAGCGACCTGATAGTACTGGCCAATGACCTTGCGCGGATCAGCGCCAAGGGCGAGCGCGGCCTTGCCGAGCACCACCCATTCGGTGGCGCTGCGCGACTTGGCGGGCTTGGCTCGCGCCGCCGCATCGATGTCGCGCAGGGCCTGATCCGCGAGGTCGCGCCGACCGAGACGCAGGGCGTTGTCATGCTGGAGCCACAGCAGTTCGAGATCGCCCGGGAAGGTCTTCACCGCCAACTGCACCGCGTCGCGCGCTTCCGCTTCGCGCCCCAGTTCCATGAGGGCGCGCACGCGCAGGCGACGCCACTCTGGCGCTTTTAAGCCGCGTTCGACCGCGGCTTCGCAGATGCGAGCGCAGAGTTCGTAGTCGCCGGTCTCCAGCAGGTGGGCAACCGGCCCCAGGTTGCGTTCCTCGAAGAGCTGCTCGAGGTCGAGTTGCTGGCCGGCGCCGGGGCGGGGCAGGGCCAGGAGCAGACCGGCCAGAAGCGGAAGAAGGCGGCGCGTCATCTTCCATCCAACGCGGCAGCGGGGGCGATTGTCGCGCAAAAACTGCGGCCGCAAATCCCTGATGACTCACCCGCGACCGCGCCGTATTGGAAGTTCGCATGATCCGCTCCCTCCTCCTGGTCCTTGGTCTGGCCGTTTCACTGGCCGCCGCGCCGCCGGCGCAGAAACGCCTGCTGTTCCTCGGCGACAGCATCACCTACGGCGGCACCTACGTGCAGATCGTCGAGGCGGCGCTCATCGCCGAGCATCCGGACACGGTCTGGGAGGTGCTCAATCTCGGATTGGCGAGCGAGACCGTTTCGGGCCTCTCGGAAGAAGGCCATGCCAATGGCCAGTTTCCGCGCCCCGATCTGCATGAGCGGCTCGACCGCGTGCTGACCGCGGTGAAACCGGAACTGGTCATCGCCTGCTACGGCATGAACGACGGCATCTACCACCCGCTCGACGAGGCGCGCACCCGTGCCCACCGCGAGGGCCTGCTGAAGCTGCGTGCCAAGGTCGCCGCCGCCGGCGCGCAGATCCTGCACCTGACGCCGCCGGTGTTCGATCCGCTGCCGATCGCCGAGCGTGTGCTGCCGGCCGGTCTCGACGCCTATCCCAAGCCCTACGCCGGTTATGACGAGGTGCTCGCCGCCTATGCGCGCTGGCTGCTCGACCAGCGTTCCCAGGGCTGGCGCGTGCTCGACGTGCACGGCGCCATGACCGCCGCTTTGGCCGGTCGCCGCAGCGCCGATCCCGGCTTCAGCTACGCCAAGGACGGCATCCATCCCAACACCGAGGGCCACCTGGTCATGGCGCGACCCCTGCTCGC
>CAZSBO010000101.1:0-14268 GCA_964605265.1 uncultured Prosthecobacter sp.
AACCTCATCAACCTCTACCTGCTCGACTGCGCCCAGCAGGGCCGACGGCTCAACCTGCAGTGGAAGAAGGGGTGATCGAGGGGTGGGGTGTCTTGAGTACCTCAGACAAAAGGCCGCCCGGACGGGCAGACTTTGTCCCTGAAATGCTTGCCTGAAAAAAGGATCTTTCATGCGGGAATTCCCGTCAAGAAAAAGCGGGCCGTCCTCCAAGGAGGAATCACAGATCCCAAATTTCAGATCCGCCCAAGCCACGCCCGGCATTCCCCCAGGGACCGACCTTGAACCGCGCAGCGGCTTCGGCTTGCAGCCCAAGCGTGGGCGCGAGCATGGCGCAGCCTGCTTGCTGGAGCGCGTGCATGGCTTCAGCCTGCTTGCTCAGCCTCGAGCACGTGGCCACCTCCCCAAGCGAGTGGCCTTCGGCACACGCGCGCTCCATGGGGCGCACCCCTCATCCCCTGCCCCCTACTTCTGATAAATCGGCAGGAAGTGGTGGTACACGCTCAGGCTGAGCAGGGCGAGTGAGGTCGCATACACGGGCCCCGCGCTCTTTTCGTTGCCGTTGCGCGGCAGCCAGGCGCCGTCGGCGGCCTGAGAGCCGAGCAGCATCTGCTCGGTCTTCTGTCGCGCCGTGGCGGCATGATCGCCACCGCGCTGGTACATGCCCTGGGCGTAATAGTAGCAGCCGTAGAAAAACCAGGGCTCGCTGACTTCCGGCGGGAACTTCAGCAGCCAGTTCGAGGAACCCAGCACCTCGGCGGCCTCATACTGACCGGCCACCTGCAGCGACAGCAGGCCGGCGGCGGTGGTCGAGAAGGTCTGGCGCCCCCCATAGGGCTCGTAGCTGAAGGCCGCCTCCGACTGCTTGTAGTTGCCGTTGCTGTCGCGCTCGGCGCGGTAGCTGCGCTTGATGTAGGCGATGGCATTGTCGATCGCCTCCCTCGGCACGGCGATGCCGCAGTTCTTCGCCGCGCGCAGCGCCATCAGCTGCCAGACAGAAACGGAGATGTCGCTATCGCTGCTGCTCGGTTCGTAGCGCCAGCCGCCGCGGTTCGCCTCGCTCTTCGGCGTCTGCTGGGCGCGCAGGATGAGTTCGATGGCCTTCTCGGTCATGGTGCGTAGGCGACGATCGGTCGCCTCATCCGGCGCCATGCCGAGCATCTCGGTGAGCATGAGGGTGATGATGCCATGACCGTACATGCGGCTGCGGTCGGTGCGGCCCAGGTAGCCGTTTTCATCGGGCTCGACGTTGTCGACAATGAACTTCAGCGCCCGCGTGGCCGCCTCGCCCTCAGGCCCGGGATTGCCCGGCAGATGCCCCACTGAAGCCAGACCCATGAGCGTGAGCGCGGTCATCGCCGCCGAGTGGCTGGGGATGTCGCCCGGCCGCGGGGCCTTGTCGGTCTTCTCCGCGGAGAAGTACCCGCCCGGCCGCTGCTGGGTGAGCAGCCAGGCGACCGCCTTGTCGACGCTCGCCTTGACCTCCGGCGAAATGACCTCCGGCGCGGCGCGCAGGGGCGCGGCGACGACGAGGAGGCCGGAGACCAGAGACAGAAGCGACCGAAGGAGCATCCTTTAAAATCTGCCGGACCGGCGCGTTGCGCCAGCGAAAATGCAGCGGTTCAGGCGGCGGGCGGGGCGCTGCGCAGGAGTTGCTGCAGGCGCAGGATTTCTTGGTGCAACTCGACAATCTCGCGCTGGACCTCGGCCGCGTCCTCGGGCCGGATGGCCGGATCCTTGAGCTGGGTCTGGTAGCGCTGGCGGCGCATCTTCAAGGCGGAAATCTGCAGGGCCAGCAGGGCGTGGCGAGCGTCCTCGACACCGCCGGGCGGGGTCGATTCATGAAGCAGCCGCGTCAGGGCCGACTGCAGCGCGGGGTCGAGCCCGGCGAGGAAGGCATTCAGGGCCGCGGGTTCGACCGGATCGAAGCTGCCACGCCAGACACAGGCCAGCAGCTCAAGGCCCGGCAGTTCGGCGAGCACCTGCTCATGGCCGCTCTGGCGCAGCCAATCGAGCACGCGGGCATCGGCCAGGGCCATGCGGGTCAGCAGCAGCCCGGTTTTGTTTTGCTCGCCCAAGAGGTCGCGCCTGGGTGCGCTCTCGCCCCCCTTGTCGCGCCTCGGGGTCGCCCGCCGACCGGCATCGGCGACCAGTTTGGCCATGACATCCTCGGGGATGTCGAGTCGCCGCGCCACGCGCTGGATGGTGGTCCTTCGGGCCAGGTCCGACTCAAACAGGCGGACGTTTTCCGCCATCTCCTCGGCGAAGCGGATGCGCTCGCGCACCTCGGTGAGATTGCGGCGCGTGGCCGCGGCATCGAGCTGGTGATCGACAAAATCCTTGGCGCCCTTGAGCAGCTCGCCGAAGGCCTCGGTGCCGCGGGTGCGGATGAAGGAATCCGGATCCTCGCCGGTCGGCAGGGCGGCGACCTTGACGATGAGGCCGTGCGGCGCCAGGGCCTGGAAGGCGCGCTCGGCGGCCTTGTAACCGGCGTTGTCGGAGTCGTAGCAGAGCACGATCTCATCGGCGAGCCGCTTGAGGGCGCGCGCGTGCAGCTCGGTGAAGGCCGTGCCCTGGCCGGCGACGACGTTGGGGAAACCCGCCTCGTGCACCATGATCGTGTCGATCTGGCCCTCGCAGACGATGGCCTGGCCCGCCTTGGCGATGGCGCGGCGGGCCTTGTCGAAACCGAACAGCACCTTGCTCTTGTTGAACAGCGGCGTCTCCGGCGAGTTGAGGTACTTGGCCGCCTTGGCATCGGCATCGAGCAGGCGACCGGAGAAGCCGATGACCTCGCCGTTCTCGCTGCGGATCGGAAACATGAGGCGGTGACGGAAACGCGGATAGGCCTCGCCCTTGTCCTCGCTCCAGGCCAGCAGGCCGGCCTCGAGCAGCAGGTCGCGACCGAACTTGTGGCGCTGCGCCCACTGGCGCATGAGCGCGCCGGCGACCGGGGCGTAGCCGATCTGCCAGTTCTTTGCCACGTCCGAGGAGATGCCGCGGCCCTTGAGGTAATCGCGCGCCGGCTCAGCCAGCGGGCTGCGCAGCAGCAGCTCATGGTACCAGGCAGCGATCTCCTGATGGGCGCGCAGCAGCAGGGCGCGCTGCTTGGCCGCCTGCTCGGCGTTGGCGTCCCAGACCTCCTCCTCGACGCGGATGTTGGCGGCATCGGCGAGACGGCGCACGGCCTCGACAAAAGTCAGCCCCTCGTGCTCCATGAGGAAGCGAAAGGCGTTGCCGCCGGCACCGCAGCCGAAGCAGTGGTAGGTGTTGGTCGAGGGACGGACGTTGAACGAGGGCGACTTCTCGTTGTGGAAGGGGCAGAGACCGACGAAATTGGTGCCCGCGCGGCGCAGCTTCACCGAGCGGCCGATGAGGTCCACGATGTCCGTGGCGGCCAGCACCTGCTGCAGGGTTTCCTCGGGAATGCGCGCCATGGCGGGACCCTCAGGGTTCGAGCCACTGCACCGCGTCGATGATCACGTGGCCCTTGGTGCCGGCATTGCCGATCTCCACCCAGCCGGCCTTGCCGGCCTCGAAGCGGAAGACCCCAAGCGGGTGGAAGTTGTTCTTGCCGGCCGGCGCCTTCTTCTGATTCAGCTCCACCTGCGTTTCGCCGTCGGCGTGATGCACGGTGACCGGCACGTTCGAAGCGCGGTTGTTGAGGGCGCTGTAGGAGATCAACACCTGGTAGCGACCCGCCTTGGGCAGCTCGGGGATGAAGCGCGCACGTTGCTCGCCCTTGTCCTTGTCGCTGTCGTGGCGGTAGCCGCGCTCGACGAAACCCGGGGTGGTGTGCCCTTCGGAATCAAAGCCGGTGAGACGGGCCTCGCTGTCGTCGACGACGATGCCAGGCAGGTCGGCCTTGAGCACGCGGGAAACTTCCGGGATCGGCGGCGACTCGAAATCGAGCACCTGGGCGTCCGCCAGCAGGCGCGCCTTGAGCTTGTCGTAGTGGATGTCCTGAACGGCCACCCCTTCCTCAATGGCCTGCACCGCGGCGCTGGCGGCACTCTGGCCGAGCACCATGAACACCGGCTCCATGCGGATGCTGCCGAAGGCGATGTGGCTGGAGCTGAGGCAGACCGGCACCAGCAGGTTGGTGCATTCGGAAGCGCGCGGACGGATGCTGCGGTAGCTGATCGGATAGGGCCGACTGCGCACCTGCACGTCGCCCTCGTTGCGCACAAAGCCCTCGGCGGTGACGTAGCGCTGGATGTTGTGCGAGTCCATGTTGTAGGCGCCCATGCCAACGCTGTCCTCAATCACCTCCTGGCGACGGCAGTTCTTTTCAGTCATGACGTAGTCGCTGACCATGCGCCGGGCTTCGCGCACGTAGAGCTGGCGCGGCCAATTGTCGTTGTCGAGGAACTCGTCCTTGGCGAGGCCGAACTTCTGGTAGGCGGCGCGGATCTTTTCCGGCACACGCGGGTGATGGGCGTAGGTCCACAGCAGGCCCTTCTGCCAGTCCTCATGCGCCTTCCAAATCTTCGCGCGGGTGGCGTAGTCGGCCTCGGGATAGTCCCAGTTCGCGCCGATGAAGTCGGTGCTGATGGCGAAGTTGTTGTTGGTGTCGGTCTTGCGGTTCGGCATCCAAGCCGGCGCCCAGGAGATGCGTTCGTCGCCGGCCTCGACATTGCGCAGGGCCAGTTCAAACATCCGCTCGTCGTAGTTCGCCGGCTTCTCCCAGTCGCGCTTGTTGGCCGGGTCATCGGTCGTGCACATGCGGAAGTTGTAGGCCTGCACCTTGCGGTCGCCGCTGAACTCCACGCCCGGATCCTTTTCGATGCCCGGCAGCAGGCCACTGGCGGGATCGCCCGGCTTGACGTAGGGATCGACGTTGACCTTGAACTGGTGGTGGTGGCTGTGGCCGACCTGCACGCCATTCAAAGTCTCGCCATAAACGCTGTTGGCCTCGCGACCGACATGGTAGCTGACGCCGGCCTTGGCAAAGAGGTCGCCCTCGTAGGTGGCGTCGATGAACATGGCGCCCTCGAAGGCGCGGCCGCTCTCCATGACGATGCGAACGATCTTCGTGCCGTCCTTGACCACGCCCTTGGCAAGGTCGAGGCGCTCGCCGCGGACCACGGTGACGCGGTCCTTCACCTCGGCCAGCATGGCGTCGTAGATGGCGCTGGCGACCTTCGGTTCAAAGGTCCACATCGTGTCCTCGGCGCCGGTGTTGCCGTGCGGCTTGCGGGCAAAGTAGGCCTCGCGCGTCTCCTGCTTCCAGTGGGCGGCGTCGGTGTAATGGCTGAAGATGCGACGGTAGAACTCGCGCGACAGCCCCCCGATGGCGCGCTTGTTGCCGATGTCGGTGGCGCCGAGACCGCCGGTGGTCAGGCCGCCGAGGAACTGGGTCGGCTCGATGAGCACCGCCGTGCGACCCTGGCGGGCGGTCTGGATGGCGGCGGTGATGCCGCCGGAGGTGCCGCCATAGATGACGACATCGGCGCGGTCGGCCGCGCAGGCGAACACGGGCAGCAGGAGGGTGGCAAGGAGGGGACGCAGCGTCATGGTGGGAAAAGTCTAGTCGTGGGCCGGCGCTTGACCAGCAGGGATTGCAGCGAGTTCCAGCGGCAGCAGGTTGGGGATGCCGTCGTCGATGTGGAACAGGCGCGTGCCATCGGCACGCATCAGGGCCGCGCTCGGCGCGGCCGGGCTCAGTCGGGTCAATTCGTCGGGGGTCGCCCAGCGCAGGCTCTGATGGGTGTCAGGGCAGCGCAGCAGGGGCAGGACGGAATTCAGCCAGTCGAGGTTCATGGGCAAGGAACCGCGCAATGGCGGCGGGCAGGTGCCGCGCGCTCGGCGCCCGCGGCGATGACAGCGGCAGAAGCCGCCGCGACTCAGGGAGCCTTCGGCGCCGGAGCGGCGGGGGCTTCCGCCTTCGGAGCCGGAGCGGCAGGGGCCGGAGCGCTCGTCGAAGGAGTCGCGGGCGCGGGAGTTGGAGCGGCGGGCGTGGCGGCTTTCGGAGCCGGAGCCGAGGGCGCCTTCGGAGCCGCCGGAGCGGGTGCAGGCGCCGGGGCTTTCGGGGCTGCCGGAGTGGCGGCCTTCGGGGCGGCCGGGGTCACCGCTTTCGGAGCGGCCGGTGCCGGCTGGCCGGGCAGGGTCAGCGGGCTGCCGATCTGGATCTTCGGGGCACCGGGGGCCGGGGCGGCGGGCTTGGGCTTCGGCGGGCCATCGACCTCCTTCACCGGCAGCTTGGCGCTGATCCAGTTCAGTCGGGCCTCGCCCTGGTCGAGCAGTTCGCTGCTGGCCTTGGCGTGGCGGGCAGGCAGCGATTCATACATCGCCTTGGCCTCGTCCTCCTTGCCTTCGGCCCAAAGCAGGTCGCCGAGGCGAAGCTGGGCGAGCGCGGCCTCATCGGTGCCGGCGTGATCGGCGATGACCTTCTCAAAGGCGGTTTTGGCATCGGCACGCTTGCCGAGGCTGTCGAGCTTCGAACCCAGCCCGAGGCGGGCCTGGGCGGCGAAGGCGTGATCGGCGTGGTCGCGCAAGAACTGCTGCAGGGCTTCCACCGACGAATCCTTCTTGTTCTGTTCCCAGAGTTGGTCGGCCTTGGCGAGCAGGGCGTTGCCGGCGGCGGCGGTGCCGGCGTGGCGGCTGACGACGAGGTCGTAGTCCTCGACCGTCTTCGCCGAGGCGAAGGCGGCGGCGGCTTCCGCGGCGCGGCTGGTGCTCAGGTGGTTCGAAATGCCGTACACCACCACGAGGGCGGCGGCGGCGGCGAAACCGAGCAGGAGCTTCTTGAAGTTCTTTTCGAGAAACGCCTCCAGCGGAGTCGCGGTCTCAAGGGAATCGGTCGGGGCGGGATGATCGGACATGAACCAGAAACAGGGGGTGGAGGGAAATCTCAGGCGCCGACCTTGGCGCGAGCCTCGTCGGCGAGCGCGGTGGACAGGTAGCGTTCGCCGGTCGAGCAGGCGATGGTGACGATCAGCTTGCCGGCGTTTTCCGGGCGGGCGGCGACGCGCAGGGCGGCGACGACGTTGGCGCCGGTGCTGATGCCGGCGAGGATGCCCTCTTCGGCGGCCAGGCGGCGGGCCATGGCGAAGGCCTCGTCATTGGAGACCTTGACGCACTCGACGATCTGCGGATTGCCGGCGCTGTCCTTGAGGTGGAGGTTCTTCGGCACGAAACCGGCGCCGGTGCCCTGGATCTTGTGCGGACCGGGCTGCACGGGTTCACCGGCGAGCGTCTGGTTGATGACCGGCGAGGCCTCGGGTTCGACGGCGATGGCTTCGAAGGAGGGCTTGCGGGCCTTGAGGACCTCGACGCAGCCGGTGATGGTGCCGCCGGTGCCGACCGCGGCGACCAGGATGTCGACCGCACCGTCGCTGTCTTCCCAGATCTCCTCGGCGGTGGTCTTCATGTGCACGGCCGGGTTGGCCGGGTTCTCGAACTGCTGGGGCATCCAGGCGTTCGGGGTTTCCTTGAGGATTTCCTCGGCCTTGGCGATGGCGCCCTTCATGCCCTGCGGGCCGGGCGTCAGCACGAGGTCGGCGCCGAGCAGGGCGAGCAGGGTGCGACGCTCCACGCTCATCGTCTCGGGCATGGTCAGGATGAGCTTGTATCCCTTGGCCGCCGCCACAAAGGCGAGGGCGATGCCGGTGTTGCCGCTGGTCGGCTCGACAATGACGGTGTCCTTGGTGAGCAGGCCACGCTGTTCCGCGTCCTCAATCATCGCCATGCCGATGCGGTCCTTGACGCTGCCCAGCGGGTTGAAGAACTCGCACTTGAGGGCGACGGTGGCGCCGACGCCCTCGGTGACCTTGTTCAACTTGACCAGCGGGGTGCGGCCCACGGTTTCGACGATGTTGCTGTAGATGCGGCCCATGGCGTGTGTGTCGGTTGAAAATTCCAGTGGCGGGTTTCGCGCTGCGTCAGCCTCAGTGCTGCGCGCAGAACTCTTCAAAGCGGTCCATGCCGGCGTTGATGACGTCGAGGCCGGTGGCGTAGCTGAAGCGGATCGTGTTCTCGGTGCCGAAGGCGACGCCCGGAACGGCGGCCACCTTGGCCTTGCTGAGCAGCTTCTCGCAGAAGTTGATCGACTTGATGCCCATGGGCTCGACGTTGACCAGGAAGTAGAAGGCGCCCTGCGGCTCGACGACGCGGACGTTCTTGATCGCCTGCAGGCGGGTCAGCATGTATTGACGGCGGACGTCGAACTCGTCGCGCATGTCGGCGACGATCTGCTGGTCGCCCTGCAGCGCGGCGATGGCGCCATACTGGGCGAAGGTCGTCGGGTTGCTGGTCGTGTGGCTCTGGATCGTGTCGATGGCGTCGGCGATCTTCTTCGGCGCGGCGGTGTAGCCGAGGCGCCAGCCGGTCATGGCATAGGCCTTGGAGAAGCCGTTGATGGTGATCGTCAGGTCGAAGATCTCCTTGCTCAGGCTGGCGATGCTGATGTGCTTCTGCTCGCCATAGACCAGCTTCTCGTAAATTTCGTCGGACAGGATGAGGATGTCCTCGCCAGCGGCGATCTCACCGATGGCTTCCAGCTCCTCGCGGGTGTACACCGAACCGGTCGGGTTGCCCGGGCTGTTGAGGATGATCATCTTGGTGAGCGGGGACATGGCGTCCTGGAACTCATCGGCGGTGATCTTCCAACCGTTCTCGGCCTTGGTTTCCACAACGACCGGCACGCCGCCGACCAGCTTCACCATCTCCGGGTAGCTAGTCCAGTAGGGAGCGGGAATGATGACTTCGTCGCCCGGATTGATGGTCGCGGCGATGGCGTTGAAGCAGGAGTGCTTGGCGCCGCAGTTGACGCTGATCTGCGAGGGATCGTACTGCAGGTTGTTGTCGATCAGCAGCTTGGCGGCAATGGCCTCGCGCAGTTCGAGCAGGCCGGCGCTCTCGGTGTAACGAGTCTGACCACCGTTGAGGGCGTCGATCGCCGCCTGGGTGATGTGGGCCGGGGTGTTGAAGTCGGGCTCGCCCGCGCCAAAGCTCAGCACGTCCACGCCCTGCTTCTTGAGCGCCTTGGCCTGGCTGGTGATCGACAGGGTCATGGAAGGCGACAGCTCGGCGACGGTTTTGGCGATGAAGTCCATAGGGAGAGGGGCGGTCAGAGGGTTGGGCAAAAGTTCGTGAAGGGGAGTTAAAAAGGAGCGCAGCGGGGGTTTGTCAACGAAAGGCCACCGGACCCCCGGTTTATTCCAGCAGGTCGGCCAGCCCCTGGCGCAGGGCCGGCCCAATGTCCTGTCGCGCCAGGCCAAAACGGGCGTTGGCCAGGATGAAGTCGAGCTTGTTGCCGATGTCGTGGCGCTGCCCCCTGTAACGCAAGCCGTGCAGGGCCTCCGCCTGCATCAGCGCCGCCATGGCATCGGTCAGCTGCACTTCCCCGCCCCGGCCGCGCGGGGTCTGCTCGAGCTGCCGGAAGATACCGGGCGACAAGACATAGCGGGCGCTCACCGCCAGACGCGAGGGCGCTTCCTCGGGCGACGGCTTTTCGACGAACACCTCGGCGCGGAACAGGTCCGGGGCGACCTCGGGCCCGCCGAGGATGCCGTAACGGCTCACCTTCTCCGCCGCCACCTCCTGCAGGGCCACGGCGCTGCCGCCGCGCGCCTCAACGACATCCGCGAGCTGCCGGGTCAGCGGCGCGCCCTCGGTGCTGACCACGGTGTCGCCGAGCAGGACGGCAAAGGGTTCATCGCCGACATGCTCGCGCGCCTGCAGCACGGCATCGCCCAGGCCGCCCATGCGCGGCTGCCAGACATAATGAATGCGCGCCATCTGGTGCAGCCGGCGCAGCTCCTCCAGCTCGACCGTGCGGCCCTTGGCTTCCAGTTCGGCCTCGAGTTCCGGCGACGGATGGAAGTGCTCCTCGATGGCGCGCTTGCCGCGACTGATGACGATGAGGATGTCGGTGATCCCGGAGGCGACCGCTTCCTCGACCACGTATTGAATGACCGGCTTGTCGACCAGCGGCAGCATTTCCTTGGGCACCGCCTTGGCGACGGGCAGGAAGCGGGTGCCGAAACCGGCGGCGGGAATGACGGCTTTGCGAACGGGAGGCATGGTCGCGCAGGCTAGCCCGCCCGGCGCGGCCTTGTCCACTGCGGCTTGCGCCCCGCCGCGAAAAGACGCCGCCCCTCAGCGCGACGGAATCTCGTTGAGGGTGTAATAGGCCTGGGCGTGCAGCAGGGGCTCGCCGCGGGCGTTGCGCACGCCATCGAGGTGCAGCTCATGGACATGGCCGCGGGTCAGTTGCGACACCTTCAGCCGCACCGACCGTCCATCCGCCGCCACTTTGGCACCAGTGATCGCCGGCAGCACTTCATCGACCTCCGGACCGCCGTAGTCCTCGCGGTAGGCATAGGTGAAGGCGCGCATCGAGTAGCTGGCCGGGTTGCCGGCCGCGGCGGCATCGACCGGCTCGGTGAAGGTCAACTCAAAGCCGTCGGGTTGGGCGCGCATCTCATGGACCTCAAACGGCGTCTTGCCGGTCCACTCCAGCTTCTCAAAGCACCAGGGCTTGCCGCCGCGCGCGCCCCAGCCGCGGTCGCTGCCGCCGACAAATAGCTGCCCCGCCGCATTCATGCGCCCGCCGATCAGGCCGCTGGCAAAACCGCCCCGGAACGGGAAGACCACGCCCTGGCGGATGCCATTGACCGTTTCCAGATAGACACGGCTGACATTGCTGTGGCTCTGGTCGGCAATGAAGAGCTGCTTGCCGAAGGGACCAAACTTGCCGTCGCTCTCGTCGCAGACAATGAAGGTCGGCGAATTGCCGATCTTGCCGTGCACCAGATACACCGCCGGTGGCAGCAGTTCCTTGATGCGGGTGCGTTCGGCCACCAGTCGCACTGGGTCGCCGCCGGGCCGGGGTTGGCCGCGCTTGCGCCCCTCCAGAAAGGCCTCGGGCGAGGGATCGACCGGCCGCGGCCCCATGTTCGGCGCCTGTTCATACCAGGCATTGCCGCCGGGATGGCCCTGGAAACTGCCGGGCACGAGGTGCTGCAGGGTCGATGACCCGCGCCAGGGGCCCTGGTTGTCGGTCATGTACACGTGGCCCTCGGCATCAAAGCCGAGTCCGCCCGGGCTGCGAATGCCGCCGCAAGTGGGCAGCAGGCTGCCATCGGGGCGCACCCGCAGCACCCAGCCGCGCCAGGGCGCGGCACTCGAAAACGAGCCCGTCAGGCACAGCCCCACCCAGAGGTCGCCCTGCGCATCAAAGCGCGAGCCAAAGGCATACTCATGGTAATCGCCCGACACCCCCCAGGGTCGGCTGTAGGGTTCCACGACATCGGCGCGGTCATCGCCATCCGCATCGCGCAGCCGGGTCACCTCGTAGCGCGTCGTCGCATAGAGGTCGCCATCCTTGACGGCCAGACCCAGCACCTCGTGCAGGCCGGAGGCAAACAACTGGTACTGCAGCTTTGCCGGATCCGCCTGTTCGGCGCCGCGCACCACCCAGACCTCGCCCCGGCGCGTGCCCACCGCCAGCCGCCCGTCCGCCAGCAGCTCGATCGCCCCCACCTCCAAGGCCGTCTCCGGCGGGGTGGCAAAGGTCGTGATGCGGTAATAGTCCGACTCCTCGGCACCGGACGCGGTCGCGGCCGTCAGGGCGAGAACGGGGAGCAGGCGGAAAAGGGCGGGCACAGGCATGGTCCATATCAACGAAGAAGCCGCGCCGATTCAACCGGAGATGCAGCGGGCATCGGCAATTGACACCCGCCACGCGCCGGGGATACTCGCGCCGCCCGCGTCGGCCCCCTGCCTTCGCCCCCTCACCTCCCCCGCCCTCCCATGTCTGTCTTCATCGCCGGAACCGTCGCCCTCGACAACGTCAAAACCCCGCACGACGCCCAGGAAAACCTGCTCGGCGGTTCGGCCGCCTACGCCGCCCTCGCCGCCGGCATCTTCTGCCAGCCGGTCGACCTCGTCGGCATCATCGGCCACGACTTCCCCGAGGCCCACCTGCGCCTGCTCGAAAGCCGCGGCATCCGCCTCGACGGCCTCGAGCGCAGCAGCGGCGAATCCTTCACCTGGAGCGGCGAATACCACGACGACATGAACAGCCGCACCACCCACAAGGTGGCCGTCAACGTGCTCGAAACCTGGCAGCCGAAACTGCCCGCCAGCGCCCGCGACGCGAAGATCGCCGTGCTCGCCAACATGAGCCCGGACAACCAGATCCAGGCCCTCGAACAGGCCACCGGTGCCGACTTCATCGCCGCCGACACCATGGACCTCTGGATCAGCATCGCCAACGAGCGCCTGCACGACCTGCTCAAGCGCATCGACCTGCTCGTCATCAACGACGGCGAAGCCAAGGAATTCGCCGGCACCACCAACCTCGTCGAAGCCGGCCGCCGCCTCCAGGCCAAGGGCCCGCGCTTCGTCGTCGTCAAGCGCGGTGAACACGGCAGCTTCCTCTTCGGCGAAAAACCCGAGGACTTCTTCGCCTGCTCCGCCTACCCGCTCGACTCGGTCTTCGATCCCACCGGCGCCGGCGACTCCTTCCTCGGCGGCATGGCCGGCTGGCTCGCCGCCAACGGCCACACCAAGCCCAGCTTCGCCCACCTCAAGCGCGCCGTCGTCCACGGCAGCGTCACCGCCAGCTTCACCTGCGAGGCCTTCAGCACCCACAAGCTGCAGACCGTCACCGCCCTCGACATCAAGGCCCGCCTCGATCAATTGAAGCACTACACCCACTTCGAGGCGTAATGCTTCCGGCGACCGCTGTGCCGCCCCCTGCCCAACCCCTTCCCCACCGACCGCGATGTGGACAACGATCCAGACTTTCACCGACATCAAGCTTGAGAAGACTGCCGATGGCATCGGCAAGCTCACCATCAACCGCCCGGAAGTCCGCAACGCCTTCCGGCCGCAGACCGTGCGCGAGATGCTGCAGGCCCTCGACATCCTCCATGAGGACCGCGACGTCGGCGTCATCATCCTCTGCGGCGAAGGCCCGCTCGCCTTCTGCTCGGGTGGCGACCAGAAGGTGCGCGGCGATGCCGGTTACGTCGGCGACGACGGCGTGCCGCGCCTGAACATCCTCGACGTCCAGCGCAAGATCCGCACCCTGCCCAAGCCGGTCGTCGCCATGGTCGCCGGCTACGCCATCGGCGGTGGCCACGTCCTGCACGTCGTCTGCGACCTCACCATCGCGGCCGACAACGCCCGCTTCGGTCAGACCGGCCCCAAGGTCGGTTCCTTCGACGGCGGTCTCGGCTCCAGCTACCTCGCCCGCATCGTCGGCCAGAAAAAGGCCCGCGAGATCTGGTACCTCTGCCGTCAGTACGACGCCCAGCAGGCGCTCGACATGGGCCTGGTCAACACCGTCGTGCCGCTCGACCAGTTGGAGGAAGAGACCCTCAAGTGGTGCCGCGAGATGCTCCAGCACAGCCCGCTCGCCCTGCGCTGCCTGAAGGCCTCGCTCAACGCCGATTGCGACGGCCAGATGGGCCTGCTCGACCTCGCCGGCAACGCCACCCTGCTCTATTACATGAGCGAGGAAGCCCAGGAGGGCAAAAACGCCTTCGTCGAGAAGCGCAAGCCGGACTTCTCCAAGTTCCCGCGCCTGCCCTGATCCCTTGCGGGCTGCGGCCCGTCGCCAGCCACCGCCATGGCCACCCGCTTTGCCCCGAGTCCCACCGGTTGGCTGCACCTCGGCCATGCCTACGCCGCCCTCTTCGCCTGGCGCGAAGCCCGGCGCAGCGACGGCCGCTTCCTCATCCGTCTGGAAGACATCGACGCCACCCGCGCCCGCCCCGAGTATGAGACCGCCCTGTTCGAGGACCTCGCCTGGCTCGGCCTGACTTGGGAAACCCCCGTGCGCCGGCAGTCCGAGCACTTCGCCGATTACCAGGCCGCTCTCGATCGACTCGCCGCCCGCGACCTGCTCTACCCCTGCTTCTGCACCCGCCGCGAGATCCAGGACGAGATCGCCCGCGCCGCCAGCGCCCCGCACGGACCCGATGGCGCGCTCTATCCCGGCACCTGTCGGCGACTCGACCCCGCCGAACGCGACCGTCGTTTGGCCGAGGGTCGGCCCTTCGCCCTGCGACTCCACCTCGAGCGCGCCCGCGCCGCCGCCCCCGGCCCGCTGCTCTGGGAAGACCTCGATCACGGCCAACACGAAGCCACGCCCGAGATCTTTGGCGACGTCGTGCTCGCCCGCAAGGACACCCCCGCCAGCTACCACCTCGCCGTCGTCGTCGACGACGCCCTGCAGGGCATCGACCTCGTCACCCGCGGCCTCGACCTCCTGCCCGCCACCCACCTGCACCGCCTGCTCATCGCCTTACTGGACCT
>CAZSBO010000102.1:0-14233 GCA_964605265.1 uncultured Prosthecobacter sp.
CACGCACCGGCGCCTCGACGGCGCGCAGGCGCTCCGCGTAGGCGGCGGCGTTGGCCGCGTACACCGGGGCGTTGGCCGGATCGAGTTCGCTGAGGGCGCGGCGGATGTTCTCGACGTAGATGAGCGCGTTGGCCGGCGACATCCAGGCGTGCGGGTTGGGCTTGCCGGTGTAGGGACCCTCGCCGATGCCCATGGGTTCGATGCCCTCGCTGAGCACGGCCGAGGCGGCGCCCTGCGCCTGCTGGAAGAAGCGTTCAAACCAGCGCTCCAGGCCGAGGCCGTTCCACAGCACGAGGTCGGCGTCCTTGACCTTGACCAGGTCCTGCGGGGTCGGTTCGTAGTCGTGGATCTCCGCGCCGGGCTTGGTGATCGACTCGACCACGGCGGCTTCGCCGGCGACGTGGCGGGCCATGTCGGCGAGGATGGTGAAGGTGGTCAGCACGCGCTTGCGGCCGTCGGCCGGCGCTTCCGGCGCGGGACTGCAGGCAACGAGCGTGAGGGCGGCGAGCAGGAGCAGGGATTTCATGGCAGGTTAAAAGCGAAAGCTGACCCCGGAAAAGACACCGAAGTCCGGCGCCGGCCGGTTCAGGCCGAGGCGGACCCCGGCATCGAAGACCAGGGTGGGGGTGAGAGCAAAAGTCAGGCCGGTGTTGAACAGGCCCTGGTAGGCCGTGTCGTTGCCGGCGATGCCGACCAGTTCGAGATACGTGCCGAGGCGCTCGGTCAGACCGATGCCGACCGTCGCCGAGTGCAGCCATTCAAGGTCGTGACCGCCGGTCTCGGCATCGTGCACGAGGTCGATCTCCCCCATCAGGCCGAGGGTGACGCGCTCGGACAGTGGCAGGCCGAAGGGCAGGATCAAACCGCCGGCCCAGGCCTGGTCACTGACGTCGGTGTGGGTGGGCACGGTCACGTAGGGCATGAGCGCCAGCGCCGGGCCGCCGTCGTCATTGCCGAAGAGGTTGTGCTTCAAACGCAGCGTCAGATCGCCAAACCCGGTGGTGCGGGTGCTGTCGCCACGCTCCGAGACCCCGGCGACCGCGTGGCTGTTGACGATGAGTTGTAGGTCGGTGGCGTCGCCCAGGCCGGCCTTGAGGTTGACCTGCCCGTAAATCCACTGCGTCTCGCGCAGGCCACTGGCGTGGTCGCGACTGTAGTCGAACAGGCTGGCCTCGACCTGGAACAGGCCGGCCGGCACCGTGTAGGGCGATTCCGTGGTGTCGGGTCGGTCCGTGCTCATCGGCCGGGGTTCGGCGGCGAGCAGCGGGCCGGCGACAAGAAGACAGATCCAATGATTGGCGGGCATAGCAATGTTAGTCCGGTCTAATTCTCCATGGCGGGGCCGCTGGCAAGCGAAAAAGATAGGCCGGGCTAACTTTTCGACGTCGGTGCTGGCAAAAAGCGGTTGTCCGGCGCCGGTCCGGCGGGCATCCATGAGCGATGCCGCCGAAGCGCCAAGAGCCGACCGCCCATGTTCATTCCCCGGCCATGGAGGATTACCTCGAGCAGATCCACAATCTGATCGAGGCCAAGGGCTACGCGCGGGTGGTCGACATCGCCGGCAATCTGGGAGTCTCGCAGGCCAGCGTCACCAACATGATCCAGCGGCTCGATGCCGAGGGCTACGTGGTGTACGAGCGCTACCGCGGGGTGACAATGACCGAGGCCGGGCGCGAGATCGGCCGGGCGATTGCGCGTCGCCACGAGGTGCTGACCCGCCTGCTGGCCGGCTTCGGACTCGACCCCAAGACCGTGCATGAGGACGTCGAGGGCATGGAGCATCACATCAGCCGCCAAACGCTCGAGGTGCTGACCCTGCTCATGGAGGAATTGGAGGGCAATGCCGAGCTGATGACGCGTCTCAAGCGCAAGCTGGCGCGAGGCTGACCCGATAGATTCCCTTGCCGACCGCGTTGTTGAGGCGGAGATTGAAGCATCCGCATGCCCCGCATTCGCACCGCCCACCGACCTGACTGCCGCCTGCTGGCGCGGCTGGTCCACGGCCTGGTGCTGGCCTGCTGGTTGCTCTCCTCGCACGGCATCGCCCCGGTGCTGGTGCTGGCCGCGGCCAAGGCGGACGGCGATCACCGCATCCAAGTCGACGCCCAGGCGCGGGGCTCGGTGACCCTGGTGCTCGCCCACGAAAGGACCGAAGTGGCGGAACACCGCCATGGGGCACTCTGCGAGCTGATCCTCAGCTTTGCCGTCAACCGCGGCACCTCCGGTCCCGACCACGTGTTGAGTTTCAAATCCGTCGATGAAAGCCAGGTGCGCGAAGCCTCCACCGCTTCGCCCCTGCCGGTCGCCTGCCCGCCCGTGCGGGTGCTGGCGCGCGCCTCGGTCGCCCCCCTGCAGCGTCCCCTCGGGCGCGGCAAGCTGGCGCGGCCTTGGTCGCCCGGTCCCGGTGTGAAGGCAAGTCGCACCCGACTGGTGTGTTGAGCCGGGCCTGAAGGCCCGCCCCTGGGAGCACCCACGTGCCCCATCCCGCCAGGATCCTCAGGATCCGGCTACCGCTCAACCCCCACGTCTTTTGCCATGTCTTTTTCCCTCCGCACGTCCCTGCTCTGCCTGCTCGCCGCCGCCTCTGCCGGCGCCACCCCCGTCTCTGTCACCTCGCTGGTCCAGAAAGCTCTGGCCACCCACCCCGAACTGCGCTTCTACGAGGCCCAGGTCGAGGCCGCCCGCGGCGGCAAAACCACCGCCGGTGAAATCGCCAACCCCGAACTGCTGACCGGTGTCGGCAACTGGCGCGTGCGCGACCTCGCCACCGGCGGTGTCAGCGACGGCCCCACCTGGTCGGTCCAGCTCACCCAAACCTTCGAGTGGCCCGGCCGCCTCGCCCTGCGCAAGGCCATTGCCCAAAAGGACATCGAGCTCGCCCAGCTCGGCGTCGAACAGTTCCGCACCGCGCTCGCCGCGCGCGTGCAGAACCTCTGCTGGAAGGTGCTCGCCGGCCAGGAAAAGACCCGCGCCGCCGAGGAGGTGGCCACGCGCTACCAGTCGCTGGCGACCGTGCTGCTGCAGCGCGATCCCGCCGGCGCCGCGCCGCGCCTGGAGGCGCGCATCGTGCAGGCGAATGCCCTCAACCTCAGCGCCGCCGCCGCCGCCGCCCGCAACGAGCTCGAAGCCGCCCGCTTTGAACTCAACCAGCTGCTCGGCGAAAAACCCGGCCAGGCGGTCGAACTGCGTCGCGACACGGTGACGCTGAATCCGCCGCCGACCCTGGAGTCCCTGCTTGCCAGCGCCCGCCGCCACAACTTCGATCTGCGCGCGCGCATGCTCGACGTCCAGCAGCAGGGCTACGAGGTGAAGCTCGCCGAAAACGAGCGCTGGCCCGCCATCAGCGTCGTGCCCTTCATCCAGCGCCAGGAGAACGAGACGCGTGAAACCCAGGCCGGCATCGGCATCTCCATTCCCCTGCCGCTGTGGAATCGCAACAAGGGTGCCATCGACAGTGCCAAGGCCCGCCAGGTGCAGGCCGAGGTGATGCTCACCGCCCAGATGCGCCAGCTGGAACGCGAGGTTGCCGCCGAGGCCAGCCACTACCGCATCCATGTCGAGGAACTGGCGAAGTGGCCGGGCGACACGCTCGACAGCTTCCGCCAGGCCGCCGCCGAGGCCGACGAACACTACCGCCTCGGCGCCCTGCCGCTGGCGACCTACACCGAGCTGCAGCAGCAGTACGTCGACTCGGTCAGCGCCGTGCTCGATTCCCAGCTCAACGCCGTCGAGGCGCGCCTCGCCCTCGAACAGCTCACCGGCACGAAACTGCCCTGATCCTGCCGCCCGGTGCGTCGGCCGCGGGTCCAATCCGCGCGCCGACGCCGAACCCGCGCCGCTTTGTCGGTCGCCCCTGAACCCCTTGGGAATCCCCTGCCATGCTCCACGCCCTCCTTGAATTCTCCATCCGCCAGCGCGCCGTCGTGCTGCTCGGTGCCCTCGGCCTGCTCGCCGCCGGCGCCTATGCCCTGCTGCATCTGCCGGTCGATGCCGTGCCCGACCTCACCGGCCCGCAGGTGCAGATCAATGTCAACGTGCCCGCCCTCGCCCCCGAGGAATCCGAACGCGCGGTCACCCGCCCCATCGAAATGGCGCTCGCCGGCATGCCCGGCGTGCTCGACTCGCGCTCGATCACCAAGTTCGGCCTCAGCCAGGTGACGATCGAGTTTGAGGACGGCACCGACATCTTCCGCGCGCGCCAGCTCGTCACCGAACGCCTCGGCGCCGTGCTGCAGGAGCTGCCGCCCGGCAGTGAACTCAGCCTCGCGCCGATCAGCACCGGCCTCGGCGAAATCTTCTACTACACGCTGCATTGGAAGAAGGACGCCAGGGAGCGTCCGGCCGATGAGCGCGAGGGCCTGATGCGCCTGTGGGAGACGCATGAGTACGTCGTCAAACCCATGCTGCGCACCGTGCAGGGGGTCGCCGAAATCAACAGCAACGGCGGTCACCAGCGCCAGGTCACGGTCGAGCCCATGCTCGACAAGCTCAAGGCGGCCAACATGACCGTCGGCGAACTCGCCGACATCATCCGCGGCAACGTCGAGAATGCCGGCGGCGGTGTCATCAGCCGCGAGGGCGAGCAGCTCACCGTGCGCAGCGTCGGCCGGGTCAGCACGATCGACGAGATCGCCCAACTGCCGGTGAAGTTCGGCGCCGCGGTCGAACCGCTCAAGGTGTCAGACGTCGCCAGGGTCGCCTGGGGCGCTGGCTTCCGCGGCGGTGCCGCCACCATGGACGGCGAGGAGGTCGTGCTCGGCACGGTGATGATGCTCATGGGCGAAAACGCCCGCGTCGTCTGCCATCGCGTCGAGCCGCGCCTGGCGGAGATCCGCGACAAACTGCCGCCCGGCATGGACATCACCATCGTTTATGAACGCAGCGACCTCGTCGAGGCGACCGTCGGCACGGTGGAGAAAAACCTGCTTGAGGGCGCCGTGCTCGTCGTCGCCGTGCTGCTTGCCCTGCTCGGCAACTGGCGCGCGGCGATCATCGTCGCCTTGGCCATCCCGCTGTCCTTTTTGTTCGCCATCTGCGGCATGGTCCAGGGCGGCTGGTCGGGCAACCTGATGAGCCTCGGCGCAGTCGACTTCGGCCTGATCATCGACGGCGCCGTCGTCATGGTCGAAAACATCGTCCGCCGCCTCGGCCTGCGCCAGCATCACCTCGGCCGCAGGCTGACGCCCGAGGAGCGCAGTCGCGAGGTGCTCGCCGCCAGCAAGCAGGTCGCCAGCCCGATGTTCTTCGGCGTGCTCATCATCACCATCGTCTACCTGCCCATCCTCTCGCTCACCGGCATCGAGGGCAAAATGTTCCGGCCGATGGCGGTGACCGTCATCTTCGCCCTCGCCGGCGCCCTGCTGCTGTCGCTGACCCTCATGCCGGCGCTCTGTTCCTACTTCCTCGGCGGCAACATCGCCGAGAAGGAAAACTTCCTGATCGCCGGCATGAACCGCCTCGTCCAGCCGCTGCTGCGCGTGGTCATCCGCCTGCGCCTGCTGGTCGCCCTCGCCGCCATCGGCTTCTTCGTCTTCTGCGGCCTGCGCTTCGGTTCGCTGGGGGCGGAGTTCGTGCCCAAGCTCGACGAGGGCAGCATCGCCGCGATGATCTACCGCAAGGTTGGCATGAACCTGCAGGAGTCGCTGCACCAGGACCTCGAACTCGGCCGCATGGTACGGGAAAAATTCCCGATGGTGACGCGCTTCTTCACCCGCAGCGGCACCAGCGAGGTGGCGACCGATCCGATGCCGCCCAACGAAACCGACTTCTACGTCTTCTACAAACCGCTCGCCGAGTGGCCGAAGGGCCCCGGCCTGCCGACCACCAAGCAGGAGTTGATGAAGGCCATCGAGGAGGAGGCGCTGCGCGAGCACGAGGGCCAGACGATCGAATTCGGCCAGCCGATCGAGACCCGCTTCAACGAAATGATGGAGGGCACCAAGGCCGAACTCGCCGTGCGCATTTACGGCGTCGAGTTCGACCTGCTGGAAAAACTGGCGGCGCAGATCCGCGACATCATCAACACCACGCCCGGCGGGCAGGCGGAGCTGGAAACCGACGGACGGCCCACCACGCTGACCCTGCAGGTGAAGCGCGACGTGCTCACCAAGTACAACGTGCCGCTCGCCGAGGTGAACCGCGCGGTCTCCGCCGGCCTCGGCGGCGAGGTCGCCGGCCAGGTTGTCGAGGGCAACCGCAAGCGCGACATCGTCGTGCGCCTGCCGGAGGACGCGCGCTCCAAGGACGAGATCATTCGCAGCCTGCCGCTGCGGGTCGGCGAACACGGCATGATCGACCTCGGTGAGGCCGTCGAAATCCGCACGGAAAAGGCGGTCGATCCGATCCGCCACAGTCGCACCCAGCGGCGCGCGGCCCTGCTGGTCAGCGTCGAGGGCCGCGACATGGAGGGCTTCGTCCATGAGGCGAACGCCCGCATCAAGCGCGAGGTCAAGTTCCCGGAGGGTTACGACTTCGAGTTCGGCGGCACCTTCGAGAACCTGCAGGAGGCGCGCGCGCGCCTCGCCATCGTCGTGCCAACGGCCCTGATCCTGATCCTGGCGCTCATCTTCTTCGCCTTCGGCAGCCTGCGCCAGACCTTCCTGGTCGCCACCGGCATCCCGCTGGCGCTGACCGGCGGCATTCTCGCCCTCGACCTGCGCGGCATGCCGTTCAGCATCACCGCCGCCGTCGGCTTCATCGCCCTGAGCGGCGTCGCCGTGCTCAACGGCCTGGTGCTGGTGAACTACTTCAATGAACTGCGCGAGGAGGGCCTGAGCCTGCGCGAGGCCGTGCTGCAGGGGGTCGCCACCCGTTTGCGGCCGGTCATGATGACCGCCCTGGTCGCCGCGCTCGGCTTCGTGCCGATGGCGCTCGCCCACGGCCCCGGCGCCGAGGTGCAGCGACCGCTCGCCACCGTCGTCATCGGCGGCATTGTCAGCTCCACCCTGCTCACCCTGTTGCTGCTGCCGATGCTCTACGACTGGATCGAGCGCCGCAGCAAAACCGAGTGAACCCTGTCGCGCGGGAGTCCGCTCAGGGCTCCCGCTCGACGGCCAGGGCAATGCCCATGCCGCCGCCGATGCACAGGCTGGCGATGCCGCGCCGCAGGCCCTCGTCCTCCATCCGGTGCAGCAGGGTGACCAGCACGCGCGCGCCACTGGCGCCGATCGGGTGACCGAGGGCGATGGCACCGCCGCGACGGTTGAGCCGTTCCGGATCGAGGCCCAGCTCGCGCGCGCAGCCGAGCACCTGCACGGCAAAGGCTTCGTTGATCTCGAGGGCCTCAACCTCGTCCAGCGCCCAGCCGGTCTGCGCGCAGACCCGGCGGATGGCACCGACCGGCCCCAGACCCATCAGCGCCGGATCACAACCGACCGCGGCAGAGGCAACGACCCGACCGCGTGAAACCAGTCCGTGCTCACGCAGGGCGGTGTCGCCCGCCAGCAGTAGCATGGCCGCGCCATCGTTGATGCCGGAGGCATTGCCGGCGGTGACGGTGCCATCCTTGCGGAAGGCGGGCTTCAGCTTGGCCAGCGACTCAACCGTCGTGTCGGCGCGCGGATGCTCGTCGGCGACCACCCCGCCCACCGCCACGATCTCGCGGGCAAAGGCGGCGCGACTGGCGGCGCTGCGCGCCTGGCTGAGCGCAGCGAAACGATCCTGCTCGGCGCGGCCAATGCCGTGCTTGTCGGCAATGCGTTCGGCGGTCTCGCCCATGCCGAGCTTGAGCAGCGGATCGCAGAGGCCGTCGCTAAAAATCGCGTCCTCGATCTCCGGCGCGCCGAGCTTTTTGCCCCAGCGGACATCGCGCAGGTAGTGCGGCGCGGCGCTCATCACCTCGACGCCTCCGGCGAGCGCGAGCCCGGCCTCGCCGGCGCGGATCGCATCGGCGGCCAGGGCCACCGCCTTGAGCGAGGAACCGCAGGCCATGTTGACCGTGAAGGCCGGCACGTGCTGCAGTTCACCGAGCTTGAGGGCGAGCTGGCGTGCGACGTTCATGCCGCAGCCGGCCTGCAGGACCTGGCCGAGGATGACCTGATCGAGTTTTGCGCGCAGGGCCTGGGGCACGGTGGCCCCGGCGACCGCAAACGCCAGGTCGGCGGCGCGGAGATCCTTGAGGCCGCCGCCGAAGCGGCCGATGGGCGAACGGCGGGCGGCGACGAGATGAACGGCATTCATGGCAGGCGAGTCAGGTTGGCGGCGACGAGGGGTGAAAACTGCATGCGCGCGAGGAGGTCGGCCTGCAGGTCGAGGCCGTCGGCGAGTTCGATCAGGCGCAGGCCCTCCGCGGTCAACTCAAAGACCGCGCGCTCGGTGACATAGAGCACCTGCTGGCCGCGGGCGAGGGCGGTGGGGCCGTGGAAACAGACGTGGCGGATTTGGCGCACGAACTTGGGCTGATCCTTGGCGAGGAAGGTGCAGCAGAAGACCAGGCGGCGCGCGCTCTGCGCGATGTTCATGAAGCCGCCGACGCCGGCAAAACGGCCGCCCATGCTGGCGACGTTGACGCTGCCCTCGGCGTCGATCTCGACCGCGCCCAGCACGGCGATGTCGAGGCCGCCACCGTCGTAGAAATCGAACTGCGCGGGCTGGTCGATCACCGCCTCCGGGTAGTGGCTGCAGCCGAAATCGAGGCCCGAGGCCGGCACGCCGCCGATGGGTCCGCTTTCGACCGTAAGGGTGAACTCGCCGAGCCGGCCGGTTTCGGCGGCCACCGCGGCGACCGTTTCCGGCAGGCCGATGCCGAGGTTGACGATGTCGCCGGCGCGGATCTCGCGCAGGGCGCGGGCGCCGATGCGCTTGCGGTCCGACTCCGGCAGCGGCGGCAGGTCAAATTCCGCGCCGGCCGTCACATAGGCCGGGTTGAAGGCGCAGCCGAAGGTCTGGTCATGGCGATCGCCGCCGGAGACAACGACGCGATCGACGAGGATGCCCGGCACGCGCACCGCCTTCGGATCGGGCAGCAGATCGACGACGCGCTCGACCTGGGCGATGACCAGGCCGCCGTGGTTTTTCGCCGCCTGCGCGATGGGCAGCGCCTCGCCGATCAGAGCCTCGCGCTCAAAGCTGAGATTGCCGTGGCGGTCGGCGCTGGTGGCGCGGATCAGGCCGGCGTGGACCGGCACCGGCTTGTAGCGCAGCCAGGGCTCGCCCTCGAGCACGAGGCGTTCGACCAGAGGCTCGGTGGTGCGCGCGTTCATGCGGCCGCCGCCCTGGTCCGGCTCCATGAAGGTGCCGAGCCCGACCCGGGTGATCAGCCCCGGCCGTTTGGCGGCGATCTCGCGCAGCAGCACGCAGAGCACGCCCTGCGGCAGGTTGTAGGCCTCGATGCGGTTGTCGAGCGCCAGCGCGCCAAGCTTGGGCGCCAGGTTCCAATGACCGCCAATGACCCGCTTCACCAAACCCTCATGCGCCAGATGATTGAGCCCGCGCGCCTCGCGGTCGCCCTGGCCGGCGCAGTAAAACAGGGTCAGGTCGCGCGGTGCGCCGGTCGCCAAAAAACGACGCTCCAGCGCCTCGGTCAGCAGTTCCGGATGGCCGGCACCGACGAAGCCGCCGATCGCCACCGTGGCGCCGTCGGGAAGGGCGGCGACGGCTTCGTCAGCGGTGCAAAACAGCGGGGCGCGGCGCATGACGATCCTCCTCAGCCGAACACGGCCTCCTCGATGCGCGCGCGCAGGGTGTCGAGCGCCTGGCGCTCCTCGAGCTTGCTGCCGTTGGCGTCCTGCACGTACACGGCGTCGAGGGCGACCCCCTTCTCCGTGGCGATGCGCGCATGGGTGACGCTGAGGCCGAGCTTGCCGATGGCCATGAAGATGTCGTGCAGCAGGCCAAGGCGGTCGACCACCTGCAGTTCGACGACCGTGTGCTCGGGCGAGACGTCGTTGTTGATGTGGACGCGCTGCGGGATCTCCGCCATGACCTCGTCGTAGCCGGGCACGCTGCGCCGCGATTTGGCGATGGCCGGGGCAAAATCAAAGGTCTGGCCGACGAAGGCCGCGCGCACGGCGTTTTCGACCCGCTGCTTGGCGCTGCGGCTGGTGACCGCCGTCAGGTTCGTCGTGCAGACGCGGAAGATGTCGAGCACGAGGTGATCGGAACGCTGGAACAGGTCGGCGCTGAGAATGTTGATGCTCTCCGCGGCAAGCGCGCCGGAGATGCGCGCCAGCAGCAGGTGACGGTCCCAGCAGGTGACGACCAGCTCGCTGTAGCCATGCACCGGGTAGTCGTTCCAGGCCATGACCGGCTGCAGCCCGGCCTCCGCCTCCTCCTCGGCAAGCTGGACGAAGAACTGGCGGAACTGGCGCAGGTGCGCCTCGATCTGCGCCGGCTCGCGGAAGTTGAAGTAGCTGCGCGGCATGTGCTCGAAATGCGCGGTGATCTCGTCGGCGTAATCCGCCGGCAGCAGCTTGTCGACCTCGGCACGCACCTCGTCGAGCGGCACGCTGGCCCGGCGCATGAAATCGGCCGGTGCCTGCATGAACTGCAGGGCGTTGTGGTAGAGATGACGAATGGAAGCCTCCTTGTAGCCGGACCAGCTCGCCTCGCTGGTGCCGCGAGAGTCGGCATAGGTCATCACCAGCAGGCTGTCGAGATTCTCCTTGGTGCGGACGATGTGGACGAAGTCCTCGATCACCTTGGCGTCCTCCAGGTTCGAGGTCGTCGCCACGCGGTACATGAGCAGGTGGTTGTCGACCAGGAAGAGCAGCAGCTTGCGGCGCTCGCCCTTGATGAGCAGGCGGCGCGCGACGGCGTCGGCGAGCAGGGTGCTCTCATCGTCATGCGACTTCTTGTTCGCCGCGCGGCCTGTGTCGTGCATGATCAGCGCCAGGTACAGCATCGACGGCTGCTGCAGGTCGCGGAAGAGCTGCTGATAGAAGGCCGTGCCGCCGTTTTGTGGCGGCCCGGCGAGCTCGTCGAGCCGCTCCAGCGTGCGCAGGGTGTGTTCATCGGCGGTGAAGCGATGGAAGAACTCGTGCTGGACCAGGCAGGTGAGCGCGCCGAACTCCGGCAGGTAGCGGCCGAGAAAGCCGACGCGGTGCATCTGGCGCAGGGTGCGGGCGACGTCGCCGCGACGCGACAGGATGGCCTCGAACACCTCGCGCACATCCTTGTTGTAGCGGAAGCCGGCGTTGACCAGCCGGAAGCTTTTCTGGACGAGCTGGAACAGCTCCGGACTCAAGCGCAGGTGGCGCTGCTGGGTGTGCGAAAACAGGCGCATCAGCCGCGGCGGATCGTCGCGGAAGATCGTCTCGGCCTCGGGAAAGATGCGGCCGTTGCGACTGATGAACCCGTCGAACTTGTCGGCGCGCTTGACGTCCTTGCGGCGCGCCAGGAAACCGAGCAGGCCGCGCCGGCCGTTGCCGCCCTCCAGTGCCTCCAGGTGGAAGCGGTCCATGATCTCGCTGCTGCGCTGGAGCACGTCGCGCGTCGCCATGTAGTAGTCCTTCATGAACGCCTCGATGCGGCGCAGCACGCGCTTGTGGCGGTAGCCGAGGTGGCCGGCGACCACGCCCTGCAGGCGCAGGGTGAGCAGGTCCTCGCCGCGCCGCTCGGAGTAGTGCATCTCGTTGCGCACGCGCAGGACGAGGTCGTAGGCAGCCTCAACCTCCTTCCAGGCGCCGGGGGCGACAAAGCCGCGCGCCACCAGGTCGCGCGGGTCGAGGGTGCGCAGTTTGGCATAGGTCATCCAAATCAGGTTCTGGTAATCGCGCAGGCCGCCGCAGCCATTCTTGACGTGCGGCTCCTGCACGAAGGGCGTGCCGCCGTACTTGTCGTGGCGCGTCGCCAAATCCTCCTGGCGCTGACGCAGGAACTCCTTTTCCCGTCCCTCGATGCACTCGGCATCGAAGCGCGCGCGGAAATCGAGGAAGGCGGCCTCGTCGCCGGTGAGAAAGCGCGCCTCGACCAGTGCGGTCATCGCGTGCGGATCGTTGTTGGCATGGCGCAGGCAGTCGCCGACGCTGCGCGTGCCGCCCTGGCCGACCTTGAGGTTGAGATCCCAGAGCAGGGTCTGCAGGGCGCTGACGAGGGTGGCGACCGCCGGCGGTACCTGGGCGGCATTGCCCGGCAGCATGAAGGTGAGATCGACGTCGCTGCCCGGGCTCATGACGCGGCGACCGTAGCCGCCGTGGGCGACGACGCTGATCTTCAGCGCCTCGGCGCCCGGCTGCGCCGCCACGCATTCCTCCCAGAGCACGCGCACGAGATGATCGAGCATGTCCGAGCGCATGCGGCAGATTTCCACCCCGCTCCAGCCGGCGCGGTGGCGCTGCTTGATGCGCTGCTCCTTGAGGCGGAGGAACTGCTTGCACAGGCGCAGCGTCACCGTCTTGCCGCGCGGCAGCGCGCCGCTGCCGGCAAACACCTTCTGCGCGGCAGCCTCGATGCGGCGCTTGTACTCGCGTTCGGTCATGCGCGTCAGTACGTCAGCAGCGCATGCACCGGCACGCGTTCCGCCAGGCGGTCGCGACCATTGAGAAAGGCCAGCTCGATGAAGAAGGCCGCGCCGAGCAGCTCGGCCTGCGCCTCCTCGATGAGCCGTACCGCCGCCCCGGCCGTGCCACCGGTCGCCAGCAGGTCATCGGCCAGCACCACACGCTCGCCGGGCGCGAGGGCGTCGACATGCATCTCAATGCCATTGCTGCCGTACTCGAGCTGGTAGTCGAGGCCGCGGGTGCGCCAGGGCAGCTTGCCCTTCTTGCGCACCGGCACGAAACCGGCACCGAGCCGGTCCGCCAGCAGCGCGCCAAAAATGAAACCGCGCGCATCGATGCCGACCACCTTGTCGACACGCCGCTCCGCGAAGGTCTCGGCCATGCCGTCGATCGCCTCGCGCAGCAGCGCGGGATCGGCCAAAACGGGGGTGATGTCCTTGAACAGGATGCCGGGCTGCGGGAAGTCCGGCACGTCGCGCACCGCGGCGCGCAGGCGGTCGAGGGAGTCGGGACTCATGGGCGCCAGTGTGGGGGAGGTGACGGAGGATGCAAGCAGCAATGGCCGTGGGGATTCAATCGGCCTCGCCCCCGGCAAGCAACTTGCGCGCCGGAGTCGCCAGGCATCGGTCGGCACAAGCAAAAACCCGCCGCAACAGGCGCCGGCGCCGCTGCGCCAGCAGTCGACGCCACTCCTTGCCGGCATCAGCCGGCAAGGCCGCCGCGAGCACGGCCAGATCCTGCAGCCGGCCCAACTGGCGACCCAGTTCGCGGGCTGGTCGGATGCGTAGCCGAGCCGCCGGCAGGTCCACCCGCAAGGCGACGAGCGCGAGGCCGAGGTGCTCGAGTTCCTTGACCCGCTTGCGCCAGTCGTGCAGCACTTCCGGCCGCGGATCGCGATGGCAGCGCCGGCCAAGACGCCGGCAGCAGCGGTACTGCTCCACCCAGACCGCGTGCAGCGAGGCCCGGGTCAATGGCGCCAGCGGCAGCTGCGCCAGTTGGGTTTCCAGGTGACGCAGGCGGCGGCGGATCGCTACCCGGGACACGGCCGGCTCGGGCGCCAACGACGGCAAGTCCAGGGTGGGCTGTGGCAACCCGGCCTGCTCGGCCAGTTTGGCGGCCAGATGGCGCGCCACCTCTGCGTCGCGACAGGCACCGAAGGCTTGGCGGATGGCACTGGCCTCGGCGCGCAGTGATTGCCGGATTTCAGCAGGCAGCACGGGCGACGCGAGGCGCAGGAGCGCGCGCAGCTTTTTCATGCGCACGCGCAGCGCGTGCACCGCCGGCTCCGGCTGCCGCGGCAACCTCTGCAGATCCGCGCGAGCCTGGCGGCAGAGCCCGAGCAACAAGGCGCGCAGGCGCTCCCCCGGCAGCGGCAGGTCTGGATGGGCAGCCATGGCATTCCCAGCCTGCGCTTGAGCCCCACAACCTGCAAGCCTCAAAGGGGTCGCCTGGCCGCAGCCCTCAGACGTCTCGCATGCAGGACCCTGAGGTCGGGGAGTCGAGTTGGGAGGTGCTGCGCACACGCCGGCCGTTGAAAACTTCCAGATCGAGCATCCAGCCCATATCCCCGGAGGGTTGGTATTTGCGCCGTCTGACTTTCACGCGCCTAGCCTACCGGTGCGTCACGCCCAAAGTGTCATTTCTGGGCAAAAATGGGGGTTTTTCGGTCATCCCGCGCCCTCCATGAATCCGGCCACAAAAAATCCCTGAGCTGTTGAGGCTCAGGGATTTAAAATTGGTAGCGGGGACAGGATTTGAACCTGTGACCTTCAGGTTATGAGCCTGACGAGCTACCG